>NZ_JBFODT010000033.1:0-120783 GCF_040908465.1 Aeromonas sp. R10-1
AATACATCCAGCTCCAACTGGTCGCCACCTGCAATCCGGCCGCCCTGCTGGATGACGACAGCGGTGAGGACGATGACGAAGAGGGGCCAGCCATGGCCCCGACTCATGGCCCGCTGGTCACTCACTGGCTGGCAGCCCGCGCCGAGTTTATCGCCGCCGGTGGTGAAGCCCGGGGGGATAGAGACATCGCCCGGGAGCTGCTGGCACTCGGGGCCGTGCGATCCGTCTATTGGCTGGCGTTGGGTCAGGGTGAAACCGCCCTGGCCCGGGAGATTGGCGACTGGTGGCGCGAGTGCGCCCCGCTGCACGGACAAGGTGAGGTGATCCAGTGACCCATCACCTGCAACAGGAGCTGACCAGCCTGATGCACCGCTGGCAAGAGACCTATCGGGAAGACGCAGCGCGGCTGCGTCTATATCAACGGGAGCTGGCCAATGCGCGCAGGCTACCAGCCCGACCCCGGGCCAGTATCACGCTACTGCTGCGCCAGTGTGCGGCAGCCCGCCGCATGAAAGCCCATGCGCAGCAGCGCATCCAGGGCTGCCAATCCCGCATCAGCTTGTTATCTGGTACCGCCATCCAATGAGTCGAACAACCACCAGGCTGCCGCTGTCGAAAAGGACACTGCGGCAGCGCATCGATACCCTTTCCAATGCTCTACCCGGCGTCAATCTTGACGCCGCTTTCGTTGGCGTACCCGGCCAATCTGATCTGGCGTGGGCCGTGCAAGTTCTCGATGGCCTCTCCCCCCAGCTCAGCCTGACCCTGTTCAAGCAATACGTGCGACGCCGCAAAGATGGCAGCACCCGCCATGCCCGCAATGGCAACATCTGGCTTCGTGAGCGGACGAAGCTGGTGCGCGGCCTTATCCAGGCCCTGCCAGTGGACCCGCAGGCCTTGCGCGATGAAGAGAGCCGCAAGCGGGTGGCGCATCAGTTCGCCAACCAGACGGCCGCCATCTGGCACAACATCGAGCAGGGCATCAAAGCCGGCGATGAGCCGGATCTGCTGCTGACATGGGAAGCCATCCGCCAGCCTGCCGTCCAGTGGGGCTTTATAGGGGAGTTGCCCGAATTCAAAACCGAGGAGGTGCGTGATAACTGGATCCTGAGCGTGATGGTGCGCCTGCTCTCTGCCAAGTGGTGGGAAAAACGCATCAACCGCACCTGGGACAGACTACAGGAGCACATCAACATCGTGCTCGGCAAGGTGCGCAAGGGGGTATCGGCTTATGTGTCGAATGCCACCATGAAGGTGGTACGCGAGCGCAAGCGCGCCATGATGCGCTGGCTGGCCGAGTCGGAGGTGATGAACGAACAGCATGACCTGGTGATCTCGATGAAGGATTGCTGGGAGGCCAGCAACGCCAACCCGGTCAACCGCCGCAACGAGATGATGGTGCGGATGCGCGGCTTTGAGGATTACGCCGAAGAACAAGGGCATGTGGGGGTCTTCTTCACCTGGACTGCGCCGAGCCGCTTTCATGCCTGGACACAGAGACACGACGGCAAGACCGTAGAGAACAAACGCTATGAAGGGGCAACGCCGCGAGAAACCTGCGCTTATCTGGCCAAGCTATGGAGCCTGACTCGGGCCGCTCTCAAGCGAGCAGATACCCCCGTCTACGGCTTTCGGGTGTGCGAGCCACATCACGATGGCACCCCGCACTGGCACATGCTGCTCTTTATGCGCCCTGCCAACAAATGGCGAGTGATCAGCACCCTGCAACGCTATGCCCTCACCGATGATCATCAAGAGCTGGTGCGCGATATCCAGGGGCGCCCGCCCTTCACCGACATCACTCCCCGCTTTGACTGGAAAGAGATAGACCCGGCCAAGGGAGATGCCACCGGCTACATCGCCGCCTATATTGCCAAGAACATCGACGGTGAGCATGTGGATGGTGATCAGGAGTCTGACACCCCAGCTGATCAAGGCGCCAAGCATGCATGTGCCTGGGCCAGTTGGTGGGGGATCCGCACCTTTCAGCAGATCGGCGGAGCCCCTGTCGGTGTATGGCGAGAGCTGCGCCGCATCAGCAACGCCAAGAAGTATGGCGATCTGGTGGGGCCGCCCAAACCGGTGTTGCAAGACCCGCGCTTTGAGGCCGCCCGCTTTGCCGCGGATAACGGGATTTTCCGCTGCTATCTGCAGGCCATGGGTGGCGCCCTGGCGACCCGGGCCGAACACCCCATCAAGTTGGCCCACCTCATCGAGGAGCAGGCCAACGCTTACGGCGAAGACATCAAACGCTTGATGGGCCTGCACACCGCCCGCCTGGGTGTACGCACCCGTTTGACAGGGTGGGAAGTAGTGCCCGCCGGTACCTTCGAGGCCACCAAGGCCGCCGAGGGTTCGGCTTGGGGTATTGGGGTTAAGTCGGGCGACAGCCCGGCTCCTTGGAGCTCTGACAATAACTGTACGCGGCCGGATCCTGATGCCTTCGCAGACCAGATCATGAAGGAACAATGGGGGTTATCGCCCTTTTCCATCGACCGCTTGCGAGCTGGCGCCAACGTCACGGCAGACGGTTTCACCCTCTGGCTGGAGAACGGGCAGGTGCAGTCGAGTCGTTTGACCCCATCGGGCGATGACGATCCCCTTATCGAGCTGGAATGGCTGCGTGCCATGGTCGGGACACCAGAACCGGACGAACAGCCCGACACCATTTCCCCCGATGATGAACATTGGCCGACACTGGTGATGGATTGCTACGAGCTGTTCAACGCCTGCGGATTCGCGGCATGCCAGCAGTGGATCGCAGCGCTGCCCAATCCATATCGGTGTGAGCTCTGGCGCGTGCTGGATAAGTTGGACCGGGCCGAGCAACACGATGCGCCGAGCCCTCTGTTTGATGAACTGATGAGCGAGGTAGTGTGTGACTAACATCTTTGCCAGGTTGGAAGCCCTGCAGGGCGAACTGCCCGCCACACCCCATACCTACAGGCCGTTGACGGCGCCGCAGTTTGAGACATTGGAGAGCCAGATATACCGGATGGGGCCCCAGATTGACGGCACCCCGGCATGGTCGCCTGAGCAGATGCTTGAATGGCTGCAACAGCAACCGCCTCATATCAGAGGGGTGGCCATCGCCATGATGCGCCGAGTATACCGGCTGGAGCGGGTGGGGCTCCCTCTCCTACCTCAAGCCATTCTCGGCCGCCAGAAGGCTCCCAAGCTGATGGCTAAACGACTCGCATCCCAGCCAATGATCCCTATGCTTTCCGCCGATGGCCGCACCGTGGGCAAACACTACCTTGTGGAGGGCCTGGTACCTGTGCACATCGACCAGAGCGGCACTATCCGCTGCGCCAGTACAGGCCGCACTCTCTGGATAGCACCGGGTAGCCCGACTGATCGCGCCAACCCTGGGGCCGCCGAACGGCTCAACCCCAATTACAGACCAGCTGTGCACCAGGTAGTGGCGGGCCACTGTCAGATCTGGAAACCGCCGCCAAATCACTTGAAGTAAATACCGTTCAGAGCCAACTGATGTAGCAACCAGATATCCTCCTTTCCCTTCTCTTGTTTCGCCGCCTTGCTATTATCGCTAAATCAAGAAATAAAGCGAATGTGCCTAGACAATTGATAAGGTTAAGTAATACCATCACTTTAAATTACCTTATCCGTGACATTAATGGAATGATGCATTAAGAAATACTACATCAACAGTATTAATACTGTATTCAGTTTAATTGACACTCTATTAACCATGGCCTATATATGTACGAAAAATATAAAAAAGAAATTGAAGAAATAACAAATAATCATGATCAAAGCATATTTTTACTAACCGACCTAAATTATTTGATTGATAGTTTTAGCTCTATCAATCAAATTTACTTGTTTGGTTCTAGGCGATATCCTCACCAAAGTTTTAGATCAGACATCGATTTATTACTTATAACATCTGACTATATTAGACCGGCTGATCTACGAACTGCCATCGAGAGTGACCCAATATTAGATTTATTTACGGTGTCAGGTGGCATAGCAACGAGTTGTGCAAATGAAAGCTATATATCGTACAGCACACAGCAAGAATTAATAGAAAGGTTAGACGCGATTTTAATTTGGGATAACAAAACTGGATTTATTGAGCCAGCTGACATCAAACCTTTCTTTGTATTTAGGAAGGATGCTGAATTTAAAATGAGCTGCCTACCTTCATCTTTTTACAAAGCAAGCAGCTATGAAGACAAGCTAAAAGAAATAGAAATAATTGGACTGCCTACGCTACCAATAATTGGTGAAGATTTACGCACTGCGGCCCATTTTTTATTGACCGTAGCTGAACGCATGATTTTCGTGAAGAGTAAATTCTCTAGTTCTCGTGGGCAAGCTAAAGACTCATGGATAACTAACTTAAAAACAGAATATGACTTCCAAGATTTATTCGAAATTGTATGCAGGCCGTTTATCCCTAATATGGCGAGAGAAGAGGTTGCAATTATCTATGATGGCAGTAAAAAACTCTCTGACTTTAGTTTTTTTAACAGTCAGATAATTATTGAAATGAAGCATATTAGAACTACTAGTGAGGTTGCTAGTACTCTGAAGACACTTTCTGGATTGTCTGACTTTTATAAACAGAATGGCAACATCAAAGTTTTGATTTTCTTGATCTATATTAATGATGGCCTCAATATTGACATTGCCAGATGGGAACAGGATTATTCCTATAATGCACAAGCACCGTTAATAATAACTAAACTCATAAAAAACACATGATGAAGTGTTCAAACTGGACATCACTACATTCCGACACTTCAGTATAACTTAGCCTTAAAAAGAGAGTATCTGTATGGACTTACCGGAAAAAATAACACTCAAAGCGTATGTTTCCGTACTGCATGGAGCTGCCAAAGGCAATATTCCTAATCTCCACAAAATTACAGAAGACAAAAATCTCCGCCGTATAGTGAAAGAGCTTATCGATGCTGGTCTGCTTTCAGATGGCCGACAAGCAATAGGAACCATGTCTATTGTCAGTGAGATAGCACTTACCCCAGCGGGGGCCTCCGCACTTCTTGAATGGTCAGATTATCTTTCGCAACAAACTCTTTGGCATAAATTTGGTAAGGCAGCAATGCAGTTAGCTTGGGTACTTATCGGCGCCATAGCAGCCAGCATCCCCAAGCTTCTTGGGATTGAAAGCTAATAATACGATTATTTATTTTATTGGGGCGGACTAACCGCTCGCTTAGACTAAATACGATGAAAATAAAGGGATGTTTACATGCTCGAAAATATAGACATGGATTCCAAAGATGTGATCATGACAACTGCTGTGATCCTGGGACCAATTTTTGCCGTACAAGCTCAAAAAATAATAGAAGCACTTAAGGAAAAGAAAAACCGTAGGATGTCTCTTTTCCAAACTCTAATGTCGACCAGAGCAGAGCGTCTCAATCGAGATCATGTAAAGGCTCTAAACATGATTGATATTGAGTTTTATGGTCGAATGCTACCTTTTATTAGGACTCGCTATCAATCATCTCATGAACAGGCAGTAACGCACGCTTGGAAAATCTACAACAGTCATCTAAATCAAAAAGACGATTATGAGTCTATTGATCTTTGGGCAAAAAAATCAGATGAGCTGTTCACCAATTTACTATACGCAATCGCACAATGTCTTGACTATGACTACGACAAAGTCCAACTGCAAAGAGACTGTTATCGCCCAATCGCTCATGGAAACCTTGAAAATACACAACTGGCCATCCTTGATGGTCTCAATCAAGTGGTAAATAAAGGGCGTCCTTTGCCCATGTATGTTGTAAACCTTCCAACCACTGAGGAGCAGCAAACATCTGAGCACAAATAATCTAACGGAGATAGTATAAAAGTATACGTTCAAATCTTTCACGATGCTGGTTAGATCCCGACTAGATCAAATATATCGGTTCAGCAGGAATAGAATATAACAACTGGGGGCGCTATTGCGCCCCCAGTCCTTTCAGTACCATCTGCCGCCCCTCTGGCGTCAGCGAGCCCAACAGGCTCAGTACCAGCTGGTTGGTGGTCTTGGCCGAGGGGCTTAGGGTGTGGGCGAACGACAAGGTGGCCACCCAGCTGTGGCCACACTCGGCATCGGTGCACTGACAATAGAGATCGGAGACATCATCGCTCAGTCGGTTGGTCTTGGTAATGCGGCCCCGCTGGCCACACACTTTGCAATAAACCCGCATTACGCCCCCCTTTTCTATCCAAATCAACAGCCTATTTTGCCACAGCAAACACTGTTTGTTTATACAGTCGAACCTACATTCTCCCGAAAATCGACCCAGAGGGAGCGAGGGAGTCCCGCTGTGTTGATGACGTCCTGCACCAGCTCACACAGCGGCAGCACCTCGTTCCTGGCATAGGTGGCGTCGTACTTCTCTGGATCCCCGAGCCCGCCCCCGCCATTGGTCGGGATGATGCCGGCCAGCGCCGCCGGAAAGCGGTGCGCCGTCAGCACGTCCTGAGCGGTGATCCCCTTGATGGCCGCGAACTCGTCCTTGGTGGCGATGTCCCCCACCGGGATCAGCTTGATGCCGTCGGGCTTGCCATCTGGGATGTTGACGAACATGGATCGGAAATTCCCCACCCCCTTGCTGCTTGCGATCATCTCCTTCATCTCCTCTTCGGTGTCGTCATCCATGTTCGGGTCGGTGGCGTAGAAGATGAACCCCATGTGGGCACCATTGAGGAAGTATTTGCGCCGAAACAGGGTGGCGTCCTGGTTGAGCAGGGCCGATTGCAAGCCCCCCAGATAATCGGGCATGCCATAAACCTGCTGCTCGGGGTCGTACTGGGCCAGCCAGATGACATCCTCCGGTCGGTAAATCAGGTTCGGCTTGCCCTGCTGCAGGTAGACAAAGCAGCCATCCTCGCGCCGGCGCAGATAGACGCTGGAGAGCGGGTGCAGCCCCACCACCTGGCCAAAGCCGTTGCGAATTTTAAGCAGGCCCGCATCGCCGAACTGCAGGTAGTTGTGCACGAACGCCGTGATGGTGGCGCGCTGGTTGGTGAAGCGTCCCGCCACCATGTTGCGCCGCGCCATCAGGATGGCCCCATGGTGGGCGTTGGCCCGGGCTACCTTGGCCAGCCCCTTGCGCTCGATGGGGGGCTGGTAATACTCGCCATAGGGGTTGTAGAACACCCCAGTGTAATCGGTCATCCAGGCCGTGGGGTCGATGGCCTCCGGCATGCTGAAAGCCACGGCGCCGCGGTTGGGTGAGGCGACCGCCTGGGCCGGTTGTTGTTTCTGTCGCTTGGTCATGCTGCCTTTTTCTCCTGGCTGGTTGCCCAGGTGGATTTGCGTTTGCGGTGGGTATCGAGGGGCTCATTGGCCACTGCGTGGGCGACGGCAAAAAACACGTCTGCGTGTCCGGTCACGTTGTCCCGGGCGGCTCGGAACGTCATCTGACCGCCGCCGGTGGTGCTGCGCTTGATGGCGAGGAACGCCAGCGGAATGTCCCGATCCGAGCTGTCCCACTCGATGCGATTCGCCTCCACCACGTCGATCATCTTGAGCACCAGTCGCGATTTGCTCTCGATGCTGTAGTTGATGGGGTGGCACACCCCTTTGAACACCGGCTTCAAGAGGTCAAACACCCCGGCGCCGATGCCGGAGACGTCGACCCCGAGGTACGTGACCCGGAATTTCTTGGCGATGCGGGTGATCTCCTGGGCCTGGAACTGGAAGTTGAGCCCGCGCCAGTAGTGCTTTTCCAGCACCCGGAAGCGCTCGCCGGCGACGGTGGGCGGGGCGACCACCACCAGGGTGGCATTGTCGCGGGTACGGCTCGGGTCGTAGCCCATCCACACCTCACGTCGGCCGAACGGGTCAGGCCGCCCGGGCTTGTAGTCTTCCCACCGGCTGGGGTCTACCCCTGCCCGTTCCATGTCCTGGAACTTGAACACAGACAAGGCGTCGTCGATAAACCGGCACATGTAGAGGCGATCAAACACCTCCTCCGGGTACTCGTCTTTGAGCTCCTCGATGTCGATGAGGTTGCAACCGAGGCGAATGGCATCCTCAATGGTGATGACGTAACGCCATTGCCGATCGGGGCAGATACGGCCTCCGTCGCGCAGGTCATCTTCACCCGGGAAGTCGATCGCCACCCGGCTCGGGCGCTGACCCTTCCAACGATCCCCCGTCCAGAACCGGTACGCTTCGTGAACTTTGCTCGATGGCGTCGAAAAGTAGGTCTTGCGCCAGCGGGATTGCGTTGCCATGGCGCTGGCCACGTCAGACAGCCTCTCGAAGTTGGGGATCCAGAAATACTCGTCGATGTAGACGTTACCCGAGCGGGACTGGGCGCTGTTGGAGTTGGTGGAGCAGAAATGCAGCTCGGCCCCATTCGACAGGACGATGGGGTTGCCGGTCAGGGTGACACCGAGGAAGGTCTGGGCAATCTTGCAGATGTAGGAGCGGAACACCTCTGCCTGGGCGCGGGTGGCCGACAGGAATATCTGGTTGCCGCCGGTCAGTACCGCATCTTCCAGCGCCTCGCCAGCAAAGTAGTAGGTCATGCCGATCTGGCGTGACTTCAAGATGTTACGGGTGCGCGGCAGTGCCGGGTCGTTCTTGGCCTCCCGCACCCGCAACTGATAGCCAAACAGGGTGCCCAGCCACTCGGCAAAGTCATCGGCCGTCAGGTGGCCGATCTCGTTCTTGGCCTTCTTGCCGCCCTTGCGACTGCCGCCAGCCTGGCGGCTTTGCTCACGCTTGCCACGGCTGGGCCCGGGTTCATGCCCTTGCTCACGCTGGACCTTGAGGGCCTGCTCGCGCTCGGCCCACTTGAGCGCCTTCTCTTTGAGGCTGACATGGTGGCCGATGAGCCGGTCCAGCTCCTCCTGCTCGCCCGGGGTTTTCTTCTCCCGATGCAGTAACACCTGCACCCGGCGAGCGATGGCATCCTCGACCGCTTCCTCGGTCAGCAGGTCGCGCCAGCCGAGCTTTTCGGCCCAGTAGTAGATGATGCGACAGGAATTGAGCCCCAGTTCGTCCTTGATCTCCTGGGGTGTCCATCGTTTAAGGTAGAGTCCCTTCGCCGCATTGCGGATCTCTTCGGGGTACGCCACGGCGCCTCCATCCGGTGAATGATGGCGCCATCATAGCCAGCCCCCTCCCCCCACTTATCCCACTGATGTTCTGAGCAATTCGGATTTCCTGCTGGATCCGAATCCTGCCGAACACCATAGCGTGAAACCCCCTTGCCGACCCGATAGCCTGAGCCCGCATCACTTGGGAGCAGGCATGAACGAATCAACCTTGAGAACTGGCTGGGTCTGTATCGCCACCGAAGGCAAAGCGGTGGACGGGCGGGACATTACCCGCGACTGGCTCACCGACATGGCCGAGACCTACGACCCGACCTATTACACCGCCGTCATCTGGCCCGATCACGATCGCTGGTCCAGCTATGGCACCGTGCAGGCCCTCAAGACCGAAGAGGTGGATGGCAAGCTCAAGCTGTTCGCCATCCTCTGCCCGAATCGGGATCTCATCTACTGGAACCAGAGCGGCCAGTATCAGTTCTGCTCCATCGAGCCGTTCGAGAACTTCGCCGATCTGGGCCGCACCTACCTGCTGGGCCTCGGCGTCACCGACGAGCCGGCCAGCATCGGGACCACCCATCTCAAATTCAGCAACAGCAACAAGGGGCAGGCCGTTGGCACCAGCGAGCCGCTGGACCTCTCCATGTTCAAGCTGCCCAAGCACGAAAAAGCCGATGACCTGATCGCCAAGTTTTTCAGCTTTCTGGCCAGCCACGGCGAGCAAGCCCCCCAACCGACCTCCAGCCAACCCGAGGATGAGGAAATGACCAAAGAACAGTTCGATCAGATGCTGGGGGCCCTCAATGGCCTTGGCACCAAGATCGATGGATTCAGCGCCAAGCTGGAGACCAAGCCCACCCCCGAGCAACCCGCTCCGACGGCCACCGAACCCGACAAGGTGGAAGAGAAGCCCGGCATCACCACCGAGCAGTTCAGCAAGCTGGAACAGACCCTCGCCAGCCTGACCGACAAGTTCGGCGAGCTGAACGGCAAGATCGACCAGTTCTCTGTCGAGAAGCCGGGCCAGCGCCCGGGCGCCCTCGGCGGTGACGATACCCCTGCAGTCTATTAAGGAGCGACCGTGAGCCAGACTCTTACCGTCCAGGCCATGCAGCGCCTGGAGCAATACAGCAATGCCCTGGCCAAGGCCTACGGCATCCCCGTCAACGCCCTGGCCAAGCAGTTCAGCGTCACCGGCCCGGTGGAAACCGGCCTGCGCGCAGCCCTGCTCGCCTCCGTCGAATTCCTCGGCCTCATCACCTGCCTGGACGTGGACCAGATCAAGGGCCAAGTGGTGCAGGTTGGCATCGGCAAGCTGTTCACCGGCCGCAAGAAGAACGGCCGCTTCAACGGCAAGATCGGCGTCGATGGCAACACCTACGAGCTGACCGAGACTGATTCCTGCGCTTCGCTGGACTGGGCGACCCTGTGCGTCTGGGCCAACGCCGGTAGCGAGGGCGAGTTCCTGCGCCTGGTGGGCGATTTCATCAACAAGGCCTTTGCCCTGGACATGTTGCGGGTCGGCTGGAACGGCGTGGAAGCGGCCGCCGATACCGATCCCGTCGAACACCCGCTGGGGGAAGACGTCAACAAGGGCTGGCACCAGATCGCCCGCGAGTGGAACGACGGTAGCCAGATCATCAAGGCCGAGGCCGGCAAGAAGATCTACTTCGACCCGGACGGCAAGGGGGACTACAAGACCCTGGACGAGATGGCCTCGGACCTCATCAACACCACCATCGATCCCCTGTTCCGCCAGGACCCGCGTCTGGTGGTGCTGGTCGGTACCGACCTCATCGCTGCCGCCCAGGCCAAGCTCTACAGCGAGGCCACCAAGCCGAGCGAGCAGATCGCCGCCCAGAAGCTGGCCGAGTCCATCGCCGGGCGCCGCGCCTACATTCCGCCCTTCTTCCCGGGCAAGCGAATGGTGGTCACCACCCTGGACAACCTGCACATCTACACCCAGCGCGGCACCCGCAAGCGCAAGGCGGACGATAACCAGGACAAGAAGTGCTTCGATAACCAGTACTGGCGCATGGAAGGCTATGCCCTCGGCGAGCACCTGGCCTATGGCGGCTTTGAAGAGGCCGACATCGAGATCGGCGCCGCACCGGCGGCTCCCGAGGCCTAAGCCATGAGCTCACCCGGTCAACGTCACAAGCAGCGCGTGCACGCCGTGCAGGGGGCCCAGCAGGCCGCCAGCTCAGGCGTGGCCACCGGCGCGGTGGCTGACAGCCTGCACCTGCAGCTGATTGCCCTGGAGCAGGACATGGTCCGGCTGCGCAAGCTGGCCCGCATCGGGGATCGGGTGAACATGAAACGCGATGAGTTGATGCCCAAGTACCGCCCCTATGTGGAGCGCTATCTGGCCGCCGTCGCTGAGTCCGGCCAGCCCTATCAGAACGAGCTGTTCCAGCGCCTCATCATCTGGGCCTTTGATGTCGGCGACTTCGACGCCGGCATCGCTTGGGCGGATCTCGCCATTGCCCAGGGCCAACGCACCCCGGCCAACATCAAGCGCGACTGGGCCCACTTCGTGGCCGACACCGTGCTGGAGTGGGCCGAGAAGCAGGCGGCCGAGGGGCATGCCGTCGAGCCCTGGTTCTCCCGGGTGTTCGACAAGGTGCGCAATGACTGGCGCCTCAACGAACGGCTGACCGCCAAGTGGTTCAAGGCGGCGGGTTGCCTGCTGCTGCGCGACCACGACGGCCAGCCCCGCCCAAGCGCCTTGGGGGACAGCGCCACCCTGGAGCAGGCCGATCACTGGCTGGCCCAGGCCGACAAGCTGCACAGCAAGGTGGGCGTCGGCACCTTGCGCCAAAAGATTGCCATGCGCCTGCGGGCGCTGAACCCGGAGCATTGACACCGGAACAAACCGACTCTCCGCGCCGTCGCACCCCGGCGCGAATGCCATGGACCGCCTCTGGCGAACCCAGCGGCAATTGCGTGGCTACAGGGGTGCACCCATTCAACCAGCGAGGCAAGCCATGTTTGCAGGCAAGGACATCGACTACAGCACCGCCACTATCCGCAATGACGGGTTCTGGCCGGATGTGGCCGTCGCCGACTTCGAGCGCCGCCGCGCCCTGCCTGCCGATCTGAACCAGCAAACCACCGGCGCCGCCTTGCTGGCTGCCGTCTCTGAAATCAACCTGCAGCTAGTCAGCCACCAGGCCGCGCTGCAGGCCAAGGGTTATGCCAGCGCAGCCGTCGTCCCGGGGCCCAGCTTGGAAGGTGGCACCAATGCCCTGACCGAACAGTACCTGGCCGCCGTCTTCGCCCGGGCCAAGGCGGCCTTGCTGCCGGAGTTCGCCAGCGTCACCGAACGGGCCACCGCCAACAACCAGGTGGAGCGCTCCCCGGACCAGCGCGCCCAGTTACTGGCCGAAAGCCAGCAACTGGTGCGCAGCATCAAGGGCAAGCACCGGGCGGGGGTATCGCTGATATGAGCGCCGCCATACACGAGCAGCAGGCCCAGGGCTACTTCCTGCAGGCGCTCCACGCCGAGTTGTTGCGGGTATTGCCAGCCAAGTGCCACAAGCGCCTGGATAGCTGGATGGAGAACGGCACCATCAAGCTCGAACCCAGGAACATGGGGCCCACCGGGGTGGACGTGGCCTGGCTCACCTATCAGGCGGTGTTCACCATCGAGCAACTGCCGTTTCGCGAGCTCGACCCGGCCATTCTGCTGGCGGCCGTCGCCGCCTGGGTGCAGGAGCACGACGAGGTGCGCGGGCAGCTCGGCCTGCCCGATCCCGAATACGCCGTCACTCCGAACGACGAGCAGACCGCCGATCTCGAGATCCAGCTCCCCTTCGCCGAGCCGCTGCGCCTTATCGAGCACCCGCAAGGGCCCATCAACTGGCTCGGCAAGCACTGGAACGTGGCCCCCTATGACATCTGGGTGGCCGAACAGATTGACCTGAACGTGGGTGATACCGGTGCTCACCCGGTGGGTGGCCTCTCATGATCACCATCACCCTGGACACCCGTCGCGGCAAAGACCAGCTCAACCTGCTGGCCCTGCCGCCCAAGCAGCGCAAGCGCCTGGTATGGCGCGCCGCCAACGAGATGAAGAAGCTGGCCGCCCGTCACGTACGCCAGCAGCAAGACCCCAACGGCAATGCCTGGGCCCCTCGCAAGCGGGGCAAACGCAAGATGTTGCGCGGCCTGCCCAAGTTGCTGGTGATCCACGAACCGCGCCAGGACGTGGCCGAGGTTGGGTTCAAGAAAGGCACCATGAGCGCCCACGCCGGGGTCATCGCTAACACCCATCAGAAGGGGCACACCTACAAGGTGACGGCCGCCAGCCGGCGACGCATCGCCCCCAGTGAAGGCGGCAAGCAGAAGCAGGCCACCAAGGCCCAGGCCCGCAAGCTACGGGAGCTCGGGTTCAAGCGCCCCGGTCAGCGCAAGCGCTCATACCGCTCGGCATCGCTGGGCTGGATCACCGGCCACCTCAACTACGCCCAGGCGGGGTTGCTCATCAAGAAGCTCAAGGACGAACCGGCGGCCGAGAGCTGGGAAATCCATCTGCCGGCGCGCCCGTTCCTGGGCGCCAATGCCCGGCAGCGGCAACAGGCCTTCGCCCGCGCCCTGCAGAGCATCGATTACGGCTGGGACGTCAACAAGCAAGACATGAAGGGGAAATAACGGCATGTGGCCTTATGTACAGATCAACAACTTGAACCAGATGCAGGGGCCCGTGACGGAAGTCGAGCGCCACCTGCTGTTCATCGGCAGCGCCGCCAGCAACACCGGCAAGCTGCTCTCCCTCAACGCCCAATCCGACTTCGATCAGTTGCTCGGGGCTGCGGACAGCGAACTCAAAGCCAACCTGCTGGCCGCCCGCAATAACGCCGGCCAGAACTGGTCGGCGGCGGCCTATGTGCTGCCCACCGACAAGTCCTGGCTGGACGCGACCCGCGACGCCCAGCAGACCCAGTCGTTTGAGGGGGTCGTGGTGCTGGGGCAAGAGTGGGACCAGGCGGCCATCAACGCCGCCCACGCCCTCAACCAGGAACTCATCGCCAAATGGGGGCGCTGGCAGTTCATGCTGCTGGCCGTGCCGGCCATCGCCGACGAACAGGACTGGTCCACCTACGAGGGTGAACTGGCCACCCTGCAGGATGGCATCGCGGCGAGTTCGGTTTCCCTGGTACCGCAGCTTTGGCCGACCCTGGCGGGCGCCTACGCGGGCCGCCTGTGCAACCGGGCGGTGAGCATCGCCGACAGCCCCTGCCGGGTGAAGACCGGCGCCCTGGTGGGTCTTGGCAACAAGCCGGTGGACAAGGACGGGATCCCGCTGCCGTTGGCCACCCTGCAGACCCTGGAGCAGAACCGTTACTCGGTGCCGATGTGGTACCCGGACTATGACGGGATCTACTGGGCCGATGGCCGCACTCTGGACGCCGAGGGCGGCGACTACCAGGTGATCGAGAACCTGCGGGTTGCCTACAAGGTGGCACGCCGGATGCGCCTGCGCGCCATCGCCCGCATCGGGGATCGTTCGTTCAACTCCACCCCGGGCAGCACAGCCGCCGCCATCACCTACTTCGGCAAAGATCTGCGGGAGATGGCCAAGGCCACCACCATCAACGGCCAACCGTTCCCGGGTGACATCGCCTCCCCCCAGGATGGTGACATCCGCATTCAGTGGGTCGCCAAGAACCTGGTCTCGGTGTTTGTGGTGGTGCGCACCGTGGACTGCCCCAAGGGGATCACCGTCAACATCATGCTCGATTTGAGCCTCAACAATGGGGAGGGCTAACCCATGACCCGTCGAATTTCTGGTGCCAGCTTTGACACCACCCTCCTGGGGGCCATGGTCCACGTCGAAAAGGCCAGCCTCTCCATCACCGACAACAGCGCCGTGGCGCAAACCAGGGGGATCCCGGATGGCTTCGTCGATGGCGATGTCGCCGCCGAGCTGGAGTTCGAGCTCGACACCAAGAATTTCTCGCAGTTGGCCGATGCCGCCAAGCGGGCGGGAAGCTGGCGCGGAATGGAGCCAGACGATGTGTTGTTCTACGCCGACACCGGCACCGAGACCATGAAGGTGGAGGCCTTCGGCGTGAAGCTGCTGGTCTCCGACCTGCTCGACATCGATCCCAAGGGGGGCAGCAAGAGCGTGCACAAGGTGAAAGGCTTTGTGACCTCCCCCGACTTCGTTCACCTCAACGGCGTGCCTTACCTCTCCAAGGAAGACACCCGCCACCTGCTGGGTTAAGGGGGACGCATGGACGACATCGACCGCGCCACCCGCCACGCCGCCCGCATGCTGGCGGTCCAACTGGCCAACCAGGTGGGCAAGGGGCACTACCAGGGGGAGAGCTTGTACCAGTGCGAAGAGTGCGACGACGACATCCCCGAAGGGCGACGCCGCCACGTACCCGGGGTGCGCCTGTGCGTCCCCTGCCAGACCCGCCTTGAACGGTTGGCCCGCTAATCAGAGCAACGGACATGAACCACATGCCTCATAAAGACCCGACCCTCGCCACCGCCCTGCTGGCCTGGCTGATGGACAACTGGCCTGCCGTCTATGGGGCCCTGCTGGCGCTGGCCATCGCCTTCCTGCGCATCACCTACGCCGGCGGACGAGGTCGCCGCCGGCTGATCGAATCCCTGCTGTGCGGCCTCATCACCCTGGCGGCCGCCACCGGGACAC
This sequence comes from Aeromonas sp. R10-1, assembly GCF_040908465.1. Taxonomy (NCBI): domain Bacteria; kingdom Pseudomonadati; phylum Pseudomonadota; class Gammaproteobacteria; order Aeromonadales; family Aeromonadaceae; genus Aeromonas; species Aeromonas sp. R10-1. Next base: position 15,725 of record NZ_JBFODT010000033.1, read on the forward strand.
ACCTGCTCGGGATCCCCCAGGAGGCCACCCCCTTCCTGGGCGGCGTGGTGGGGCTGCTCGGGATCGACATCATCCGCGACAGGGCGGCCCTGATATTTCGCAAGAAGGAGGACAACAATGCCGCGCAGTGACTGCCATCCCCAGATGGCCGCCTTTCTCGACCTGATCGCCTATGCCGAGGGCACCAAGGGGCTGGGGGACGATGGTTACAACAAGCTGGTCAACCCGGCCGGGTTCTTCCAGGACTACCGCGAACACCCCGATGTGTTGGTGCGGGTTAACCCGACCCTGCACAGCACCGCCGCCGGGCGCTATCAGTTCCTGTCCCGCCACTGGCGCCACTACCAGGCGGCGCTCGGCCTGCCGGACTTTGGCCCCGTCTCCCAGGACACCTGGGCCATCCAGCTTATCCGTGAGCGCAAGGCACTGGATGACGTGATCAAGGGTCGCATTCAACCGGCGATCAGCAAGTGCGCCAACATCTGGGCCAGCCTACCCGGCGCCGGCTACGGCCAGCGCGAGCACAAGCTGGCGGATCTGCTGGCCAAGTTCACCGAGTTTGGCGGGGTGCTGGCATGAGCACGTTCATCCGGTTGTTACCGGCCCTGATCGGGTTGGTGATCGGCAGCGTGCTGTTTGCCCAGGGGGAACGGCTCACCCAACGCACCCGGGAGCTCGCCACCGCCAACGAGACCATTGCCACCCTGCGAGAGGACAACGAGCAGATGGACAGTGTGCTCAAGACGCTGCGGCAAGAAGACAGCGCACTGCGCCAACTGCTCGCCCACCAGAACGCGGCCTTGGCCGAGCTCGACAATCAGAACAGGAAGACCGCCGATGACCTGCAACAAGCCCTGGCCACGCCGCCGGCGGGCCGCCCGGATTGCGCTCGCGAGCCTTTGCCTGCTGGCGCTCTGCGCCTGCTCCAGCCAGCCGTTGAGCGTGGTGCAAACCCGGGTGGTAAAGCGGCTGCCGCCGCCGGGGCTGGTACCCCACTGCCCGGAGCCTGATTTCACGGGGAGCACCTACGGCGATGCCGTGCGGTTTATCCCCACCCTGCAGACGGCGCTGCGCCGCTGCCAAACCCAGATCACCACCCTGAACAACTGGATTACCCAAGAGGAAAACACCCCATGAGCACACCGATCATCACCCTCGACGTCGCCGGCAAAGAGCTGAAGTTCGCCCCCACCATGGTGGCCTACAACGGCTTCATCAACGACATGATGCCGAGCGACAAGGTGGCGCCGGCCCACAACTACCTCAAGAAGATCGTCTGCCAGGAGAGCAAGGCCGCGCTGGACGAGCTGCTCAAGCGCCCGGGCGCCGCCCTGCAGTTGGCGGGAGCCATTAACGAGCAGTTCGCCCCCACCCTGGAGATCACCGTAAAAAACTGACCGCGCGCGCCGAGGCCATCGAGCGCAACCAACTGGAGCAGGTGCTGGCGCTGCGGCGCTACTACCTGCCCCACGAAGAGGACGACCTCGACAGCCTGGCTCGCGCCATCTGGTTAGACAAACAACACCGAGAGTCCAACGCCGCCGCCGTGGCCGAGGGCATTGCCAAAGCACTGAACGGGTAACGACTGATGGCCTGGATGGAAAAATTGATAATGCAGGTGGCCCTGGTTGACCAGATCACCAAGCCCCTTGCTGGCATCAATGCCCAGATGGACAAGGTCAGCAAGGCGGGCCGCCAGGGCTGGAGCAACATGGCCATGGGGGCCACCACCCTGGCCGCCGGCGGGCTGGCGGTGCAGGCGGCCCTCGGGCCCGCCATCGAGATGGACAGGGCACTCTCTGAGGTGGCCTCCCTCGATGTGCAAAAAGACGTGCTCGGTGCGCTCGGCCGCGAAGCCCTCAAGCTGTCCGTGCAGTATGGCAACTCGGCCACCGAGATTGTCCGCTCCTCCTACGACATCCAGTCCGCCATCGCCGGGCTGGAGGGCAACGAGTTGCCCGCCTTCACCCGCGCCTCGACCGTCCTTGCAAAGGCCACCAAGGCCGACACCTCCACCATCACCAACTACATGGGCACCATGTACGGTATCTTCGAGCAGCAGGCCAAGCAGATGGGCAAGGCTAACTGGGTGGAGGATGTAGCCGGCAAGACGGCGCTCGCGGTGCAACTGTTCAAGACTACCGGCCAGGGCATGGCCGATGCCTTTGGGGCCATCGGTGCCAACGCCACGGCGGCCGGGGTGTCGATGGATGAGCAGTTCGCCGTGCTGGGTCAACTGCAGGCCACCATGGGCGGCGGCGAAGCCGGGACCAAGTTCAAGGCGTTCCTGGCCGGGGTGGGCAGTGCCCAGAAGGCGCTCGGCATGAAGTTCACCGACGCGGCGGGCAACATGCTGCCGGTGCTCACCATCCTCGACAAACTCAAGGCCCGCTATGGCGAGACCCTGAGCGTGGCCGAGGGGGACGAGCTCAAAAAGGCGTTTGGCTCGGATGAGGCGGTGGCCATGGTCAAACTTCTGATGACCAACACCAAGGCCCTTTCCACCAACATCAATGCCCTGGCCAACACCCACGGCATGGGCAAGGCCGAGCAGATGGCCGCCTCTATGACCGACCAGTGGGAACGGGTGACGCAAGGATGGTTCGCCATCCGGGCCGCGGCCTTTGGGGTGGTGCTACCGGCCATCAACAAGGTGGTGGGGGTCTTTGCCGATGGTGCCGACACCGTGCTGCGCTGGACCCACCTCTTCCCGAACCTAACCCGGGTGGTGAGCTATGCCCTGCTCGCCATCGTGGGCCTTAGCATGGTGACCGGTGCCTGGCTGCTGCTCGCCGGGCTGGCGAAGATGACCACTCTCGGGCTCGGCATCGCCTGGTCGCTTCTGATCGCCCCGCTCAACCTGCTCAAGGCCGGGCTGGTTGCCTTTCGCGCCATTCTACTGGCCGTCAACATCGCCATGTATGCCAACCCCATTGGCCTGATCATTGCCGGGATAGTGCTGCTGATCGGCGCTGTCGCAGCGGTCATCTACTACTGGGATGACCTCAAGAAGACCCTGGCGGATTGGGGCGTGTTCGACGCCATCCAGAGCATGATCGACGGGGCCGTCGCCGGCTGGGCCAGTTTCATGCAACTGCTCGGCAACCTAAGCCCCTTCCAGTTGCTGGGGCGGACGGTGGACTGGCTGATCGAGAAACTCAACCTGATCCCGGGGGTCAATATCGAACTCGGCGGCATGCCGGACCTGCAGATGCCCGCGCTCACCCCGCTGACCCTCCCGGTCATGCCGGGGACGGTCAGCGCCCCCATGGCGGCAGAGCAGCAACAGTCCTCGATCACCGCTCCCCTCGCCCGCTACCGCCAGCCGGAGCAGAGCAAGGTGCCCACGGGCGGACTGGGCCAGCAGTTGATCCAGGCCAATGCGGCCGCGAGCGCTGCCAACCAGAAGCCCGCCAAGTCCTTGCACATCGGCGAGGTGCACATCACCAACCAGAATCCCATGACCCCGGAACAACTGGCCGAAAACGCCTGGCTGGAGACCAAGTGATGAGCGAACCCAAATACATCGACATCCTGGTGGTGAACGGCGCTTGGCAGCTCGATACCGGCGGCCAGCCCCGCACCACCCAGGACCGACACAGCATTGGACAGGACATCAAGCACCGCATCATGGAATCCGGGCTCGCCCGCAAGCTCATCGGCGAGCGCAGCCCGACCCTGCGCAGCGACGTGATGACCGAGATTGAACTGCTGGTTGAAGACGACGAGCGGCTGGTGCCCGGTACCATCTTCATCAGCGAAGAGGCCCCCGACCGGGTGCTGGTTACCGCCCGCACCTATGAATTCGGCGAACTGGAGGTAACCCTGTGAACCTGCGCCCGACCGTGGATTTTATGGCCCTGCTGGCCGAGGCCGATGTGCCAACCACCGAGGCGGCCATAGAGGCCGAGCTCAAGAAGGAGGTGGTGGCCGCTGGTTCCCTCATCACCAACGACTCGGATGTGAGCCCGTTCTGGCGGCTGGTGCGCGGCGTGGTCATCACCCCGGCCCTCTGGCTTATCCGCACCCTGCTGGCGGGCCATGTGCTGCCCAACACCTTCGCGGCCACCGCCACCGATGCCTATCTCGACCTCAAGGCCTGGGATGTGGATCTCACCCGCAAGGCGGCCCAGAAGACCCGAGGCCTGGTCAACTTCGTGAAAGCCAACCCGAGCGACGCCGTCACTATCCCGGCCGACATCTGGGTCACCACCGAGCGCATCAACGGCACCATCTATCGCCTGCGCCCCCTGCAGGCGGTGGTAAGCCCGGCCGGGGAAGCGATGGCCCGGGTGGTGTGCGAGGCCGAGCTCGCAGGCGCAGCCTGGAACCTGGCCCCGGGGTATTACAACCTGTTGAGCGAACCGGTGACCGGCATCCTCTCGGCCCGTAACGATGACAAGGAGTGGATCACCACCCAGGGCAGCGACGTCGAGAGCAACGATGCGCTCGGCCTGCGCATCCAGAACCAGTTCTCGGTGGTGGGGCGCTACCATATCGACGCGATTTACCGCTCCATGCTAGCGAGCGTCGCGGGGATCCGCGCCGATCACATCTTCTTCGAGCACGACGCCCCGCGGGGGCCCGGCACCGCCAACGCTTACATCCTGCTGGAGGTGGGGGCCACCCCGGCCAGCCTCATCAATCAGCTCAACGACTACGTGGGCCGCCAGGGCAATCATGGCCATGGGGATGATCTGTTCGTGATGAGCATCCCTGAAACCCAGCACAGCCTCACCCTGGCGCTCTGGCCCCAGGCCAACCTCAGCGACGAGCAAAAGGCCGCGCTCAAAGCCGGCGCCGAGAACCTGGTCAGGGCGGCGTTTCGCCAGTCGGCAGACTTCCCCGCCGTCACCCGCACCTGGCCGCGCTCGCGCTTCTCGCTCTCCCAACTTGGCCGTGAGCTGCACAGCCAGTTCCCGCAGCTCCAGAGCCTGCGCTTTGGCGAGAGTGACATCGTCGCAGGGCTGGCCATCCCACGATTGAAAACGCTGACGGTGACCCTGCATGACTGACCCGACCCCCCTTGAGCATGAGCGGCAGGCGCCAGTGCTACCCGATGCCAGCGCCCCCTGGTGGGAAGACGGCTACACCATCAGCCCGGCCCATGCCGAGCCGGGGTTCCTGGCCAAGGGCATCAACGCCTTCTGGCAACGGCTCAAGGGCTGGTTGCTGCTGCCGCTGGCCCAGCAAGACCCGCTGACCTGCTCGGAGTCCTTGTTGGCCCTGCTCGCCTGGGAGCGGGACATCACCCGTTTCAATGGCGAACCGATTGAGCTCTTTCGCAAACGGGTCAGGTTCGCCTTTGTGAACGCCCGGGACGCCGGCGAGGTCGCCGGCTTTAAGCGCATCTTCGAGCGCCTTGGCATCGGCTGGTGCGACATCCACGAACGCCAGGCCGGCACGCCTTGGGACGTCATCACCATCGAGGTGACCGACGGCGCCATCGCCAGCAATCAGCAGTTGATGGAAACCCTCATCCAACACTACGGCCGCACCTGCCGCCGCTACCGCTTCCAGGTGGTTTACCCGGTCACCGCCACCCTGCGCCCCGGTCGCATCGACATGAACCAGCAGGTGTTCGGCGCATCACTCAAGAGGACCCCATGAGCCAGATCATTACCAACGCTTTCGCCAGCTACCTGCAGGCAAGCCTCGCCAACCAGACGCCGGTGGTGCTCGATGAGTTCGTGCTGGCCAACATCCCGGGCCTGGACCCGAACAAACCGATAAGCCCGGATCTTGGCTTGCCACCGGCGGGCCAGATCGTGCACCGCCACGCGGTGGACCAGCGCGGGCGCATCAACAACGACGCGGTGGCCTACACCATCGTGATGGACACCACGGTCGGCGATTTCAGCTTCAATGCCCTGTACCTCATCAACAAGGCCAGTGGCATGGTGGGGATGATTGTGCACAAGGGGCTGGAGACCAAGCTCAAGACCAATGAGGCCACCGGCCAGACCGGCAACAGCCTGGTCAAATCCATGCTGATGGAGTACGACCGGGCAAGCGAGGCCACCGCCACCCACGTGGATGCCAGCACCTGGCAGATTGACTATGCCGCCCGGCTGCGCGGGATGGATGACGATCTGCGCCTGCAGGCCCTGCAGTTATTCGGGCCGGCTACCTTCTATGGCGACGGCTTCAAGCTGGTAAACGAGGCTGGTGTCTACAAGGTGCAGCCCGGGGTGGCCTATGTGGGCGGCCTGCGCGCCCAGCTCGACGAGGTCAGGAAAATCACCCCCGGCGCCAAGCCGGTGGGGCTCTGGCTCGACATCTACCGGGCGGGCTCCCTGCTCAATGCCTGGGTGAATCACTTCACCCTCACCCTGAGCGTGCCGGCCCTTACCGACTATGTGGACGGCAACGGCAATCAGCACCATGTGACCAAGGTCGCCATCATCAACAGCGATGGCAGCGTCACCGACCTGCGCCGCAAGCGCATCATCGAACTCTCCGGGGATGTGACTGGCAAGGGGATCCTGGAGGATGCCCAGGGCGTCAACATCGTGGTGGAGGTCAAGGACAACAGCCACGGCCATCTGATGGAGAACGTGTCCGGGTTAACGCAAGCGCTCGCCAGCAAGCTCGATGTCAGCGGCTACAAAGCCCGCCGCGACATGTTGAGCAACAACGGGACCGCCTTTGGCGTGACTTACAACAAGGACATGAACACCTGCACTGCCGGGGAGTTCGGGTTATACGAGAAAGTCCGCAGTCAGAACGCCCCCCCGACATCAGGCAACTATTTCTACTGCGAGACCAAGCGCATCTATGCGGCCGAGCCCCTGATCCAGATTGCCTGGCCATACGACGGGGATGGGGTGCTGGCAATGCGCAACTACAGCGCCAATACCTTTACCTGGAGCCCGTGGCGCGAGGTCTTCGACACAGGCCACAAGCCGACCATCCAGGAAGTCGACGGCCTGCAGCAAGCACTGGGCGGCCTCTCATCCACGTCCCACTCGCACCCGGGATCCTGGCTCAACCCCATCAACCTGGGGACCGAAGACCTCGACACCCTGAAAGATCCCAAAGTGTATGCCCAGCATGCCAACGCCAACACATCGGCTGCACGCCACTACCCGGAGAACAGCGCGGGGGCGCTCATCGTCAGCGCTGGCGCAGGACCCCAGCAGACCTACCTAGTCTACAACTCAAGCCGGGTCTGGCGCCGGGCGCAATACAGCACGGGCGCCTGGACACCCTGGACCCGGGATTACAACACCGGCAACAAGCCCACGTTGGCCGAGCTCGGCGCGGCGGCAGCGAGCCACGCGCACCCCTGGTCACAACTGACCGGGATCCCGGCCTATGCATCGCGCTGGCCCAGTTGGGGGGAAGTCACCGACAAACCCGCCACCATGACGCCGTCCGCCCACACCCACACCGCAGCACAGGGTAACGCCGATGTGGTGGCCGGGGGCGTCGGACAAATCGGGACCTATGGCTTTTTCTTCACCAAGGCCTCCGGTACCTATGCCCCTGGCCGTACTCTGCCAGGCAGCAGCTTGCGCTGGTCTTCGACTGACATGCACGAATCAGACACCGGCGGCGGGAGTCCTGCTGGGACGTGGAAACTGATGGGCTATTACGCAAACAACGCTTGGACCAAATCACTTTGGATAAGGATTGCCTGATGGAGATCATTACCGCCAAAAACGTCATCGCCTACATCGGCCAACCGGACGCCCTGGACATGGAGGTGGCCTTTGCTCACCTGCCCGGGCAGTTCGTCACCTTTACCGCCCGCAAGGACGACTCGGCCGAGCACGGGCGCGAGCTCTATGTGCGCGCCATGTTTGGCGAGTTCGGCGAGATCCGCACACTGGCACAGCCCGAGGACCTGCCGAGCGAAGCCGAGCAGCAGAGCAAACTGGATACCCTGCTTGCCGAGGCCGCCCTGCACATCGCGCCCCTGCAGGACGCCAAAGAGTTGAAGCTGGCAACCCCGCAAGAGCTGGCCAAGCTGGAAGCCCTGCAACGCTATCGCATCGTCCTGATGCGCCTGCCGCAAAGCGAAGGTTGGCCAAGCTCGGTCACCTGGCCGGAGATGCCCCAATGAGTTGGACCCAGGGGGCGCTACGCTGGCCCGCGAGCACTGACGCCCTGCACACCCGCGCCCGGGAGGTGCTGGGGCAGCTCCCTGCGAGCCAGGCAAGAGCCATTGGCCGCCTGCAGGGACTGGCCGCGCGGACCCAGTATCGGCGCCACCCGCTTAGCGAGGCGGCCGAGAGTTTGGCCGATCTTCGAGCCGAGCTCGACTGGTTGCTGGTGAATGGCCACTGCCTTACCGTCACCCCCTATCAGCACGGGGTGGGCCAACAACAGGGCAACCAGCACCATCTGTCCGCCCCCAGCGCGGTGGCGGCCCTGGCCACCAAGCTGCAGGATGGAGCCGACCCACGCCTGCCCACCGGGCAGCAGCATGCCCTCGCCTGGCTGGTGACCGGCAACAGCGCCGAGGACCTGGTCCGGCAGTTGGTGCCCCTCTGCGCCCTGCTGCCGCTGCCGGAGTGGTGCGCCACCCTGCGCCGCCTCACGGCCAGCAACGACCCCATGCGCCAGCCCACCGCTGCCAGGGTGCCGCGCTGGCGCGCCGGTGAGCCCCTCTGTTGGGCCCCCCTGCGCCCTGCCCGCTTGGCACTTGGCACTGAGCTAGCACAACTGGAAAGCCTCGCCCGGGATAGCCAGAGCCCCATCGACAAGCTGCAGGTGCTCGCCGAGCGCCGAACCGCCCGCCTCGATGCGCTGGCCACCACCCTGGCCGAACTGGGCAAGCTCGCCGGCTCGCTCTGGCATTGGCAAGGCCAGGGAGATACGGCAAGCCTCGCCACCCAACTCGGGCAGAGCACGCCCCCCGACCACAGCATGAGCATGACAGTCGGTGCTCTGCTGCTTTCCCCCTCCCCGCTCACCTTCTGGCAGGAGTTGACCCCATGAGCCAAGCCATGCTGACCCTGGATGGCGAACCCATCAACATGAAGTCGATGCGCGTCTCCGCATCGATGCAGTTTCAGGACAAAGACCAGAGCGGCCAGACCAGCTCAACCAGCAGCGCCGAGCAGGGCGCCAAGGGCAAGGAGCTCGACGTCTCCGGCCTCATTCCGTTCAAGGAGGAGCGCATGCTGAGCCGGCTGTTTGAGCTGGCCGATGCCAAAGGTAGCGGCGGCAAGCGCCACATCTACCGGGTCGGGTCGCTGTTGGCCAAGTCGGTGAAGGTTCGCCAGGCGAGGTTCGCCGGACGTATCACCGCAAGCGAACAAGAGGGACTGCTGGCCTGGCAGGTGCAGTTCACCTTGAAGGAGTTCAACTCGGTGCCGGAGAAGCGCGAGCAACGCCTGCCCAAGCAAGCCCCGACCGTGGGCCAGGGCACTGCCAACACCAGCGCCGCCAAGCCCGGCGGCAAAGAAGCGAGGGATGAAGCACAGGACCTCAGCAGCTTCGAGCGCTACGTGCTCCAACCGATGGATGACATGCTGGCATGAAACTGACCACCTCACTGACCTTCGCCGGCCAGCCGGTGCACCTCATCGACCATGACCTGGTGCTGGATCTCAACGCCGGCGGCCGCGCCGCCCTTACCATCGAAGGCACCGCCCGCAAGGGGCAGACCTTCACCCTGGACACCGGCTATAACGGCGACCTGCGCCGCTGGTTCACGGGCTACGTGTACGACGTGCACCCCGCCGCCAATGGTGCCAGCAAGCTGCTGTGCCGGGAGCTCGCCGGTGCCCTGGGATCCCGCCTCCCCGTCAGCCAGCAGCATGCCACCCTGCGCGGCCTGCTGGCCTGGCTGACCGACCGCTGCGGGCTCACCTTCCTGCTACCCCAGGGGGCGGACTACACCGACCGACCGATCCCGAACTTCACCAGCGCCGGCACCGGCTATCAGTTGCTCGATAACGCCGGGCGCGCCTTCCAGGTGCCGGACTTTGTCTGGTACCAGCAACCGGATGGCGCCATATACGTGGGGAGCCACGCCCATAGCCGCTGGCACGACAAGGTGGTGACGCTCGATCCCGCCTGGTCAGGGAGACAGGCGGGCGACACCCTTACCCTGTCGCCGGTGCCGGCCATCCGGCCCGGGGCCATCATCAACGGCAAGCGGGTGATGCGGGTACGTCTCAAGGGCGATGAGATGACCCTGACCACGGCGACACCCGGCAAACCGGTGAAGTCGCCGGAGCGGCGCAAGATGGAGGGGGAATTCCCTGAGTTGGCGGACAAGATGCACCTGCCCAAGTTCGGGCGGGTCGAGGCGGTGAGCGATCAGGCCACTGCCGGCCAGCTCAATGATCCCTTTCGCCCTCGCTATGCGGTGGATGTGCAACTGCTAGGTGAGGATGGCCAGCCGGACAAGGCCGCCCCGCTGTATCGGGCTGTGCCGCTGCCGGTGCTGTTCGGCGGGCAGGAGCAGGGTCTGCTGCAGTTCCCCATTGAGGGGACCCTGGTTGAGCTGGGGTTTGCCTTCGGCCGGGCCGACCGGCCCTTTATCCGCACCGTGCTCGGCAGCGGCTGGGCTTTGCCCGATATCGCCCCGGGCGAGCAACTGCAGCAGCAACGGGCCGAGGTGTTCAGCCGCACCGATACCGTGGGGAACCTCTACCGCCACACCGACCGCCGCCTGCACGACCAGGCCCTGCATATGCACCACCAAAGCGATGACTACCTGGGGGACCATGGCCAGCATCGGCTGCAGGTGGCGCAGCACAGCGTCGAGGAGGTGGGCGGGTTCAAGCTCATCGAGGCGCTGGGGGCCATCGAGCTGCTCGCCGGGGACGATCTCACCTTGGGGAGCCTCGGCAATATGAGCCAGACCACGGCCGGGGATCTGGTCGAGGTGGTGGGACAACTGCGCCGGGCGGTCGCCGGCGAACTGCAGCACCTGGAAGCGCCCCGCTCCTGGGTGGGGACAGATAGCGTGAACATCTTCCGGCTGCTGCTGCAGCTGATGAACGTGGTGGAGCAACTGGCCGCCGCCACGGCTGGCCATACCCACGGCAGCGGACCCGCACCAGGGAACAGTGCAGCCATGACGGAACATGGCCAACAAGCCAAGCAACTGGCCAGCTCCCTCACCCCCATCATCGAGTAACTCGCCAAGCGAAGAAGGCCCCACAATGTGGGGCCTTCTTCTTGTCTGCCTGACAGCGCCTGAGCATGGCCAGGGAAGGGCGCCGCATGAAGAGGCGCCATCGGGCAGCGCTGCATCATACGTGAAGCCTGCGCACACTCACAGCCTCCTGTTGCCCCACGGAAACGCCCACGGCGGCGTCTGCGCCACGGAATCCGCGCTCATCCGCTCCCGCCTGCGGGGTTCATCAAGAAAAATTTTTGCAAAAGTGGATTACCGCAAAACCATAGGCCCAGACCGCGCCCCATCAAGGATCCGCAGGGCGTTGAGGATCTGCAAAGAAGGATCTTTTTTGCGGGGTTTTACAGTTTGGTGGGACTCTGGATAGCTGCGCTGGAAATGTAACTCATTGAATATATTGGGGATGGCGTACTTTACGCGAACAGAAGAATCATCAGTAAGGTTCTATGCCACTACCATGAAAACAAAAAACATTTTATTTTTCAATTTGATAGAAGGTGATAGACATCACCTGATAACTGAACTCTTGAAGTCCAGTCTAGTCACATTCCAACTACTGACTCACATTTGCATTCATCAAAGTATCGGTACAATAGCAGACATGTTTGAAGCTCTAATGTCTTACGTAGGGATATATGAAGAAGAAAAAAGAAATCAACTGGGAATTTTGGCGTTGGTTAAGACAACACCTAAAACAAGCACGAAATTCTCCTCAGCCAGAGGAGCCCAAAACCAAAATTGCCACATTCCTGACCTCGGTATTTGCAGCGATTCCAATCATAACCGCTGGTATCTACTTATCTGGGATTGCGTATCATTTTGGCGAATCTCTTTTCGATGGGTTAAATATTTTTGAGTTTCCGTGGCCTGCGGACCTGACCCTCGCCTGGGGATATATTCAATGGTTAGACGCCAGTAAGACCTATCTCAAGCCAGTGTTCTGGGGGATTGGTACCATTATACTCGTAATAGTAGTTCTATTTTTCTGCGTCGGAATACGGCTCAGATGGGCTTGGTATTGTCATCGCCTTTTTTCTATGCGTCTTCCAAAGGTAAAGAAATTTCTACGTAGAAGAGCAAAAGTGCCAACCCCTAGGCTCTTTATCTTCTTCATTTGGCTGAAAATTATCTATGATCGATTTGCTATTTTGATCATACCAGCGCTGCTTGTTCTCTTACCTGCATTTTATAGCTTCAATGAAGGAATCAACTCTGCCCAAGCAAGGGCAAATAGGTTGGAAAACGGTCATTTGACTACCGAGGATGCCAAGGCATTATCACCTCTTCTTAGCGGAAAACCTCACATCCGTTTGATATGTAATAGTGTTCATTGCGCCTATAGGCTAAAAGGCGGAAAAGTACAGCTCATACGCCACGATCAGGTCGAACAGGTGACCTGGATGGTCCCCAAAGACACTTCAGATAACTCATCGAAAGAAAGCAGCACAGAGAAATAACACAGCTCAAAAGTGATAATTCTTTATGTCCTTCAACTGCTGACCAAAAAAAGGCCCCAAAATATGGGGCCTTCTACTAGCTGTTTGGTACCTAGGTCAGTGAGCCGCCAACTCACGAAAAAGGTCTGGCTTATCCTGGATAAGCCCCAACACTTTGGCAGCCAATCCCGTTGGATTGCGGCGCCGGGTTTCCCAGCTTTTGACCGTATCCACACTCGTTCCCAGTGCTTGGGCAAACTCCTGTTGCGATACCTTGAGGGCCAGGCGAATGGCCTTGACGTCAGCGACCTCGTATTTGGTCCGTGCAGCAGGCTCTACGCGACCCTGCTTGATCTCGACAGCCTCTTCCAGGGAAGCCTTCAGTTCGTCAAACATATTCATATCAAACCTCCCCTTTCAGTAACGTGGTCAATTTCTTCAGCTCTGCCTTTTCTGCAGCAGTGAGGCTCTCTTTCTCACTCTTTGCATACGCCAGTACCAGGTAAATCGTCTCTACAGTTGCCAAGAAGTAGATCACCCTGGCACTGCCACTTTTCCCTTGCTGGCCTGTTGCCATTCGAACTTTTCGCAAGCCACCAGTACCTTGGATCAAGTCGCCTTTCTCTGGCTGGGCAATCAGCTCGACTTGCAGTGCTCTTAGCTCATCGTCTGTCGCTAAGGCTTTTATCTGTCTGGTGAAGATAGACGTCTCAATAAATTCAATCGCGTGACTCACGCATCACTCACTCTGAGCATTCATCATGGTGTACATAGTACACACGACGAGTCAGCAAGGCAACATGGCCACTCTGGCTGTGCCACCCCCTTGCAGCCAATACGCCCACCAGGCTCTCAGCCTACGATGGCATCGAGCAAAATGAATGGGGCAATATGTGGACATTAAAAACAAAAAAGCCATATAAAACAGCTAATTACAGATACAAAAAAGGAGGCCTGAGCCTCCTTTATTTTTATAACAGAGCTGGATTAGACCAGAGCTGCTTTAGCTTTTTCAACCAGGGCGGTGAAAGCCAGCTTGTCGTGCACGGCGATATCGGACAGGATCTTGCGATCGATCTCGATGGAAGCCTTCTTCAGACCGTCGATCAGACGGCTGTAGGACAGGCCGTTCTGACGGGCTGCAGCGTTGATACGCGCAATCCACAGTTGACGGAACTGACGCTTCTTCTGGCGACGGTCACGGTAGGCATACTGACCAGCTTTGGTTACCGCTTGTACCGCTACGCGGTAGACACGGGAACGGGCGCCGTAGTAACCCTTGGCGGCTTTCATTACTTTCTTGTGACGAGCGCGAGCGGTCACACCACGTTTAACTCTTGGCATTTTTCACATCCCCCCTTATGCGTACGGCAGACAAGCGACAACACGTTTGTGGTCGGCAGCGGAAACAAAGAACTTCGGTCCCAGCTGACGCTTACGCTTGCTGCTCTTCTTGGTCAGGATGTGACGCAGGTGGTTGTGCTTGCACTTGAAGCGACCTGAGCCAGTCTTCTTGAAGCGCTTTGCCGCGCCCCGGTTGGTTTTCATCTTCGGCATTTCATACTCCGCATTGTGAGTGACAACAAAATCGCAAGGCGAACCGACTCATGGGGCCAGCCCCATGAGTCAATTTCTTGTGGGCCTTAAGATTTCTTCTTGGGTGCGAGGACCATCACAGCTTGACGGCCTTCGACTTTCGGGAACGATTCGACTACGGCCAGCTCTTCCAGATCGTTCTTGACGCGCTCGAGAACCTTGATACCAAGATCCTGGTGGGCCATTTCACGACCACGGAAGCGCAGGGTGACCTTTGCCTTGTCCCCGTCTTCCAGAAAGCGAACCAGGTTGCGTAGTTTTACCTGATAGTCGCCTTCGTCTGTGCCAGGACGGAATTTGATTTCCTTGACCTGGACGACTTTCTGCTTTTTCTTCTGTTCTTTGGTGGTCTTGCTCTTTTCGTAGAGGAATTTGCCGTAATCCATGATCCGGCAAACGGGCGGCTCAGCGTTCGGACTGATCTCGACCAGATCCACTCCGGCCTCAAGGGCCAAGTTCAGGGCATCCTGGATGGAGGTGATGCCAATGGCTTCACCATCCAGACCAGTCAGACGAACTTCTTTCAGACGGATCTCTTCATTGATCCGGTGAGCGCGGGCTTGCGGTTGCTTGCCCAGTTTTTTTCCGCCTTTTATAGCTTATTCCTCCACTTTCTTTTGTCCGCGGGTCTGAACTTCCTGGGTCAACAGAGCAATCAGCTCTTCAACAGGATAAGAGCCCAGGTCAGCCCCTTTACGAGTACGCACTGCAATCTTGCCGGCTTCTACTTCTTTGTCGCCGCAGACCAGCATGAAGGGTACTCGCTTCAAAGTATGCTCGCGGATTTTAAAGCCAATCTTCTCATTTCTCAAGTCCGCTTTTGCGCGAAGGCCCGCATCATTCAATGCCTTGGCAACTTTCACAGCATAATCGGCCTGGTTATCCGTGATATTCATGACCACGGCCTGGGTCGGCGCCAGCCAGGTCGGGAACAGACCGGCGTACTCTTCCGTCAGGATCCCGATGAAGCGCTCCAGCGAACCCAGAATGGCGCGGTGGATCATCACGGGGATGTGGCGCTCGTTGTCTTCGCCCACATAGGTGGCGCCAAGACGGCCCGGCAGGGCAAAGTCGAGCTGCACGGTACCACACTGCCAGGCACGATCAAGGCAATCGTGCAGGGTGAACTCGATCTTGGGACCGTAGAAAGCCCCCTCGCCCGGTTGCAGGTCGTACTTCAGGCCGTTGAGTTCCAGCGCCTCGGCCAGCGCGGCCTCGGCACGATCCCAGGCTTCATCAGAGCCGATACGCTGCTCCGGACGGGTCGAGAGCTTCACCACGATGTTTTCGAAACCGAAGGTACCGTAGACGTCATAGACCATGCGGATGCACGCAGACACCTCTTCCATGATCTGCTCTTCGGTACAGAAGATGTGGGCGTCATCCTGGGTGAAACCCCGTACCCGCATCAGGCCATGCAGGGAGCCTGACGGCTCGTTGCGGTGGCAGGAGCCGAACTCGGCCATGCGCAGCGGCAGATCGCGGTAGGATTTCAGACCCTGGTTGAAAATCTGCACGTGACCCGGGCAGTTCATCGGCTTGATCGCGTACTCGCGGTTTTCGGACTGGGTGGTGAACATGGCCTGGGCGTATTTCTCCCAGTGACCTGAACGCTCCCACAGCACGCGATCCATCATGAAGGGGCCTTTCACCTCCTGATAGTCGTACTCTTTGAGCTTGCCGCGGATGAAGGTTTCCAGCTCGCGGAAAATGGTCCAGCCATCGTTGTGCCAGAACACCATGCCCGGCGCTTCTTCCTGCATGTGGTACAGGTCGAGCTGCTTGCCGATCTTGCGGTGGTCGCGCTTGGCGGCCTCTTCCAGACGCTGCAAATAGGCCTTGAGCTGCTTCTTGTCGGCCCAAGCGGTGCCGTAGATGCGCTGCAGCATCTTGTTGTTGGAGTCGCCGCGCCAGTAGGCGCCGGACATCTTCTGCAACTTGAAATGCTGGCAATGACGCATGTTGGGCACGTGCGGGCCGCGACACATGTCGATGTACTCTTCGTGATGATACAGACCGGGCTGGTCATCACGGGCAATGTTCTGATCCAAGATCTCGACCTTATAGGTCTCGCCACGGGCTTCGAACACGTCGCGCGCTTCCTGCCAGGAGACCTTCTTCTTGATGACGTCGTAATCCTTAGCGGCCAGCGCCAGCATGCGCTCTTCCAGTGCAGCCAGATCTTCGTCGGTCAGGGTGCGGTCGAGATCGATGTCGTAGTAGAAACCGTTGTCGATGACGGGACCGATGGCCATCTTGGTCTGGGGCCAGAGTTGCTTGATGGCATGACCCAGCAGGTGAGCACAGGAGTGGCGCAGAATGTCCAGACCTTCTTCGTCTTTGGCGGTGATGATGGCCAGGGAGGCATCGGCTTCGATCAGCTCGCAGGCATCCACCAGTTCACCGTTTACCCGACCGGCAATGCACGCCTTGGCGAGACCGGGACCGATGTCCGCGGCCACATCCATGACGGAAACGGCGTGGGCAAATTGACGTTGGCTGCCGTCAGGCAGAGTAATGATTGGCATTAGGTGTTTCCTTATACAGTGGTGACCCCTACCAAAGGCCACATGCAGGTTGGAGAAACCCTTTCATGTCCAGCTGTTCACTCCCGAGTTTCACCGTTCACAATACGGTTGGTACACGGCAGTGGCACACCATATGGCGTGTGCAAGGCCATCCATTGAGAGGTACAGCGGGGGATTGTATCAGACGCGACAACCCAGACAAGCTGTCTTGGCGATTTTGCATACCGTCTAAGCGCGGGTGTCAACCAGTCCTACTTGCGAGGGCGCCCTTCTGCTGCCATACCCTGTACCAGATTGAGGCGTCAGCCAAAGCAAGGAGAGCATGATGTACACCTACGACATTTCATTTCCGGAGCATGCAGAAAAGCTGGTTCATCCGGATCACCTTCTCACGACTCACTGTCCCGTCCATATTGGTGAGCTGGTGATCCTGGGCGATGGCAGCAAGCGGGAGGTATGCAGCATCGTCCACAGTGCCGAGCGCAGTACCCTCTATGTCACGGACGTGACGCCCGGCAAAGTCACCGCCAGCCGTTGATCCCTAACCGGCGTTCAGAAAAGAGTGGCCATTGAAATCGAAGGCGCTGCGTCCCTCCTCGGCCAGCGCCATCTCCTGCAATACCTGGAGTGCCATCTTGTTGCCCTTTTGCGAGGCCTGATAGAGCCACTGCTTCGCCTCGGCCAGTTCAACCCGCCCGTTGACCCCCATCAGGTGCAGGATGCCCACCTTCAGCATGGCGGGCACATCACCGTTCCTGGCTGCCAGCTCCATCCAGCGAAACGCCTCGTGCAGATCCCGCTTCACCCCGGCCCCGCGCAGATAGACCTCTCCCAGCCGATACTGGCCGAAAGCGTCCCCCGCCTGCGCAGCCTGACGATAGAGTCGGATGGCGCGATCCATATCCTGCTCGCTCCCCTGCCCCACTTCATGGCTCCAACCCATCAGCGCCTGTGCCCGTGGCTGGCCCTGCTCCGCCAGGGGCGACCAGATCCGGGTCGCCTCATCAAAGTGCCCTGTCCGCCAGGCGCGGTTGGCCGCCGCCAGCTCCTGCTCGGTGGAGAGCGGGATCAGACGCCAGATGACCAGCGCAATGAGGGCGATGAAGAGCCAGCGGGCGATAGTAGGTTGCATGACATTTTCCGTGATCTGGTTCGCATTTCGTCTATGTAAACGAAATGTAGCAACAGATCAAGCAGGAGATCACCCGGGTTCACCCTCTTTCATGGGGTCGCTCTTTGCGAACTTGCAGTTTGACGGGCGACACAGCAAAATAACTGTATATATAAACAGTGAATTGGTGATGTGATGGCAGGACGAGGCGCGAACCACAATGTCGAGCACCGCTTCAGCGGCCCGCAAATCGAAACTGTTGACGACGGCTGGAGTCAGAGCGACTGGGACGCGGCATTTGCCGCCAGCGCTCCCCGCACCAAGGTGACGGAGATCAGCGCCCGCAGCATCATCAGCTACAACGATTCGCCGGATCTTCCCTTCGGTCGCTCCATCAATCCCTATCAGGGGTGCGAGCATGGCTGCATCTACTGCTATGCCAGACCCAGCCACGCCTACCTTGAGCTCTCCCCCGGGCTGGATTTCGAGAGCAAGCTGTTTGCCAAAATCAATGCTGCCGAGCTGCTGCGACGGGAGTTTGCCAAACCAGCCTATCAGCCACAAACCATCGTGCTGGGGGCCAATACCGATCCCTATCAACCCATCGAGCACCACTATCGCCTGACTCGTGAACTCCTGACGGTGATGCTGGCTCATCGCCATCCGGTAGGGCTCATCACCAAGAGCGCCATGATCCTGCGCGACCTCGATCTGCTGACCGAGCTGGCCCGGGAAGGGTTATGCCAGGTGATGGTGTCGGTCACCACCCTCAATGAGACGCTGAGGCGACAGCTGGAGCCCAGGGCCAGCACGGGGGTTGGGCGGATCAAGGTGATCGAACGACTGGCCAAGGCCGGTGTGCCGGTCGGCGTGCTCGCCGCCCCCATGATCCCCAGGCTCAACGAGCCGGAACTGGAACAGATCATCAAGGCCGCCGTCGACGCCGGGGCGGGCTGTGCGGATTACATCTTGCTGCGATTGCCCCACGAGCTCACCACCCTCTTTTGCGACTGGCTCGATACGCACTATCCCGGCCAGAAAGAGGCGATCCTCAACCAGCTGCGGGCAAGCCGGGGTGGCGCACTCAACAGCGCCACCTTTGGCAGCCGCATGCGAGGTGAAGGGCAGTTTGCCGACCTGCTCGCCCAGCGCTTTCGCCTGATCAGCAGGCGGCTGCAACTGGGCAAGCGCCATATAGCACTCAATACAGCCGCCTTCATCCGCCCGGGCGAGCAGTTGCGTCTGTTCTGAGCGCCGTCAGCCCCGTGGTCTCGGCGGGCAGCTCCCCGCTGGGTGGCGCTGTGCAATCAGCTCCGCAGGCAGGCGGGATGGCTCGTGCGCCACCTCCTCCTCATCCACCCTAAGGCGCACCTTCTCCTGCCCTCCCCACATCCGGCTCCACCAGATCTCCCACATTACCCAGCTCGTCATAACAGTGCTCCTGGCAAGCGATGCCTGCCTCTGTGGTGGCCTCATTCAACGCAGGCAGCATGGCTGGCCGTCATGACAGGGCCATGACAGTCGAGTGAAGGAATCGTGTTGATGCGATGGGACCAACCCTGCATATCAGGAAGATGATGCCGTGGCAGGCAGGGCTGCATGCACGGCAGACGGAGCCTGGCAGCAGAAAAGAGGGCGCCAGGGCAAGCACAGGGACGGGGAGAGCCTGCGGTGAGGCGGACAAAAAAAGAGCGACCATCAAGGTCGCTCTTTTGCACCGGACAAAGGGGGACGATTACTCGTCGCCCGCCTCCCCGGTATCGACGGCGCCAGCGTCCGCTGCGGTGTCGGTGCCTTCAGACACCTCCCCTTCAACAGCCAGGGCCTCGGTTTCCTCTTCGTCGCTCTCGGCAACGCGCTGCAGGCCGACCACGGTCTCGTCTTCACCGGTACGGATCAGACGCACACCGCCGGTGTTGCGGCCGATGACGCTCACCTCGGACACCCGGGTACGAACCAGGGTACCGCCGTTGGTGATCAGCATGATCTGGTCGGTATCTTCGACCTGGATCGCATCGATCACCTTGCCGTTGCGCTCATCCACCTTGATGGAGATGACGCCCTGGGTACCACGGCTCTTGGTCGGGTACTCGTCCAGCGCGGTGCGCTTGCCGTAACCGTTCTCGGTGGCGGTGAGGATGGCACCATCACCACGGGGCACGATGAGGGAGACCACCTTGTCACCGGCGCCGAGCTTGATGCCACGCACGCCAGCAGCGGTACGACCCATGGGACGTACGCCCTTGAAGGTGCCCTTGCTTTCGGTGCCTTCGCCGTTGTCACTGCCGTCATCGTCGTTGCCGGCGTCGTCATCGGTGTCGGCCTCGTCAGTGGCATCGGCATCGGCGCGACCGCTGCCTTCCGCGAAGCGAACCACCTTGCCCGCATCGGAGAAGAGCATGATCTCGTTGCTGCCATCGGTGATGTCTACCCCGATCAGCTCATCACCCTCTTTGAGGTTGATGGCACGGATACCGGAGGAGAGCGGACGGCTGAAGTCGGACAGGCTGGTCTTCTTCACGGTGCCGTTGGCGGTGGCGAAGAAGACATACTTGTCGGCGTCATATTCTTTCACCGGCAGGATGGCGGTGATGCGCTCACCCTCATCCAGCGGCAGCAGGTTGATGATCGGACGACCGCGGGCGCCACGGGACGCTTCCGGCAGCTGATACACCTTGAGCCAGTAGACCTTGCCACGGGTGGAGAAGCACAGAATGGTGTCGTGGGTGTTGGCCACCAGCAGACGCTCCACAAAGTCCTCTTCCTTGATCCGGGTGGCCGACTTGCCACGACCACCGCGGCGTTGGGCCTCGTAGTCGGAGAGCGGCTGATACTTCACATAGCCCTGGTGAGACAAGGTAACAACCACGTCTTCCGGGGTGATCAGATCTTCGATGTTGATCTCGGCACTGGACATGCTGATCTCGGTGCGACGCTCGTCGCCGTACTGCTCGCGCACGGCAAGCAGCTCGTCACGGATCACTTCCATCAGGCGTTCCGGGCTTGCCAGGATGTGCAGCAGCTCGGCGATGAGATCCAGCAGAGATTGGTACTCTTCCAGGATCTTCTCGTGCTCGAGGCCGGTCAGCTTGTGCAGACGCAGGTCAAGGATGGCCTGGGCCTGGATCTCGGTCAGGAAGTACTGCCCTTCACGGATGCCGAACTCCGGCTCCAGCCACTCGGGGCGAGCCGCGTCGTCGCCCGCTTTTTCCAGCATGGCGGCCACGTTGCCGAGCTCCCAGCCCTTGGCTACCAGGGCGGCTTTCGCATCCGCCGGGGTCGCACTGTGGCGAATGAGCTCGATGATGGGGTCGATGTTGGCCAATGCCACCGCCAACCCTTCCAGGATGTGCGCCCGATCCCGCGCCTTGCGCAGCTCGAACACGGTCCGGCGGGTCACCACTTCACGGCGGTGCAGCAGGAACGCATCCAGGATCTCTTTGAGGTTCATCACCTTGGGCTGGTTGTTGTCCAGCGCCACCATGTTGATGCCGAACGTGGTCTGCATCTGGGTGTGCTTGTAGAGATTGTTCAGCACAATCTCGCCGGACTCGCCGCGCTTGATCTCGATGACGATGCGCATACCGTCCTTGTCGGACTCATCGCGCAGGGCGCTGATGCCCTCGATTTTCTTCTCTTTGACCAGCTCGGCGATCTTCTCGATCAGGCGAGCCTTGTTCACCTGATAGGGGATCTCGTGGACGATGATGGTCTCGCGACTGGTCTTCTCGTCCACCTCCACTTCAGCCTTGGCCCGCACATAGACGGAGCCGCGACCGGTACGGTACGCCTGCACGATGCCGGAACGACCGTTGATGATGCCGCCGGTGGGGAAATCCGGGCCGGTGACATGGGTCATCAGCTCGTCAATGGTGAGGTCGCCGTTTTCGATCAGCGCCAGGCAACCGTTGACAATCTCGGTGAGGTTGTGAGGCGGGATGTTGGTCGCCATGCCCACCGCGATACCGGAGGAGCCGTTGACCAGCAAGGTGGGGACCTTGGTGGGCATGACAGCCGGGATCATCTCGGTGCCGTCGTAGTTCGGCACCCAGTCCACGGTCTCTTTGTCCAGATCGGCCAGCAGCTCGTGGGAGATGCGCGCCATCCGCACTTCGGTGTAACGCATGGCCGCGGCGTTGTCGCCGTCCACCGAACCGAAGTTGCCCTGACCGTCGACCAGCATGTAGCGCATGGAGAAATCCTGCGCCATCCGGACGATGGTGTCATACACGGCGATGTCGCCGTGCGGGTGATATTTACCGATTACGTCACCGACCACACGGGCCGATTTCTTGTAGGGCTTGTTCCAGTCGTTCCCCAGCTCGTTCATTGCATACAGAACGCGGCGGTGAACCGGTTTCAAGCCATCACGCACATCCGGCAGAGCTCGTCCTACGATCACGCTCATGGCGTAATCCAGATAGGAACTCTTGAGCTCTTCTTCGATGTTGACCGGCGTGATCTCTCTGGCCAGATCGCTCATAGAAAGCCTTAATCCCTAATTAGTTGTTCTTTGGCTTAAACAGCGCGACATGGTAACACACTGAGCCAAATACATTAAGCCACAAATCCGATGAGCACATCGGGCTGGTGCGACGAGGTCGGTCCGTTATAATGCGCGCCAGGACAATAGATTGCGCGCGCCCAGCCCGCTGCGCGCCTTGCCACAGGATCATCAAAACATGAATAGTGATGCCAATGTCGATCTGACAGAAATCGCCAAATTTGAAGCCATCGCCTCCCGCTGGTGGGACATGGAGGGCGAATTCAAGCCGCTGCATCAAATCAACCCGGTGCGCCTTGACTGGATCACCGACAAGAGCGGCGGCCTGTTTGGCAAGCGCGTGCTCGACATCGGCTGCGGTGGCGGCATCCTCTCCGAGAGCATGGCCCGCCGAGGGGCCCGGGTCACCGGCATCGACATGGGCAAGGAGCCCCTCGGCGTCGCCCGCCTCCACGCGCTGGAACAAGGTGTGGAGCTCGAGTACCGCCAGATCACCGCCGAAGCCCACGCCGATGAAGTGCCGGGCCAGTATGACGTAGTCACCTGCATGGAGATGCTGGAGCACGTGCCGGACCCGGCCTCGGTGCTGCGCGCCATCGCCACCCTGGTACGGCCGGGGGGCAAGGTGTTCGTCTCCACCATCAACCGCAACCCGAAAGCCTATCTGATGATGATCCTCGGGGCCGAGTACCTGATGAAGATGGTCCCCAAGGGCACTCACGATCACAAGAAGTTCATCACCCCCGCCGAACTGTGTCGCATGGGGGAAGCGGCGGGCCTCCTAGTGCGGGACATGAGCGGCGTTCACTACGCCCCGCTCTCCAACAGCTTCAAGCTCGGCAAGAATGTCGACGTCAACTACATGGTGGCGTTCGAGCGCCCGGAGCAAGGCTGATGAGCACACCTCACCCGATGCCCCTTGGCTGCGTGCTGTTTGATCTGGACGGCACCCTGCTCGACACCGCGCCAGACCTTGGCGCCGCCGTCAATCACGTGCTGATAAGCGAAGGCTTTGCCCCGCTCTCTGACGACATCATCCGTCAGACCACCTCCCACGGGGCCCTCGGGCTGCTCAGGGCAGGTCTTGGGGACGAGCTGCTGGAGGAGCTGGGGGCCACCCGCCTTCGCACCGCCCTGCTCGACTACTACGCCGCCAACCTCTGCGTCGGCACCCGCCCCTATGAGGGGATGGTGGATCTCATCGAGTGGCTCGACGAGAAAAAGCTGCCCTGGGGCATTGTCACCAACAAGCCGGGTTTTCTCACCGAACCGCTCCTGGCAGCCCTGCCTGAACTCGCCAGTTGCGGCGTGACCGTGAGCGCCGACACCCTGCCGGTACGCAAGCCCGACCCCGCCCCCATGTTCTTTGCCTGCGAGCGCCTCGGCATCGCGGCGAGCCAGTGTCTCTATGTGGGGGATCACGTGCGCGACATCGAGGCTGGCCGCAATGCCGGCATGCGTACCGCGGTGGCTGGCTGGGGTTATCTCAATGATGACGAGGATCCGGCCCTCTGGGGCGCCGATCTTCACTTTGATACCGTGCAGGCCCTGCACCACTGGCTGCGTTACGAGCTGAGCTGACACGTTCATTGCCCATGACCGACAAAGCATCCGGATAGAGGTGGATCTGCGGGACAACTTTGATGATGTCCCGATGGCAGTGCGGGCATCGGCCCCGACGCGCAGCTCCCCCCGCAGCACACCAGAGGGATCCCGGACGATCCCTCTTTTTACGGGCTTGGCAACCCCCCGAACGGCGCAACAGGACACCTTTTGACCCTGACTGCACAAGGGATGAGCAGGCCGGATTTGCTAGTAAAAACACCCTGCTTTCGCAAGCAAAAAAAGTTATTTTAATTTTCCATCTTCGATCGCCGGACTTGCATTTGACGGATCGGACGGATGAAAACCCGTTCGCTGTGAGCGTCCACTAACTCCCGTCCCGACACCCACAATTTATCCACAGCTAATGCGTTATCCACAGATTGCATTACCGCATCGACCTCACTATCTTGTAGTTCGCATTAAAAATAACACTACATCTTGTGATTCATCGCACAATCCCTGCCCAGTTTCCCTCGACAGACGGAGCCGGGTTGCGCCATTGTGCGATGGCTTTTCGGGAATCAACCGATACCGGCAGGTATCAATGAAAGGGGTCATCAGCCAATGAACTTGTTTGTGACGAAGCGTAACGGACACAAAGAACCCATCGATCTGGATAAAATTCACCGTGTGCTCGACTGGGCTGCCGAGAAACTCGACAACGTGTCGGTCTCCCAGGTGGAGCTCAAGTCCCACATCCAGTTCTATGACGGTATCCGTACCGCCGACATCCACGAGACCATCATCAAGGCTGCTGCTGACCTCATCTCCGAGCAAAGCCCGGACTACCAGTACATGGCTGCCCGTCTGGCCATCTTCCACCTGCGCAAGAAGGCCTACGGCCAGTTCGAGCCGCCCCACCTGTATCAGCACGTCGCCAGACTGGTGGACATGGGCAAGTACGACAAGCACCTGCTGGAAGACTACACCCAGGCGGAATTTGAGGAGCTGAACGGCTACCTCGATCACTGGCGCGACATGGACTTCTCCTACGCGGCGGTCAAGCAGCTCGAAGGCAAGTACCTGGTACAGAACCGCGTCACCGGCGAGATCTACGAGAGCCCGCAGTTCCTCTACATCCTGGTAGCAGCCTGCCTCTTCTCCAAGTATCCGAAAGATACCCGTCTGGACTACATCAAGCGCTTCTATGATGCGGTCTCGACCTTCAAGATCTCCCTGCCGACCCCGATCATGAGCGGCGTGCGCACCCCGACCCGCCAGTTCAGCTCCTGCGTGCTGATCGAGTGTGACGACAGCCTGGATTCCATCAATGCCACCGCCAGCGCCATCGTGCGCTACGTGTCCCAGCGCGCCGGCATCGGCATCAACGCCGGCCGCATCCGTGGTCTGGGCAGCCCCATCCGTGGCGGCGAAGCCTTCCACACCGGCTGCATCCCCTTCTACAAATACTTCCAGACGGCGGTGAAGTGCTGCTCCCAGGGCGGCGTGCGCGGCGGTGCGGCCACCCTGTTCTACCCGCTGTGGCACACCGAGGTGGAGAGCCTGCTGGTACTGAAAAACAACCGCGGCGTGGAAGAGAACCGGGTCCGTCACATGGACTACGGCGTGCAGATCAACAAGCTGATGTACCAGCGCCTCATCAAGGGCGGCGACATCACCCTGTTCTCCCCGTCCGATGCACCCGGCCTCTATGACGCCTTCTTCGCGGACCAGGACAAGTTCGAAGCGCTCTACGTCAAGTACGAGCAGGATCCGGCCATTCGCAAGAAGACCCTCAAGGCGGTGGATCTCTTCTCCCTGATGATGCAGGAGCGCGCCGGCACCGGCCGCATCTACATCCAGAACGTGGATCACTGCAACACCCACAGCCCGTTCGATCCGAGCGTGGCGCCGGTACGCCAGTCCAACCTCTGCCTCGAGATTGCGCTGCCCACCAAGCCGCTCAACAACGTGGATGACGAGGACGGCGAGATTGCCCTGTGCACCCTCTCCGCCTTCAACCTGGGCGCCATCGAGAAGCTGGAAGATCTGGAAGAGATGGCCGAACTGGCCGTGCGCGCTCTGGACGCCCTGCTCGACTATCAGGACTACCCGCTTAAGGCCGCGATGAAGGGCAGCATGAACCGCCGTACCCTGGGGATCGGCGTCATCAACTACGCCTACTACCTGGCGAAGAACGGTGCCCGCTACTCCGATGGTTCCGGTCTGGCCCTGACCCACCGCACCTTCGAGGCGATCCAGTACTACCTGCTGAAGGCCTCCGTGCAACTGGCCCGCGAGTTCGGCCC
Organism: Aeromonas sp. R10-1; assembly: GCF_040908465.1. Lineage (NCBI taxonomy): Bacteria > Pseudomonadati > Pseudomonadota > Gammaproteobacteria > Aeromonadales > Aeromonadaceae > Aeromonas > Aeromonas sp. R10-1. The sequence continues at coordinate 41,855 of NZ_JBFODT010000033.1, forward strand.
CTGCCCGGCCTTCAACGAGACCACCTATGCCCAGGGTATCCTGCCCATCGATACCTATAAAAAGGATCTGGACACCCTGTGCAATGAACCCCTGCACCTGGACTGGGAAACCTTGCGCGAAGAGATCAAGACCGTGGGTCTGCGCAACTCCACCCTGACCGCCCTGATGCCGAGCGAGACCTCCAGCCAGATCTCCAACGCCACCAACGGCATCGAGCCGCCCCGCGGCCTGGTGTCGGTGAAAGCCTCCAAGGACGGCATCCTCAAGCAGGTGGTGCCGGAGTACCACCGCCTGAAGGATCAGTACGAACTGCTGTGGAAACAGCCGAGCGTCGACGGTTACCTGCAGCTGGTCGGCATCATGCAGAAGTTCGTGGATCAGGCGATCTCCGCCAACACCAACTACGACCCTGCCCGCTTCGAAGGCAACAAGGTGCCGATGAAGCAGTTGCTCAAAGACTTGCTGACCGCCTACAAATACGGTCTCAAGACCCTCTACTATCACAACACCCGTGATGGTGCCGACGACACCCAGACCGATCTGCAAGATGACGGCTGCGCTGGCGGGGCTTGCAAGATCTAACCGCGAAACGCACTGATAAACCGGGCGGGAGCATCAAGCTCCCGCCCTCCTGTTTTCCCTATTTCACGGCATTCTAACCATGGCTTACTCTACTTTTTGCCAGACCCAAAACGATCAGCTCAAGGAGCCGATGTTCTTCGGCCAGTCGGTCAACGTGGCCCGTTATGACCAGCAAAAGCACGACATCTTCGAGCGGCTGATCGAGAAGCAGCTCTCCTTCTTCTGGCGCCCGGAAGAGGTGGACGTCTCCCACGACCGCATCGACTTCCAGGCTCTGCCGCCCCACGAGCAGCACATCTTCATCTCCAACCTGAAGTACCAGACCCTGCTGGATTCCATTCAGGGCCGCAGCCCCAACGTGGCCCTGCTGCCCCTGGTCTCCATTCCGGAGCTGGAGACCTGGATCGAGACCTGGGCCTTCTCCGAGACCATCCACTCTCGCTCCTACACCCATATCATCCGCAACATCGTCAACAACCCGGGCCAGGTGTTCGACGACATCGTGACCAACGAGCAGATCTTGAAGCGCGCCGGCTCCATCAGCCACTTCTATGACGATCTCATCGAGGCCACCTCCGTCTATCACCTGCACGGTGAGGGGACCCACCGGATCGGGGATCGCGACGTCACCATCAGCCTGCGGGAGCTCAAGAAGAAGCTCTACCTGTGCCTGATGAGCGTCAACGCCCTCGAAGCAATCCGCTTCTACGTGAGCTTCGCCTGCTCCTTCGCCTTCGCCGAGCGCGAGCTGATGGAAGGCAACGCCAAGATCATCAAGATGATCGCCCGTGACGAAGCGCTGCACCTGACCGGCACCCAGCACATGCTGAACCTGATGCGCAGCGGCAACGACGACCCCGACATGGCGGAGATCGCCGTCGAGTGCGAGCAGGCCTGCTTCGAGCTGTTCAAGGAAGCGGCCCTGCAGGAGAAGGAGTGGGCCGAGTACCTGTTCCAGGACGGCTCCATGATCGGCCTGAACAAGGACATCCTCTGCCAGTACGTGGAATACATCACCAACCTGCGCATGGCGGCCGTCGGCCTGCAACCGGCCTTTGCCGGCACCAAGCAGAACCCCATCCCCTGGATCAACACCTGGCTCTCCTCCGACAACGTGCAGGTGGCGCCCCAGGAAGTGGAAGTAAGCTCCTATCTGGTGGGTCAGATAGACAGTGAAGTGCACGCCGACGATCTGGGTGACTTCGAGCTGTGATGCAAGGCGACCTCTGCTGGCAGACCATGATGCGAGAGAGCGACGTCCGTGAGTGACGCCACAGCCACCCTGAACGCGCCCCTGCATACCGCCACCACGGCGCCTGAGGGGCAAGCCCCCCAGGTACAGACCCTGGACGGTGTGCTGCACCCCCATCCCGGCGAAAGCGTGCTGGAGACCCTGGAGCGCCACGGCCATCACGTGGAGTTCCAGTGCCGCAGCGGCTATTGCGGCGCCTGCCGCACCCCGCTGCTGGCGGGCAAGGTGCACTACGCCGCCGTCCCGCTCGCCTTTGTCTCCCAGGGGGAGTGCCTCCCCTGCTGCTGCCAGCCGGTGGGCGCCATCAAGCTCGATATCCGAAAGGGCTGACGGCCCTTGTCGCCAGATCTGCCCCGCAAACAAAAAGCCGCCGGATTGCTCCGGCGGCTTTTTTCATGGGAATGTCCCGTCTCTTGAGGGAAATGAGGGGCCATGGCCCCTCTTACATTACAACCCGGGGGCGTTACAACCAGGGGGCGGCGGTCGGCCCGTGGTGCAGACCCAGCTTCCAGACCCGGCCAAAGTGCTTGTAGTGACCGGCCGCGACACCGGCCTTCTCACCCATACCGTGGTAGAGATCGAGGTGCCCCTTCTTCACCGCGCCCCCCACATCCAGCGCAATCAACAGCCGCAGCTGATGCTTGCCGGTCCAGTTGCCCTCTTTGTCCAGCAGCGGTACTTCCGCGAGGATAGGGGTGCCCATCGGCAGCAGGGTCTTGTCGGCGGCCACCGCCGCCATGGGCAACAGCGGAATGCCGGCGGCCCCCACCACGTCGTTGGTGGGACGGCGCTCGAAGAAGACATAGGAGGGGTTCTGCTCCACCAGCTCCTTCACGCTCTCTTCCGGCTGACGATTGGCCCACTCCTTGATGGCCTTCATGGACATCTGCTCCTTGGGCACTTCGCCACGGTCGATGAGCACCCGGCCAATGCTGACATAGCCGTGGCCGTTCTTGCCGCTGTAACCGAGGTACTGCAAACGGTCGTCATCGCCGTAGTGAACGAAGCCGGAACCCTGCACGTCCATCAGGAAGTTGTCGATGAGGGACTTGCTGTAGCCCAGCTCCAGCCCCCGGTTGGCCAGCGCCCCCCGGTGGATCTCGGCCCGGCTCGGGCAGCGACCGCCACAGTTGGGCATGGCATAGATGGGATACTTGTACTGGGCATCCGGGCGATGGCGCACCTCCAGCACCGGCGAGTAGTAGCCGGTGAAGAGCACGTTGCCCATGCGGTCGGCACCGCCAAGCTGGGCCAGGCTGATGCCGTACTGGGTGATATGGGCGGGATTGCCCCCATTGGCGACCCAGCGTGAGAGCTGACGGTAGAGCTCCCCATAGCGGCTCGCCATACGGCCGGAGCGTTCCATCACCATCCGGCTCTGGGGACCGAACTTGCTGTAATCGGCGCGGGCGCGGCTGTTGACCCGCTCCACCCGCACCAGATCCCCCGGCAGGGCACCATCCAGATACTGCTTGCCCAGATTCACAGGGATCTCGCAGTTCAGAAAACATCCGGATTCCGCCTTCTTCTGGGGCACCTTGACCGGTTCAGGGTTGCCCGCACAACCGGCCAGCCCCACCACGGCGGCGGCCAACCAGTACGCATGTCTATTCATATGTCCTCATATAACACCGAGTGTCTTGCACGGCGGGGAAGATGCCAAAATTGCCCGGGGAAAGCAAACGCCTTCACGCCCCTGACGACGGATTTCTCCTGCCGTGATCTTCTGGGTTATAACAAGGTGACAAGGTGTGAGAGGTCATGGATGGAACAGCTCGAAATCTTCCCGCTCCAGAGCCCCTGTGTCGGGGTCTGCGAACTGAACAACAAGGGGTATTGCAAGGGATGCCTGCGAAGCCGCGAGGAGCGTTTCAACTGGCTTGCCATGACCCCTGCCCAGCAGCAGGAGGTGATGCGCCTGTGCCGCAGCCGCAAGGCCAGGGTCGAGGCCGCTCGCCGCAAGGCGCAGGCCGCAGAGGCGGCCGATCCGCCGCCCCCGCCGGGCTGGGATTTTTAAATCCCACGTTGCCCCTCCCCCCAACAAGAAAGGCGGCCCCAGGGCCGCCTTGTCATGAAGGGTGTGTCACGCCGTGACGCTCTCAGGCGGTCGCCAGCTTGGCCTGCTCCTCGCCACGCTTGAGCATGGCGTAGGCCACCCCGGTCACCAGAGAACCGGCGGCGATCGCCAGGATGTACATCATCACATGGCTGATGGCGTTCGGGATGAAGAGCACGAACAGACCACCGTGGGGTGCCACCAGCTCGCAGCCGAACAGCATGGAGAGCGCACCGGTCAGGGCGCCGCCCGCCATGCAGGCCGGGATGACGCGCATGGGGTCCTTGGCGGCAAACGGGATGGCCCCCTCGGAGATGAAGCACAGACCCAGCACGAAGGAGGCCTTGCCCGCTTCCTGCTCCGCCTTGATGAACTTTCTGCTGGCCAGGAAGGTCGCGATCCCCATCCCCAGTGCAGGCACCATGCCGGCGGCCATGACCGCTGCCATGGGGGCATAGGTCTTGGAGGCGAGCAGGCCGACACCGAAGGCATAGGCCGCCTTGTTGACCGGGCCACCCATGTCGAAGCACATCATGGCGCCGATGATGACACCCAGCAGCACGGCGTTGGCAGAGCCCATGTTGTTGAGGAACTCGGTCATGGCGTTCATGATGCCCGCCACCGGGCCACCCACCACGTAGATCATCACCAGACCGGTGAACAGGCTGGCAAAGAGCGGAATGATGAGGATGGGCTTGAGGGCTTCCAGGGTGACCGGCAGGCGCACCTTGTCACTCAGGAACTTGGCGCTGTAACCGGCGAGGAAGCCGCCGACGATGCCGCCAAGGAAACCGGCGCCGAGCGAGCTTGCCAGCATACCGGCGATCATGCCAGGCGCCAGACCCGGACGGTCGGCGATGGAGTAGGCGATGTAGCCTGCCAGCACCGGGATCATCAGGGCGAAGGCGGAGCCGCCACCGATCTTCATCAGGGCCGCGGCCAGCGTCCCCTCTTCCTTGAACGCTTCAATGCCGAAGATGAAGGAGAGCGCGATGATAAGGCCCCCCGCCACCACCATGGGCAGCATGAAGGAGACACCGGTCAGCAGGTGCTTGTAGGGGCCCGCCTTTTCCTCTTTCTTGACCGCAGCCGCGCCGCTGTGGCGATAGACCTTCGCCTCGGTCCAGGCCTTGTCGAGCTCGGCCCGGGTTTTCTTCAGGGCAGCCCCCGTGCTGGTGCGATAGACCGGCTTGCCATCAAAGCGCGCCATGTCCACCTCAATGTCAGTGGCGAGGAACACCAGATCGGCGGCGGCAATCTCGTCCGCCGTCAAGGCATTCTGGGCACCGACCGAGCCCTGGGTTTCGACGCGGATCTGGTGACCCAGCTGCTTGGCCATGGTCTCCAGGGCCTCGGCCGACATGAAGGTGTGGGCCACCCCGGTCGGACAGGCCGTCACCGCCACGATGCGCTTGGCACCGCTGGTCGGTTTGGCAACGGCAGGTGCCGCCTCATGGCGATAGACGCTGGCACCGCTTCGCGCGGCTTCCAGCAGGGCAGCGGGATCCTGGAGCGCCAGATCCATGTCGCCCCGATAGAGCGACTTGCCGTCATAGGCGGCCAGATCCACCGGTGCGCTGGCAACGACCAGCACCAGGTCGGCGGCGGCAATCTGCTCTTTCGAGGGAACCTGACGGGGCTGCACGCTGGACTCGACGTCGAGGGTGAGCTCCCAGCCAGCCAGTTTGGCCTGCTGTTCTATCCGTTTTGCAGCGAGAAAGCTGGTGGCAATGCCCGCCGGGCAAGCCGTAACCAGAATTGCTTTCATTGGGCATCTCCTGAGTTAGCCATCAAATGGGGTTGGGGTTGAGTCGGTGCCAGATCATCCAGACGCTGTACGCGCACCTGCTCGAGTAACGGTTTGAGCACATTGATATCGTTGAAGCCGACCGCGACCTGGCTCACCGCCAGTGCCGAGACGGCGGTGGCCAGACGCAGGGTCTGCTCCGGCGTCCAGTCCAGGCTCATGCCATGGACCAGGCCCGCCACCAGGGAGTCGCCGGCACCCACGGTGCTGACCACCTCCATGCGCGGCGGAATCGCCTGCCAGGTGGCATCCGGTGCAAACCAGATGAGGCCGTCCGCACCATTGGAGATCACCACGTTGGGGATCCCGCTTGCCTGCAGCGCGCGGGCGCACTCGGCCTGCTCGCTCAGGGTCTTCACGGGGCGACCGGCCCACTGGCTCAGCTCTTCCAGGTTGGGTTTGACCAGGGTCGGCGCCGCCTTGATCCCTTCGCTCAACGCCGCACCGCTGCAATCGAAGATCACCTGCTTGCCCTTGGCCTTGAGCAGGCGGATCAGATGGCCGCAGTAATCGGGGGCCACCCCTTTGGGCAGGCTGCCCGCCAGAACGAACCAGTCGGTGTGGGGAGCCAGTCGCTCCAGCGCTGCTTCCAGGGCGCTGACATCGCCTTCCTGCACGGCGAGTCCCGGCAGATTGAGATCGGTCACACGGCCGGATTGTTCGGAGATCTTGACGTTGATCCGGGTGTCGCCCGCCACGCGCACGAAGTGATCGGCAAGGGCACGCTCCTCGAACAGGGAGGCGAAGCTCTGCTGGTTGCCCTCACCGAGCCAGCCGGTCAGGCCTACGTCACGGCCGAGATCTTTCAAGACCATGGCGACGTTGATCCCCTTGCCCGCGGCGCGCAAGTTGGCCTCGCTCACCAGATTGACCTCGCCAGGGTGCATGGCCTCCAGACGGGTGGTGAGATCGAGCGCGGGATTGAGGGTGATGGTGACGATGTCCATCAGTGCGCCCCCTCGCCAAGACCCGCGGCAATGGCTTCGCCAATGCCCTTGAGGGCTGCTTCGGCATCCGCTCCTTCGGCGCGAAATGCCAGACGATGACCGCATTTGACCCCAAGCCCGATCACCTTCATCAGGCTCTTGGCAGAGACGGCTTCACCGCTGCCATCGAGGTTGGCGACGCGGATGTCGGATTCATACTCCTTGGCCACCTTGACCAGCATGGCGCCCGGACGGGCGTGCAGACCGTGGGGGTTGATGATGGTGAAGGTCTCGGACAGCCCGCTCGCCGGACCCGCCTGCAACATGGCAAGACCGTCGCTGCCAGAAAGGGTGGCCAGCTGGCCGGCTGCGGCCAGCTTGGCCAGATTCTCGAGTTGCGGCAGATGGCCGCTATCTGCGGCACACAGCAGCAGCAGGGCGCTGACTGGCAATTCACCGACGTTCAGCGGGGTGCTCGGGGTGGCCAGCACCCAACCGGTCTGGGCCGCTTGCGCACGGGCCAGCCAGATGCCCTCCCCCAGGTGAACAGGCTGACTGGCCAGGAGGGCGCTCACCATGGCGGCGTCTCCCCAGCCTGCGGATTTGGCGCGGGCCGCAGCCCCCAGCAGCAACTGGTCCTGGTCGTCGGCCGGGAAGTCCGCCAGGGTCAGGTATTGCACCTCTTTGGCGGCAGTCGCGCCAGTCAGGATATTGATGATGGTCTCTTCGTCGGTCGCCCCCTTGAGCTGGGCTGCGGCCTGCTCGTCACCCAGCACGTGGGTGAGCTGGCGCAAGATCCCCAGGTGCTCGTCGGACTTGGCGGCGATGCCGATGGCGACGTAGGCAATCTGCCCCTCGTCCCACTCGATGCCGTGGGGGAACTGGGCCACCATGACACCGGTGCTCTTCACCAGATGACGGGTGTCCGTGGTGCCGTGGGGAATGGCGATACCGCTGCCAAGATAGGTGGCGTGCTGCGCTTCCCGCGCCAGCATGCCGTCCACGTAACCTGCTTCAACCAGACCGGCGTCGGTCAGTTTGCTTGCCAGCAGGGCGATGGCGTCCGCCTTGGTCGTCACCGATTGTCCCAGCAGGATTTGCTGTCGCGCCAACTTCAACATAGAGATTCTCCATCAGGTCCGGCTTCACCTCGCGGCGTACCGGCTCAACTCAACTCGATTTTTGGGTAACTTGCCTGCTGACAATAGACGGTGATCTCTCGCTTTGGTGAGCCGGAACCCATTTCCAAGTGCAGATAATCATCCGTTACTGACAAGCTGAATCGTTTCACTTACACTCAGACTGAATCGTTTCAGCGCATTGTTCAAGATCCCGCAGAAAGTACGTTTCAATGATATGATCCCGCGCACACTTTTCGGCGCCCCAACCAGGAACCGGCGCGGGCCTTGCAACTCAAACAGAGCCAACATGATGAAACTGGATGAAATCGCCGCGCTGGCCGGTGTCTCTCGCACCACCGCCAGCTATGTGATCAATGGCAAGGCCGATCAATACCGCATCAGCCAGGCCACCCGCGACAAGGTGATGGCCGTGGTCCATGCCCACAACTATCAGCCGGACAGCCGCGCCGCTTCCCTGCGCGGCGGCCAGACCCGCACCCTCGGCTTCATCCTGCCCGACCTCGAAAACGCCAGTTACGCCAAGCTCGCCAAGCGCCTGGAGCAAGGGGCCCGCACCCAGGGATATCAGTTGCTCATCGTCTGCTCGGAGGACGATCCGGACACCGAAAAGGAGCTGGCCCGGATGCTGGTGAGCCGCCATGTGGACGCGCTGCTGGTGGCAAGCTGCCTCCCCCCGGCGGATCCCTTCTACCTGGAGCAGCAGTCCCGGGGCGTGCAGATCCTAGCCATCGACCGTGCCATGGCCACCGAGCACTTCGTCACCGTCGCGAGTGAAAACCAGAAGGCGAGCCTGGACCTCACCGCCTCCCTGCTCACCCCGGCCATCGGTCATATAGCCTTGATCACTGCGCTACCGGAACTGACGATCAGTCAGGAGCGAAAAGCGGGCTTCGAACAGGCCATTGCCAGTCACAGTGCGACCCGCCACCTGTGTGAAGGGGCCCACTTCTCGCGCACCGAAGGGTATCGCCTGATCAAGACGCTCCATCAGCAGCTCGGCCAACTGCCCGAGGCGCTGATCACCACCTCCTACATCCTGATGGAGGGGGTGCTCGACTACCTGCTGGAGCAGGAGGCCGACATGAGCCAGCTCGCCATGGCTACCTTCGGGGATGACCGCCTGCTCGATTTCCTCCCCTTTGGCATCAACTCCCTGCCCCAGCAGCACGACGCCCTGGCAAGCCAGGCCCTGACGCTGGCCCTCAAGGCGGTCAATGGCGACTACCAGAGCGGCCTGCACTATGTGAGCCGTACCCTCAAACGCCGCCGCTGACCCGGCAACGACGCACCACCCCGGGGGCGGCCCGCAGTGCCAGCCCCTGAGCCTCCTCCCCCACACCTGCTTGTGTTCTCCCCTGTTGTCTCAGCTTTTGCACTTCGCCTTCTGGCTTTGAGGTGATCTGCCGGGCGGCAACCCCGCGCCAGGGCACGTTTATCGGCGCCTCGGCTCGCTATAAGTGAAAATGATGGCTTTTGGGAGTATGACCCGATGTTTGCTTATATCGGGCCAGTCGCACCACCAGGGCCCCGTGTTACCCTCTGCAAGCCCTGTTGCCGCCAACGCGGGCGCTCTCGATGTCGACCCGCAACGCAGCCTGACGGGCAGCCTCCCCCTGAGGGGCGCGTTTTTTCGGCGCATGGCGCAATGTGTCACTTTTTATTGCCACCCTTCGGCTTGCTACAGCACAAAATCCGCTTTTAAGGGGTTGTTTCCGCCATTTCAATCCGCTAACTTGGCAACCAATTTTTACAACTGACAGGTTTCAGGTACAGATGTATCCACACCGATATTGCTAGCCTCCGGCTTTTCCCCGGAGGCGTCTCCCGACACAGCCAACTGGCTCTCTCTTGTTTGCAACAGCGCCCCTCACTTTCGGATGGATGACATGAATACCAAGACCCTGGGTTGTACCCTGTTGATTGCCGGCACCACCATAGGCGCCGGCATGCTGGCCCTGCCGCTGGCCTCCTCGTCCCTGGGCGGCCCCGCCACCCTGATGCTGATGATCGGCCTCTGGGCCCTGATGGCCTTCACCGCCATGCTGCAGGTAGAAGCCAGCCTCAGCACCGGCAAGTGGTACCTGCACCAGCTGGCGGATCACCTGCTCGGCCCCTGGGGCAAGGGCATCGCCTCCTTCTGCATCCTGATGCTGTTCTACGCCCTGGCCTCCGCCTACATCAGCGGCGGCAGCAGCCTGCTGGCCCAGGCACTGGCCGATGCCGGCCTGCCCCTCGGCCAGGAGCAGGCGGCCTGGGTCTTTACCCTGCTGTTTGGCGGCATGGTGTGCGTCGGCACCAGGCAGGTGGATTACCTCAACCGCCTGATGTTCACCGTGAAGCTGGTGATCATGGTGGCGGTGCTGGCGCTGCTGCTGCCCCGCGCCCAGGGGCAGCACCTGCTCTCCATGCCCCTCGGGGAAGGCTTGCTGCTGGCGGGCCTGCCGGTCATCTTCACCTCCTTCGGCTTCCACGGCTCCATCCCGAGTGTCATGCTCTACCTCGGGGACAACCCCAGGCAGTTGCGCCGGGTCTTCGTGTGGGGCTCCGCCTTGCCGCTCGTGATCTACGTACTGTGGCAGGTCGCCATACTGGGGCTGCTGGGCCAGCAATCCCTGATCCAGACCGGCGGCGCCCTGGATAGCCTGCTGGCCAACGTCGGCGGCCTGGTGAGCTGGCCCGCCTTCAACCAGGCGATGCATCTGTTTGCGGATCTCGCGCTCGCTACCTCCTTCCTCGGGGTGACCCTGGGACTGTTCGACTTCATGGCCAAGGTGACCCGTCGCAAGGACAACTGGCAGGGCCGCACCCAGACCGGCCTCATCACCTTCGTGCCGCCCCTGCTGTTCGCCCTCTACTTCCCGCAAGGCTTCATCATGGCGCTGGGTTACGCCGCCATTGCGCTGGCGGTGCTGGCGGTGCTGCTGCCGGTGGCCCTGGTGTGGCAGAGCCGCAAGCAGGCCGAGGCGCACCACTACCGCGTCCCGGGCGGCGTACTGGCCCTGGGTCTGGCCGGTGCCATGGGGGTACTGATCGTCGGAGTGCAGGTCAGCGTCAGCATGGGGCTGCTGCCCGCCCTCTGATTTCCCCGGCCCGACAAGCAGAAACGCCGCAAAGAGACACGCCCCGCCAACCCAGTTGGCGGGGCGTTTCATTGGCACGGGCTCACTTGGCCGACCCACACCACTCAGCGCGAAATCCATCCAATAATGAACATTTGAATGCAACCATGTATAGATATGTACATGACTGCGCCCCTGCCCTACACTGCTTAGCAGACAACTCATGATCCCGTGCCCGTCTGGCACGCCAACCCGGGAGGCAACATGGTCGCCACCGCATCTCTTCCCCGACAACAGCCCGCCGTCGATCCCAGCAAGGCCCTGCCCGTGGTGTTTCGCATCCTGGACAAATGGCAGTGCAGCACGGATGAACAGCTCAGGCTGCTTGGCATTACCTCCCGCTCCACCCTGAACAAGTACAAGGAGGCCAGCGGCGGCATTCGGCTGAGCGCCGATCTACAGGAGCGGATGAGCTATCTACTCAACATCCACAAGAGCCTGCGGCTGCTGTTCAGCCTGGATGAGAGCATCTATGGCTGGGTGCGCAAACCCAACAGCCACCCCTTCTTCGCCGGGCGCAGCGCCATGGAGGTCATGCAGGGTGGGCGGGTGGCCGATCTCTACGAAGTGGCCACCCGGCTGCACGCCTGGCGCGGGGAGATGGCCTGATGTCCTCCCCGCCCTTGCGCACCTTCCACAATGCCTGCGCCTATCGCATCATTCCGAGCCGCTTTCCCCCCATCTGCCTCTATGAAGACGTCGCTACCGCCGACGAGCTTGAGGCGGTCTGGGCCGTCGAGGCGCTGACCAACGACAGGCTGAGGGAAGAGGCGGGCGAGCTGATGCGGGTGCCCAGGGAAGACTGGCTGGTGGGGCTGCCCGGCGGCAGCTATGTGATGGCCGCCTTCACCCACCTCAATCCCGAGGGTGCCCGTTTCACCACGGGGGACTTTGGCGGCTACTATTGTGCCCCCTCCCTCGACACCGGCATCAAGGAGACGGTCTACCACAGGGAGCGGATCTTCGGGTACACCCGGGAGCTGGCCCAGAAGGTGCAGATGCGGGTGATCCAGGCGCAGTTCAGCGCCAGCCTCATCGACATCACGGGCCCGGCGTTTCTGCCAGGCCCCCTCTATCACGCCACCGAATACGGCCCCGCCCAGGCCTTCGCCCGGGAGCAGAAGGTCGCCGGGGCGGACGGCATCCACTACCGCTCGGTGCGCCACCCCGGTCACGACTGTCACGTGCTCTATCGCCCCCGCCTAGTCAGCCGGGTGGACCACGCCCGTCATCTGGAGTACCACTGGAGCGGCGAGGCCATCACTCATGTGCTGGAGATCCGCCTCTACGGTGAATAGCGTCTACCAGGACAAAAAAAGCCCCGCCAGATTGGCGGGGCTTTTTGTATCAACCGAACAGTGGGGGAGCCTGGCTCCCTGGCCGCTTACTGGTTGTGGCTGGCGCGACGGGGACGACGGGCCTGGGCCGGTTTGGCGGCGCCGCCTTCCGGACGCTGACCGCCCTGGGGCTTGGGCTTGCCACCGTTGCCGGAGCGATTACCACCGCCATTGCCACCGTTGGCAGAACGACCGGCACCCTGACGCTGGCCCTGACCTTGCGGACGCGGCGCACGGCGCTGCTCGCTCGGATCGCGCGGCTCTTTGCGAAGCGGCGCGCCGATGCCACGGGCGATGTTGTCGAGGGTCTCGCGGGAGGCTTCAAAACCGGCCACCTGCTCGCACGGAATGTTCTGCTTGGTCAGCCGCTCGATGGCCTTGATGAGCTTGCCTTCATCGGCCGCGACCAGGGAGATGGCGTGACCGGCGGCGCCGGCACGACCGGTACGGCCGATACGGTGCACGTAATCTTCCGCCACGTTCGGCAGCTCGAAGTTGACCACCTGTGGCAGTTTGTCGATGTCCAGACCACGGGCGGCGATGTCGGTCGCCACCAGCACCTTGACGCTGCCATCCTTGAAACCGGCCAGGGCACGGGTACGGGCACCCTGGCTCTTGTTGCCGTGGATGGCGGCGGCGCTGACGCCGTTCTTGTCGAGGGTCTCGGCAACGCGGTTGGCCATGTGCTTGGTACGGGTGAACACCAACACCTGCTGCCAGTTGTTGCTGGTGACCAGGTGGCTCAGCAGGGCAATTTTGTTGGCCTTGTCACAGGGGTGTACCAGCTGCTCGATACGCTCGGCGGTGCTGTTGCGCGGGGCGACTTCGATCACCGCCGGGTTGTCCAGCAGGCCGGTGGCCAGCTCACGAATTTCGTCGGCGAAGGTGGCGGAGAACAGCAGGTTCTGGCGCTTCTTCGGCAGCAAGGCCAGGATGCGGCGGATGTCGCGGATAAAGCCCATGTCGAGCATGCGATCCGCCTCGTCCAGCACCAGGATTTCCACTTCGTCGAACTTGACGGCGTTCTGGTTGTAGAGATCCATCAGGCGGCCCGGGCAGGCCACCAGCACGTCCAGACCACGGCGGGTGGCCATCATCTGCGGGTTGATGCTCACGCCGCCAAATACCACGTGGCTGCGGATCGGCAGGTGTTTGCCGTAGTTGCGCACGCTCTCGCCCACCTGGGCGGCCAGCTCGCGGGTCGGGGTCAGCACTAGGGCACGGATGCGATTCGGGGAGACCTTGCGCTTGCTTTCAGTCAGACGCTGCAGCATCGGCAGGGTAAAACCTGCGGTCTTGCCGGTCCCGGTCTGGGCGGCGGCCATCAGATCACGGCCAGCCAGTACCGCCGGGATCGCTTGTTGCTGAATGGGAGACGGGGTGTCGTAGCCTTGCTCGGCAACGGCACGCAACAAGGGTTCGGCCAGACCGAGGGAAGTAAAACTCATAGTTACCTGCTAGGGATAGGGGCGCCAAAGATCGTGGTGGGGCTCCTCTGCTGAGCCGATGCCATCTCACAGGATCCGGGCCTATAGAGAAAACAACGATTTCCCCGGGGAGCAGAGCAAAGGGGAAAGAATAGAGGCGCAGTCTAACGGAGTTGGCGCACTTAGACGAGGAAAATGTGATGCACCTCCCAGCGCGGCTGGAAATAGCGACAAAGGCAGGACAAAATGGCCCGAATCGCCGTATGTATCAAAGCCCCTGCACAGCCTGCCGGGGACGGCGCGATACACGGAACAGGAGGTTTTGATTGAAACGGAAGTTCACCCCCACCGCCCGGCGCATGCTGGGCCTCGTCTTGCCCCTGCTCTTCGCCCAGCCCCTCGTCGCCAGGGAGACCCTGTCGGTGGCCTGGAGCCACTGGCCCCCCTTCAGCCAGATCGCTGCCGACGGCACCCTCGGCGGACTGGACGTGACCCTGACCCGCCAGATCCTGGACAAGGCAGGCGTTGAGCCCGCCTTTCGCAACCTCCCCTGGGCCCGGGCCCTCTACCTCATGGAGCGCCAGCAGCTGGACGTGGCCATGGGCGCCCTGAAAACCCCCGAGCGGGAGCGGTTCGCCCGCTTCTCCGCCCCCTATCGGCGCGCCAGCTTCGTGCTGCTGAGCCAGCGCCCGCAGGCCGGAGAGCCCGACAGCTGGCAAGGGTTCACCGAGCTGGCAACCCTGTGCCAGGCCAAGGGGCTGCGACTTGGCAAGCTGCGGGGTACCCGCCCCCTGCCGATGAACGAGGAGTGCCCTGCCCTCGGGCAGGCGAGTGAATACAACAGCGATGACAGGCTGCTCACCCTCTTGCTGGCGCGCCGCCTCGACGGCGTCATCATGGAGTGGCAATACGCCCGCTACCACCTCGGCCAGCTCGGGGCGAGCGATGCCATCCAGTGTCAGGTGCTCTTGCACCAGCAGCCGGTGCGCCTGATGTTTGCCAAAGAGGCCGTGAACGATGAGGCGCTCGCCCGCATCGATGCCGCCATCGCCACCCTGCCCTCACCGGATCCCGCCTTTGCGCCGCCCCGCTGCCGCCTTGACGCAACCCGGCTCCCATCGTTCTCGACGCCATCGGCCCCCTGACGCCGACGCCGGCAAAAAACCATGAAAAAGGCGACCCTGGGGTCGCCTTGTGGTTTCTGGTGATCACTCACCCTGCCCGCAGCGTGATCAGCGCAGCTGCGGGGTCTGGGTGTGCACGCCCTGGTTCTGGGCGCGGTGGCGCAGCAGGTGATCCATCAGCACCAGGGCCAGCATGGCCTCGGCGATGGGCACGGCACGGATGCCGACGCAGGGGTCGTGACGCCCCTTGGTGATCATCTCGGTGGCCTCACCGCTGGTGGTGATGGTCTTGCCCGGCACCGTGATGCTGGAGGTGGGCTTGAGGGCCATGCTCACCACGATCTCCTGACCCGACGAAATGCCCCCCAGGATGCCCCCCGCATGATTGCTGGCAAAGCCGGTCGGAGTCATCTCGTCCCGGTGCTCCGAGCCTTTTTGCTCCACCACCGCGAAGCCGTCACCGATCTCCACCCCTTTCACCGCGTTGATGCCCATCATGGCGTGGGCGATGTCGGCGTCGAGGCGGTCGAACACCGGCTCCCCCAGGCCCACCGGCACGTTGCGCGCCACGACGCACACCTTGGCCCCCACGCTGTTGCCCTCTTTCTTGAGGGCACGCATGTATTCATCCAGCGCCTCCAGCTTGCCCGCATCGGGGAAGAAGAAGGGGTTCTGCTCGATCTGGCTCTCGTCGAACCCTTCCGCCTTGATGGGGCCGAGCTGGGAGAGAAAACCCACTATCTCGATGCCGTGCACCTGTTTCAGGTACTTCTTGGCGATGGCCCCCGCCGCGACCCGCATGGCGGTCTCGCGGGCGGAGGAGCGGCCGCCGCCACGGTAGTCACGCTGGCCGTACTTCTGGTGATAGGTGTAGTCGGCGTGGCCGGGGCGGAACAGATCCTTGATCTCGGAATAGTCCTTGGAGCGCTGATCGGTGTTCTCGATGAGCAGCCCGATGGAGGTGCCCGTGGTCCTGCCCTCGAACACCCCGGAGAGGATCTTCACCTCGTCCGCCTCGCGGCGCTGGGTGGTGTAGCGGGAGGTGCCGGGCTTGCGCCTGTCCAGATCCCCCTGCAAATCGTCTTCGCTTATCTCCAGCCCCGGCGGGCAGCCGTCGACCACGGCGCCCAGCGCCAGACCGTGGCTCTCGCCGAAGGTGGTGACCCGAAAGAGTTGGCCGAAACTGTTCCCTGCCATGGATGCTCCTTGCTGCTTAGTTCTTGTAAATGGCGAAATGGGCCTGGTACTGCTCGAGCTCTGCGCGGGTCATCACAAAGACGCCGTGGCCGCCGTTTTCGAACTCGACCCAGGTGAAGGGCACCTCGGGGAACTGGGCTTCCAGGTGGATCATGCTGTTGCCCACCTCGACCACCAGCACGCCATCCTCTTTCAGGAAGTCGGCGGCATTGGCTAGCAGGCGCTTGGTGAGCTTGAGGCCGTCGGAGCCCGACGCCAGCGCCAGCTCCGGCTCGTGGCGAAACTCGTCCGGCAGATCCGACATGTCTTCGGAGTCCACGTAGGGCGGGTTGGAGACGATGAGATCGTACTTGTCACCGGCCGGCAGATCCCGGAACAGATCGGAGCGAATGGGGATGACCTGCTGCTCCAGCCCGTGATCGTTGATGTTGCGCTCCGCCACGTTGAGGGCATCGACGCTGATGTCGATGGCATCCACTTCCGCATGGGGGAACTCGTGGGCCATGATGATGGCGATGCAGCCGGAGCCGGTGCACAAGTCCATGATCCGGGTCGGTTCGTCTTTCAGGAAGGGGGCGAAGCGGTTGGCCACCATCTCGGCGATGGGGGAGCGCGGAATGAGCACCCGCTCGTCCACATAGAACTCCCAGCCCGCATACCAGGCCTTGTTGGTCAGATAGGGCGCCGGAATGCGCTCCTGCACGCGGCGGATGATGAGCTCGGCGATGCGGTGGCGCTCGCTGGTGGTCAGGCGGGAGTGGCGCATGCCCGGATCCACGTCCGGCGGCAGATGTAACGCGGGCAGCACCAGTTGCACGGCCTCATCCCAGGCGTTGTCGGTACCATGTCCGTAGAAGATCCCGGCGTCGTTGAAACGACTCATGGCCCAGCGCAACATGTCCTGGATGGTGTGCATTTCGGCAACCACCTCATCGATAAATATCTTGTCCAAATCCACCTCCAAGTCGAGTAATATCCGGCCCGAGAATTTTATACAGCGAGCAAGACGAGTACCTGATGAAAAAAACGCCCTCACTCACAGACGAGGAAAGCCTGCTGTTTCGTGATGCTGTCAAAGGTACCCGGAAAATTAAGCAAGATACCATAAGGGCCTCCTCAAGCCCGGTCAAGCAGAAACGCGAAGTGCGCGAGAGCCGCGAAAAGCTTGGGGTTGACCACTTTTTCAGCGACGAGTACCAGCCCCATCTCGAGGCGGACGGGCCGACCCGTTACGTGCGCGACGACGTGTCAAAATTCGAGCTGAAAAAGCTCAAGCGCGGCAGCTACCCGCCGGAGATTTATCTGGATCTGCACGGCATGAACCAGCACCAGGCCAAGCAGGAGCTGGCGGCCCTGCTCACCCTGTGCCGAAAAGAGAACATCCACGTCGCCTCGGTGATGCACGGCATCGGCAAGCACATCCTCAAGCAGCGCATCCCGAGCTGGCTGGCCCAGCACCCCGCTGTGCGCGCTTTTCACCAGGCGCCGCGGGAGTGGGGGGGCGAGAGCGCCATCCTGGTGCTGCTGGACATCGAGGAGTGACCCCCTTCCCCGCCCCGCCTTGCTCCGGGCGAACGCCATAAAAAAACCACCGCCAGCTTGCGGTAGTTTTTTATTGGCGCCCCACAGGGGTCAGCCGACGGCTTCCATATGGCGCTTGAAGTTATCCAGGATGCTCTGCCACCCCGCCCGCTGCTGTTCGCCGCTGTGCAGGGACTCGGCATCGAACCGCTCCTCCACCCGGGTGCCCCCCTGCTCTGCCACGAACCGCACGCTCACCTCGCGGCCATCGTCCATGACGTAGCCGAGCCCCGTCGGCGCTGTGACCTCGGTGAAGGTCCCCTCGAAATCAAACCCCGTGCTGCCATCCCGCGCCGCCATGTGGTGGCAAAAACGCCCACCCACCCGCAGATCCACCCGGCTTTGGGGGCAGTGCCACTGCGGGGAGGCGGCGTTCCACGCCATGATGCTGGCGGGGGTGTTCCAGCCCTGCCACACATCGGCAATCGGCCTGGCAACCCAGACGCTGACGCTTATCTTCATCTCTCTGCTCCTCTGGCTTTCCTGCACGTTTTGCACTGTGGCACTGTCATGCCACGCCGGGCGCATCGGGCTGCGCCAAAAAGTGGGCCACCAGGGCATTGGCATGGCCGTGGCCCAGGCCATGCTCGGCCTTGAGCCAGGCCACCAGCGCCATGTGTTTGCGCTCCTCCCGCCCTGCCAGCAGGGTCAGCCAGTGGACGATGGGCTGGCCGTATTTCTGCTCAATGGCGGGAAAATAGAAGGCAGGCCCCTTCACCTTCGGTTGTTCATCCATGATGGCTTCTCCTCGGGGTGAGTACAGGCTCAGGGTTTGGGGGCGAACTGCTCGAACACCTGCTGTCCGGTCAGGGTCGGGGTGTCGTTCTTGAGGGCATAGAAGTCGGGCTTCTCGTCGATGAAGATCTGCCCGGTGAGCTCGAACCCCTGATCCTGAAACAGGCCGGCACAGAGGATGTACTCGTCCGTCGGCAACAGATGGTAGAAAAGATGGGTGCCGCAGGTGGGGCAGAATCCGCGCTCCGCCCACTCCGACGAGCGGTAGGCCACCGGGGCCATCCCGGTGAACCGCACGCCCTTGCCCCCGTGCACCGCGAACATGGGCCCCCCTGACCAGCGCCGGCACATGGCGCAATGACACAGGTTGACCTCCTTGTGATCGCCGCTCGACACGGTGATCCCGCCACACAGACAATGTCCTTCCATGATGCCTCCTGAGAGTTGGGGCGACAGACCGGGCGAACGGGTGCTCGCCTTCTTGCCGCACCAGATGAAGTAGCACGGGATCCGGGGGGCGGCAACTGACCATACCGGGGCCTCACCGCGGGGCTGAGGCTCCCGGAGCGGGAAAATCCCCCTCTTTATTCATTGTGTGAATGACTCAACACATCCCATGCACCAGATAAATAATGGTCAGGTTCCCTCCTGCAAGGCGATGCGATTCCCCTCGCAATCCCGACACTCCGCCACCCGGAGGCTCTCCCCGACCCGGGTGACGGGATAGAGACAGGCTCCGCCCGATGCCAGTGCTCGGGCCATGGCCCCCTCGATGTCAGCCACCCGCAGATAGATCCGGGTGCCATCCAGACTCGGCACATAGCTCTCCCCCTTCGCCAGGGCGCCGGAGCAGCCCGCCGTGCCACTTTCCAGGGGAAAGAGCGCCATCTCGTTGCCATCGATCTGCACCCGCTCCAGCACCGTCTCGAAGACCCCCTCATAGAAGCGAATGGCTCTCTCCATATCCTGTACCGGAATTTCAAAATGAATGGCGATGTTCATGGTCATCCTCCCTCGGTGTGAACCCGCAGGCTATCAGTGCCAAAAGAGGCGCAACAAGCCAGCGCGGCGATCAACAAGGGAGGCGCGCGGCCTCCCCGGAGTGCTTGCGCTTGTACTGACTCTCAGGTCACCGGTGCCCAGGGATCCCCCTTGCCCGGCTCGTTGCCCTGGGTCCACCACTTGGCCTGATAGATGATCCCCTTGTGGCTCACCTTGTTGCCCGCGGTGTAGACCTTGCCTGCCTCCCAGGCCGGTACCCCGTCCACCGGCGGCGTGCCGGGGTCGACCGGGGCCGGATCCAGCGTGGCCACCACCCGAACCTTGGGCCAGCTGGCGTGGGAGCCGTAGAAGTTGGTCACACACTTCTCGTAATCCCCCGGCACCAGGGCCGAATAGGCGGTCTGGTACCCCACCAGATCGCACTCGAAGGAGTAGCCGCCGGGTCTGTCCGGGTAGTATTTCCAGTTGCCGTCCCAGTTGGTGTAGAGCACGTCAGTGGCGCCGTTGAGGTTGAGACTGCCATAGGGGGTCTGCTGCCAGCAGGTGTTCTTCTCGTCCGCCAGCAGCGGAATCCCGTAGTGGGCCGCGAGCCCCTCCCAGTAGCGGATGCGGTTGACCGGCTGGCCCTTGTTCTTGTTCTGCTCGCCGCACTCGATGCCACCGTTGATGATGTTGATGGTGGTGCCAAAGCCGTAGCCGATGCCCGCCGCCAGCTCACGCTGGGAGGGCACCCAGGTCCGGTCGATGACGTGCAGCATGGCGGGTTTGGGAGCCTGGGGCGTCAGGAAGAACCAGATGGCGGAGGCGAGGTTGAGCCAGGAGTCCGCCACCAGCCCGGGGTTGTTGAGGAGCACAGAGGCGTCGCCGTCGAACATGGCCTCGGAGAAGGCGCCGTAGTTGAAGTGGTAGGAGAGCTGCTTGGCGCCGCGACCGAAATAGCCCTGACCGGTGCTGCAGGGCCAGCGCCGGTTCTGCCAGTCACTCTGGCCACACCCCGTGGTGTAGCCGGTCTGCCCCTCAGACCAGCCTATCTCCCGCACGTGCACCAGGGCCTGTTGCCACTCTTCCAGCCCCAGGGGGTTGTCGGAGACATTCTCCTTGGCAATGTGGCCGCCGGTCTCCTGGGCAAAGTGGGCGAAGGCGGTGATGATGGACTTCTTGCAGATGGCGTCCGCATTGCGCCCGTCCGTGTAGTCGCCGCAGAAGGCGGGGAACTTGCCCACTGCCCGCAGGAAGCGCTCGTAGGTGTACTCCGGGGCGGCCATCTGGGTCAGGAACTCCCAGTCCGATTCGGTGAAGACCCGCTCGACCCGCTTGACGTTGTCCGGGTTGCCGGGGGCGCGTGCCACGATGGCCTCCACCACCGAATTGGGCCGGGTGGCCAGGGCGTGGGACCAGATCCCGTACATGGGGTTGGCGGTCTTGGCCTGGGCCGCACTGGCAAGATCCGCCGCCGCCATCACATAGCCGCCGCTGTTCTGGGGATCGGGCTGGATTGTCATGGCGCTCTGGCCGGGCAGTGCCCAGACGAGGGCAACCAGGCAGGCGGTGCGCGTGAGCATGAACATGGGTAACCATCCTTGTCTTGAAAATGTCAGGGCGAGCATAGGCATCCTGGCAACTAAATTCACGACAAGAATTAAGAATTTGGCGAAATTGTGAGCCATGCCTCCCTGCACTCAGATGGCGCTCGTTTGCAGGGGGATCCAGCCCCTGGTCTTGTTGGCGCAGCCATCCAACCTGTGCGGACGCTTGTTCAGATCCCCCCTGCGCGCACCGCCCGGATCAGCAGATTGCGCGGGGTCATGGGTTTGGGACAGAAGGTGCCCACCTCCACCCGGTAGCCCTGCTCCTCGAGGAAAAGGGCGCGATCGAGCAGCAGCCAGATTTCCAGGGGGCGGCGAAACAGGTGGCGCACCAGCTCCATGCGGGCGACATCGCCAAAACGCCGCTCTCCCTGCGCCAGCAAGGCGGCGTAGTCGAGCCCCGCGGGCAAGCCCATCCCCTTGCGCTCGGCGGCCCAGTGGCAGAAATCCTCGAAGTCCCCGGTCAGCAGGCTCTTTTGCAGGTTGGGCACCGGCAGGTACTCATCCACCCCGCGCACCTGGCGCTGCAGGCAGTCGAAGGCGAGGCGCCACACCACCTCCCGCTCCCGCAACCGGGCGATGCGGGCGCCGCCGGTCACCGTCTCCTGCAGCGGCAGCTTCAGGTCGCTCTTGCCAAGGCGCAGGGCACTGGCCCTGGCGGCCCGGGAGAGGGGCGCATAGCGCTCTCCCCTGATGAGGTGGTAGCAACACGGGGAGAGGGTCACCCCCTGGGCGCCCCCCTCGGCCACCCGCGTCAGCAGATGGGTGTGCAGATCGCCGCAGGCATGGAGCGCCATGGCGTGATGGTCCGGGGCGATGAGGGCCCCGGACTCGGTGGCAAAGGCATCCGCCTCCACGAACCGCATGTTGGCGCCGTCGCGCGCGGCGAGCCGCCGCCCCTCCTCGCAGAGCGCCCCCTGCCACTCCAGGCTCAGGATCTCGGCGCCACGGTGCAACGACACCAGGCGTCCCAGATGCCCCTTGCCGGCGCACCACTCCAGATAGGGACCTTGGTGGGGGGGCAGGCAGCCGGTGAAGGCCTCTATCTGCCCCTGCTTGCGTCCCGGCATGTACATCGCCATGGCCCTGGCGCAGTGGACGGGTTCGGGGGCGAAAGTGGCAAGCTCGCCGAGGGCCTGCAACTCGGCCCCCGCCGGGATCCAGGGGGCGAGCAGGGTGCAGAGCGCATCCATGTCCCCGTCGAGGTGCGCTATCTCGTCAAGGGTCAGGGCTGCCAGGCACTTCGCAAGGGCTGGCTCCTCGCGGGCAAAGGCGATCCCCAAGTGGTGATAGGGCTGGTATTGCCACCAGCGTCGCTCGGCGGTGAGCAAGCAGTCCAGTTGTCGAAAACGGTGGGCCAGCACGGTGAACCTGTCCTTTGGCGCAAAAAGGGAGGCTCATTCTAGCGATCTGCCGTCAAAAAGCACTCGCCTGTGCGCCGCTGGTAGCCTGACAAAAAGCAGGGATTTGTGCTATATTCCGCCCCCTCATTCGCGCAGCCCGCCACGGCGAGCCGCTTTACCCCTATAAACGGAACCCAATCATGACCATCAATGCCATCCTGCAAGCCCGTGCAAATGCCAAATGCGAGCTGTGTGGCGCAGAACATGCGCTGACTGCCTTCCCGGTGCCGCACTCCCCCGCCAGCGACGACGACCACAGTGTGGCCCTCTGCGCCACCTGCCGCGGCCAGCTGGAGCAGCCGGACACCACGGAGGTGAACCACTGGCGCTGCCTGGGTGACAGCATGTGGAGCCAAGTGCCGGCGGTGCAGGTGATGGCCTGGCGCCAGTTGAAGGCCCTCGTCGCCCGGGGCGAGCTCTGGGCCCAGGACATGCTGGACATGATGTACATGGAAGACGAGGTCAAGGCCTGGGCAGACGCCGGCGTGACCAGCGACGATGACGACAGCGTGCCGACCGTCGACTCCAATGGCGCAGTGCTGGTGGAAGGAGACTCCGTCACCCTGATCAAGGATCTGGACGTCAAGGGCGCGGGTTTCACCGCCAAGCGCGGCACCCTGGTCAAGGGCATTCGCCTGACCAACAATCCGCTGCACATCGAGGGCAAGGTCAACGGCATGCAGATCGTGCTGGTGGCCGCCTACCTGAAGAAGGCCTGATTCCGACCCCTTCAACCCAGAAGCGCCCCCAGGGGCGCTTTTTTGTTGTCTCTGTTTCCTGCCGTTCGGGTGGCACCCGCGGGAAACTGGACTATCCTGCAAACCAGTTCCGCGGTATGCCCCTCCCCTGACTGTCAGTGCGCCAATGGAGAGGGCCTTCCCGGCACGCATGGAAAGACCCCGGGCACCCTGATCCCCATGGCGCCCACAAAACCAAGGAGCCGCCCCATGGCCAGCAAGAAAGAGATCAAGAAGAAGATCGCCGTCCGCCAGGCGAAAATCGCCAAGCACGAAGGCAAGATCAAGAAGCTGAAAAAGGCCCTGAAATAAGGGCTGACAACCATAAAACCGCCTGATGGCGGTTTTTTTATACATATCCTTGCCTATTGCATTTCCTGCCGCAGACCATGCTGCACCGGATTGCCCTCCCCTGAATCCTCTTCGGGGGCCGGGAGAGACGCCGCTGGACGACTCGTCAAAGAGGCTGGCATCATGCCAGCTTTGACGCCAAGGACGTGCTCATGAACCCGAATACCTGGATGCTGTTTGCGCTGGCCTATCTGCTGGCGACCCTGACCCCTGGCCCCAATGTGCTGCTGGTGGTCAAGAACGGTCTGCAACACGGCTGGCGCGCCGCCCTTGTCAGTATCCTCGGCAACCTGGGGTGCCAGGCCATCCTCATCGGTCTGGTCGCCATGGGGGTGGGGGCCATGCTGCAAACCCTGCCTCCCCTCTTTGTCGCCCTCAAGCTGGCGGGGGGTGGCTACCTGGTGTATCTGGGCTACAAGGCGCTGCGCGCGGCCAATACCAATGCCCAAGGGCTCTCTCCCTCCACCGCTCGGGGACGCACCAGAACCACCCTCTCCTTGTTGCGAGAAGCCTTTCTGGTCTCCGCCAGCAACCCCAAGACCATCGTCTTCCTCTGCGCCCTGCTGCCCCAGTTCCTCGATCACCAGAGTCCGCTGACGCTGCAGTTCATCACCATGTACCTGACCATCTGCGCCATCGTCAGCCTGGTGCATCTGTGCTATGTCGCCCTGGCCAGGCGCGCCGGTCGCTACTTCAAGCCAGGTCGCAGCGAGCGCCTCGTTGGCCGCATCACCGGCGGGCTCTTCATCACCCTGGGCGGCGCCATCCTGCTCAGTGGTCGTCCCTGATCCCTGTGCCTCACCGCGGCTGACATTATCTGCACCATCGGCGCCGCTTGGGCGCCGCGGATCCCGGCCACCGGGGCTAGAGTTGTAGGCGTGTCTGTATATGAGCCTGCGGTGGAGCGCCATATGTATTCCTACACCCTCACCTTCCGGGAGGAGGCCGACAAGCTGACGGCCCCCGAACACGAGATCCGCCTGCAAAGCCCGGCACAGGCCGGTGATTTCATCATTCTCTCCGATGGCAGTCGCCATCAGGTGATGTTCGTCACCCACCGCGCCCACTACAGCAGCCTCTACCTCGACAAGGGGGTCCGCATTCCCCAGAGCTGACGCAGGCATCGTCTTTCGCTCCCTCCTGCTATGGTGAGATAGGGCTGCAGCTCGCCAACGCAAGCCCCTTGCCGCCCAGGGAGCGGCAAGCCCGAATGACCCATTGCCAGAGGTATTGATCATGTTCAGACAGACCGCGCTCATCCTGACCCTCACCCTGTTGGGCAGCGCCCAGGTTCACGCCATCAACCACAAATACGCCGAGCAGCTGGAACGCTCCGGCTGCACCCAGGTGACCGAAGCCCAGGGCTGCGATATTCACAAGAGCAAGGCGGAAAACGCCAAGGCAGGATTTGGCACCGCCGACGGCGGATTGAACATGAGCTATGAGCAGAAGCTGGAGCGCTCAGGCTGTACCCAGGTGAGCGAGCTCAACGGCTGTGACATCAACAAGAGCAAGGCCGAGAACGCCGCCGCCGGATTTGGCGCCGCCCCCGCAGCGGCCAGCGCCAGCCCCTACACCGGCAACTGGGTCGCCACCTTCCCCGAGACGGGCGCCACGGTCGCGAACATCCGCATCGATGACAAGGATCAGGTGTGGGTCAACGACAAGCAGGTCAGTGCCAGGAAATCCGACGGCGCTCTGGTGTTCAAGGAGGGCATGGTCATCTACACCATCCAGGGGGATCGCCGCCTCAAGGGAGAAGATGGCTGGGTCGACAACGACGCGGGCACCAAGGGGCCCATCGCGGCCAAATGACCCCGTCACCATCCCGACAAGGGGAGCCGAGGCTCCCCTCGTCGTTTCTGCCTGCAACCGACGCCTCTCTACCCCTTCTTCGGAAAGTCCAGCACGGCCACCACCGGCGAGCAGGACGGGAGCGCCGACCAGGAGGGGGCATCGAAGGTGAATCGGGCGATGGCGCAGGTCGGCATGCAAGTGATACCAGAGGAAAAGCCATGAGCCAGGTCGGTGAAGGCAGGATCATGGCCCACCAGCAGCACGCAGGCGAGATCATCTGAAAGCGCCCCCACCACCCCGAGAAGGGTCCCGGCATCGCTCTCGTAGAGGCCCTCGTCGATGACGATGCGGTCCGGGGAATAACCCAGCTCCCCGGCAAGCAGCCGGGCGGTCGTCAGGGCCCGGCAGGCGGGGCTCGAGAGGATGAGATCGGGCTTCACCCCCAGGTGTGCCAGGCGAGCCCCCATCAGGGGCGCATCGCGCAGCCCGCGCGCAGCCAGCGGACGAGCGCGGTCAGACAAAGATGCGTCCTTCCAGCTCGACTTGCCATGACGTACCAGGATCAGGATTCTTCTCATGACGCACTCTCTGGTTGATAAGGGCGACAGGCAGCCCCTCAGACCGCCCCACGTTTGCCGGCATGAAGGGGAAGCAGCACCATGACCATCATGGTCAGCAGCACACCCCCTACCCCCCAGCCTACCTGTTCCCAGTGTACTGTCTCCCCGGTCAGCATGCCGGTGAGCAGCACAGTGGCGCAGATGAGGGTCCAGCCGGTCAGGTGGAGGAAGGACTCCCCCCGGTAGCAGCGCTTGATCAGGATGGGGTTGAGGGCCATGGCCACGCAGCCGAGCAGGTAGATGCGATTGCCGGGAGCGAGGCTGAAGGCAAAAAGCCCGATGAGGGGATCATCGGGCTCTGCGGCAAGGATCAGGGGCTCACTTCTTCCATGAAAACAAGCCGAAGGGGTTCGGCCAGCAGCTCGTCCGCCTGGCGGGCGAAAGCCTGGAAATACGCGGTCTCACAGTGGGCATTCAGGGCGGCCTGACTCACGAAGGCTTCCCGCATGTAGAAGGTGCCGGGTTCATCCTTCAACTCGAACAGCACGTAATCGAGGTTGCCCGGCTCCTGGCGAGTGGGACCAATCAAGGTAAGCAGGGCATCGCGAAGGCGCTCTCTCATGCCGTCACGGGCCTTGAGCACCGCGATCGATACCAGTTTGTCTGTCTCTTTTTTCATCCAGTTTTCTCCGTTGTACATCGTCAACACGCCAGAGAGTGCAACCTGGACAGCGATTTATACTGCCGGATGCGCCCCCATCAGACGTTGCCCAGTGTAGGCAGGACGGTGGGGGCCATATAGGGGGGCAGAATGAACACTGTGTTCAACGGGGTGGATAACCACGCCGTGCACGGAGGAACAAACGAGTGGGAGGGATCATGGCGCAAAGGGTGGCAACGGGACCCGCCAGGAGGCGGCACGGCTTGCTGACCCCTGGTCCAGTCTAAGGGCCTGCAGACCAGCGCTCAACGTCAAGGCAATAGGTGGTGAAAGGGTGTTCGCCCAGGCGCGTTTTCCTCACCCAGATGGCCCGTCTGGCGAGGGACAGATAAGGCGGGCGGGTATCCAGCAAGTGAAAGAGTATCGTCCGATGGCCAAGCTCCCTCGCCCACCTCATCATCTCGTTGAAAATCGCCACGCCGCTTCCCCAGCCGGCCCTGGCGAGCACGATGGCAAGCTCCACCCCCTCGTCATCGGGCTGGATACCGCACCACCCCGCCAGGGTGCCGTCGAGGAAGATGGCGCGCACGCGGCAACCTGGCAGGGCGTCGACTCCCAGCTTGTACGCCATCCAGTCGCGCACCCCGGCCACATCGAAAAGCGGGTGAGGGATCAGGTGCTTTCGCAGCGTCTCGTCGTTGAGCAGCGGCAGAAAATCCTCTGCCCTGACAGCAGAAAAGGGGCTGAACACCATGGAGGTCTCTCTC
Organism: Aeromonas sp. R10-1; assembly: GCF_040908465.1. Lineage (NCBI taxonomy): Bacteria > Pseudomonadati > Pseudomonadota > Gammaproteobacteria > Aeromonadales > Aeromonadaceae > Aeromonas > Aeromonas sp. R10-1. The sequence goes on from NZ_JBFODT010000033.1 coordinate 69,005, forward strand.
ATTGCCCGAAGAGGCACCCTAGTAGGGGGTGCCATCCTTGTGTCTGGCTGACCAGGCGCCATCGGCACCCTGTACCAGGGCCAGATCGTCGTCGGGATAGTCGACGGTGTCCCCTGGCAGCCTGTCCCCCACCTCGAGATAGACGGCGTCCACCTCACCGTGGTTGAGCAACTGGTGGGCCAGGCCGCTGCCCCCCTTGAAGCCGATGCACTCCCCCGGCGACATCCGGTACTCCTCCTCCCCGTGGCGCAGGGTGGGATTGCCCGAGAGCACATAGACGAACTCGTCCTGCAGGCCGTGATGGTGCTTGAGCGCCGAGATGGCCCCCGGTGCCAGGGTCGTCAGGTTGACCCCGAAATTGGCAAGGCCGAAATGATCCCCCAGCCTGCGCCGGGTGCGGTGCTTGACCAGGGAGGCAAAGGGCTCCGGATAGAGGGACTTTGCCTTGTGCTCGGGGATGGCCGTTGCCTGAATGGCACGCTTGTCAGTCATGTTCTGATCCTCCCTGTGAATGACGTCTCTCTTTATAGCCTGCTCCTTAGCTGCGAAACATGGGCAGGGGGTTGAAAGGGTGTCTCACACACCATGCCATGCCCGATTGCCGCCAGATGGCAAAGACGCCCTGATTTTCGTTTGGCTATCTTAATGGCACACCGGAAAATGGGAAGTCACGTTGGCGACCTCACCAATGGAATGAAGAAGATGGCCCGCGATCACCGGGAAATGCCCTCTTCCAGCGGCCCGGGTATGGAGGGGCACCGGCACATGCAGACCCGGTGACTAGAGCACCTCAATCCTGACCTTGATAAGCCCGGATCGGGGATTGCCGATGGCGCTGAACGCCGCCCTGGAGAGATCGATGATGCGCCCGCGGGGGAAGTTACCCCTGTCGTTGACCCGCACCACCACGCTCTTGTCGTTGGCAAGGTTGGTGACCCTCACCAGAGCGCCAAAGGGCAGTGTCATGTGGGCGGCGGTGTTGGCGTGGCGCTGGTAAGGCTCCCCGCTGGCAGTGCGTTTGTTGTGGTAGCGATCGGCGTAATAGGAGGCGAGCCCCGTCTCGCTATAGCCTCGCCAGTTGCCCGCACTGCCTGCATCAGGCTGGCTGCTGCAGGCCGCCAGCAGCAGGCACAGGGAGGCCAGCAGCCCTTTTTGTCGCGTCGTCATGCGTTGCTTCCTCGATGGGACAGAGCGACCAGCATCGCCAGTCGGGCTTCCGTTAACAGGGGCCTACTCTCTCATATTTCCCATGGAAAACGGGAGGCCCAGGCCTCCCGTTTTGCGTATCGCTCCGTCAGCCCCTGTCAGGGGAAGGGGTCAGGCGATGAGCTTGTCGTCGGCGAAGCCAAAGCCGCGCAGCCCCACCACATGCACATGTTCGTGCTTGCCCTGCACCTTGCGGATGAGCTTGTAGGTAGTGCCCTTCTCGGGGCTGATGTTCTCCGGCGCCGCGATAAGTAGCTGCATGTCCTGGCGCTCGCACAGCTCGAACAGGGTGGCGATGGATTTGCCATCAAGCCGCGCCGCTTCGTCCAGGAACAACAGGCGGCAGGGAGCGATGTCCTTGCCGCGCAGACGGCGGGACTCCTCCTCCCAGCTGATCAGCACCATCAAGAGGATGGCCTGACCGGTGCCGATCGCCTCGCCGGTGGAGAGGGCGCCGCTCTCGGCCCGCAGCCAGCCGTCGGCCCCGCGCTGCACCTCGATCTCCAGCTCCAGGTAGTTGCGATAATCCAGCAGCACGTCCCCCATCACCTGATAGTTGCGCTCCCCCTGCTCCACCTGCGGATTGAGACGCTGGAAGAGCTTGGCCATGGCCTCGGAGAAGCTGAGCTCCTTGTCGGCGAAGAGATCGTTGTGCATGGCGCTCTGATCGGCGAGTGCGGTCAGGAGGCGAGTGTGGGCTTCGCGGATATTGACGTTGAGACGCACCCCGCGCACCAGACCAAAGGCGATGTTCTGCAGGCCCTGGTTCAATACCCGGATGCGGTTCTGCTCCCGGCGGATGATGTTGGTGATCTTGGCCGCCACCTCGTGGGAGGAGAGCGACAGATGGGTTTCCCGCTGCTTGAGCTCATCGGCGAGGCGCGCCAGCTCGATCTCCATCTCCTCGATGGCTTCCACCGGATCGTCCGAGCGGATGATGTCGTTGCGGATGCGATCTTTCAGGTAACGGTAGACCTGCACGTAGAAGGCGACCTTCTGCTCGGTGCTGCGGTTGCCTTCCGACAGACGCAGCGCATCACGCAGGGCCTCGTCGTGGGCCACCGCCACCCGCAGGGCGCCGAGGGCCTTGTCCGACATGGAGCGCAGCTCGTCGCTGTCAAGATAAGCCAGCTCGCGCTTGTTCAGACGCTTCTCGACGTCGGTCTCCCGTGCCAGACGCACCACCCGCGACCAGCTCGCCTTGTGACCCACCAGGGATTTGCGGGCGCTGTAGTAATCCTTGCCTTCAAGCTTGAGACGACCGCCAAGGGATTCGATTTCGCGCTTGCACACCTGCAACTGGGCCTCGGCGCTGGTGCGGCGGGTCCGGGTGCGGATAAGCAGCTCTTCAATCTCTTTCTTGTGGGCACGGGCCTTCTCTTCCATGTCATCCGACAGGGTCAGCCCCATGGCCGCCAGCTCCTGCTCGAACTCCGCCAGGGTCTGGCCCTTGGCCGAGGCGCTGGAATCGAGCGCCGTGCGCAGTTGCAGCGCCTCGGTGTGGCGCTGGGTGATCTGCTTGTGCTGCTCACCGGCGGTGCGGGCGGCAAGCTCCGCCGCCTTGAGCTTCTCTTTGAGTCGCTCGCTCATCTCGGACGCCTTGCCCAGCAGGTCTTGCGCATCCTGATAGGCAAAGTGCGGCAGACGGGCCACCAGCTGATCGAGGGCGTAGCAGCGGCGCTTCTGCTCGGCCAGCAGGTCGCTCACCTCGTCAAAGGCCGCCTGCAGGGCCGCCAGATCCTGGGGATCCTGGCGCAGCACCTGCACCATGGTGTCCAGTTTTTCCAACGCCTTGCCGTGCCTGGCGATAAAGGCTTCGGCTGTTTTAAGGGCCTCGACGTCGGCATGAGCCGCCTCGAGGCGGGCCGCCAGGTCTGCCTCGGCAAACAGGTGGGCAAAGGGCAGCATCCCCTGCACCAGCTGGATATGGCGGGTCAGCTGGGCGGCGGCTGCTTTGGCATCACTCAGCTGCTTGTTGCACTCGGCGATGGTTTCTTGCAGCTTACGCTGCTCGTGCTGTTTGGCCTGCACCTCGGCTTCGGGGTCCGGGCGGAAGGCGATATCCAGATGCTGACCGATAAAGTCGCGGAAGTGGCCGTAGAGACGGTGGTACTTCTGCTGCTCGAAGGCGGCCTTGGCGTAGCCCTCGATGAGGTTTTCCCGCTCAAGATCGAGCTGCTCGATCCGTTTTTCCCGGGCGGCGCGGCCAAACAGCGGCAGCTCGGGGTAGCGGGAGAAGCGCACCTGACGCTTGCTGGTGCGCACCAGCACGGCGTCCCCCAGCTCATCCGCTTCCACCAGATCCTCGTCAAAGGAGTCTGGGTTGCCCTGGATGAGGTAGATATCTTCCGGGCAATCTTCCAGCTTTTTCAGCCGCTCGATGGCGCCTTCGAGGTCGAGCACCACCAGGGCGCTGCGAGCCGGGCCGTAGAGTGCGGAGTAGTAAGGGGCATCATCGATGGAGATGTCGTCATAGACGTCCGAGAGCAGCACGCCCCCCACCTGCTCGGCGATGCGGGCAAGACGCGGATCCGCCTCGCCGGCACCCAGCTGCAGGTTGCGAATTTGCATCTCCAGCGCCTGTTTCTGGCCCTGAATGCGGTTGCTCTCCTGCTCGAACTCCCGCTCCTTGTCGAGCACGCTCTGCATGCCGGAAGAGAGTTCTTCGGCGGTGGCCAAGGCCAAGCCACTCTGCTCGCGCAGTTGCTCGAGTTTTTCAAAGGATTTGAGCCAGCGCGGGGCCAGCTTGGTCAGTTCCGCGATATCGCGACCCAGCTGAGTGCCCTGATGCTCGAGGCTGGCGCAGCGCTGATTGGCCTCTGCCTGCTGCTCGGAGAGCTCCTCCTGGCGGGTGCGCTGGGCTTCGAGGAAGATCTCCAGCTCGTCCTGGCTGGCAATGTGCTGACCAGACGCCTGGGCCAGCTCGTCTCGCAGCCGCAAGAGCGTCTTCTGGCTTTCGCTCTCTTTCTCGAGGCGAGCCAGGGCGACGCGCAGACCCTGCCCCTGGGCAATGCGGGCCTTGTCTTCGATGTGGCGCTTGAGCAACCCCTGCGCGGTGGGCCAGGCGGCCTCGCGCACTGTCTCGGGTGCGATGCTGAGCAGCAGCGCCAGCGCCGCTTCGTGTTCGGCCACCGCCGCCTTGGCCAGCGCCAACTGCTGCTCGGCCCCCAGCACCCGGCTGGTCAAGCTCTGCTCGGCTGCGCGGAACTGATGCAGGGTGTCGCTCGCCTGCGCAGGCTCGAGCCCCGGCAGCTCGCACTGCTCGCGGGCGTTTTCCAGGGCCTGCACCGCCTGACGGTACTGGATGGCGCGGGTCTGCTGGATATCGAGCGCCTGCTGGTAGTCGGCGAGCTGGGTCTTGAGGCTGTCCACCTCTGCCTGGGCCAGCTCCTTGCGCTCCTCCACTTCCAGCAACTGGCCATGGATCTCTTCCACCACCGCCTGCTGCTGCTCGAGCTTGTCGTTGAGCTCCGCCAGATCGGCGCGGTAGAGGGCAATCTTCTTTTGCAGCGCCACGGCCGCCATCACCTTGGCCAGGTGCTCGGCGGCGGACTCCAGCTCGTCGGTCAGGAGCTTCTCGCGGTTGGTGAGCTGATCCACCTCGTCCGCCAGATAGATGGCGCGCTGCTTCTCCTCGGCCAGCAGGCGGCGTTTGCCGGCGAGCTCAGAGCGTGCCTTGAGGGCCAGCTCGGAGAGGCGGCTCTTCTCGGCGGCGCCTCGCACATACTCTGCGGCCACATAGTGGGTGGTCTCGGTGATCAGGTTCTTGAAGAGATCCCGCTGACCCTGGGTCTCCTTGATGGCTTCCAGGGTGCGGCGGTTCTCGTAGATGGCCGCCTCCATGTCCTGGAACGCCTTGCGCACCCCGGAGTTCTCCGGCAGCAGGTATTCACGCAAGGAGCGGCTGATGGAAGACGAAATACCGCCGTAGAGGGAGGCTTCGATCAGGCGATAGAACTTGCCGCGATCCTTTTGATCCCGCAGCTTCTTCGGGGTGATGCCGAACTCGAACATGAAGTTGTGATAATCGGTCACCGTATTGAACTTGGCGACCTTGATGGCGCCAAGCTCCGCTGCCGCCCCTTTCAGATCGGCGAAGGCACGTACCCGGCCCTTGCCGTCATCGAGCTTCTCCAGCAGCAGATCCGTGGGCGCCAGGTGCTCGGGCACATCCACCAGGGCGAACGGGGTGATGTTGACCTTGTTGTCACGGTTGGCCACCTGCTCCAGGTGCACGCCGACCCAGATCCGCTGCTCGCGGCTGTTCATCACTTCCAGCAGCGAATAGCAGTGGCCACGCTGCAGCTTGCCGTAAAGCCCCTTGTCGCGGGAGGCACTGCTGGAACCCGCCTCCGTGGTGTTTCGGAAGTGGAGCAGTGACTGGTCGGGAATGAGGGCCGCTATAAAGGCCGCCATGGTGGTGGACTTGCCCGCGCCGTTGCCGCCGGACAGGGTCGTGACCAGCTGGTCGAGATCGAAGGTGCGGGCGAAGAAGCCGTTCCAGTTGACCATGGTCAGGGATTTGAATTTGCCTCTCACGCCACACTCTCCATCAAACCGGCAGACACCATCAGTGCCGGCACATTAACGTTGCAGATCATCTTCCACCTCCAGCTCCAGCTGCTCTTCGTCCAGATCCTCTTCAATATCCTCGAACAGGGAATCGCTGCTCGGCATCTCGTCGTCGTGGAAAATGGCCTCCCCTTCCTGGATCATCCGCAGTTGCACAGCACGGGGATCCTCGTCGGAGCGCACATCGGCGGCGAAGCGGAATACGGACTCGTTGACCCGGAATTTGTCGCTGTTGCCAAGGGGGGTGATCATCCCGAGGCGTTTGAGGCGACGCATGGAGGTGCGGATCTTCTCGAGGAGCTTCTTCTTGTCGAGATCAGTGCCGCCGGAGCGGCTGTTGACCATGCGCAGCAGTTGCTTCTCGTCCGCCAGACTCAGCACCTCTTCTTGCAGCTCGCCCATGGCGAACACCCCTTCAGAGGCGAGCCTGTCCGGGCTCAGGAACAGGTAGCAGAGCACCTTGCCCACCAGCATATCGAGCTCAGATAACACTGTTGTTCCGATGTCGGCGCTCGGGCGCGGACGCAGGTAGAAGAAGCCTTCCGGCGCCTTGATGAGTTCCACCTGATAGCGGCCGTAGAAGATCTCCAGCTCCTGGTGGTACTCCACCAGGGCAGAGTGCTGCTCGAATTCGTCGGCACTGATGTGGCGACCGGAGCGCAGGGCGGTATCGATGCGCGGAAACAAGGGGTTGGCGATGGCCTCTGCGAGACGCAGGGGCAAGGGGAATTCAGTATTGATCGATGACATAGGCCTGAACCTTGGATCCAGCTTGGTTGATGGGTTTCCATGCGGGTTGGCGGTGGTGCTCGCGCTCACCGCTGGCATGGCCGAGACGCACGGCCTGATCGATCAGGAGGCGCGCCACGTCGAAGTGGGCATGGGCCGGGTAATCCAGCAGGTATTCCCGCAGCACGTCGGCAAGATCCAGCCGATCTCCCTGCTCCGGGTAGCGGGCCAGGTAGCGCTCGATGCGCTCCGCCAGCTCCTGGTTGATGTCCACCATCTCCACATACTCCATCTCGAGGGGCACCTCGCCGGTCACCTCCTCGTCGTGGATGGCGATGGTTTCATCCCGCAGCTCCAGCAAACGGGGCTCTTCGGCCACCCGCAACAACCAGCTGTGCTGCTCGAAGTTGCGGATGGATTCCCGCAGCCGCTGGCTGAAGGCGCGGTTCTTGTCCATGTCGATGGCGTTGCGGATGAACTTGTGGACGTGCCTGTCATAACGGGACCAGAGCTCGATGCACTGCTGGCCCCACGCGGTGATGACGTCCAGACGCCCCTGCAGGGCGTGGGTCAGCTCTTCTACGTGGAACAGATCCTCACGCCCCTGGGCCGCTTCCTGAATGTTGAGCAGCCCCGCCTGCAGGCGGTGGCCGGCGGCGTCCAGGGTGTCCTGCAACTCGCGCAGGGTCTGGCCGGTCTCGTGCAGGAGCTTCTCGCAGCTGTGGATGGCATCGACCCAGTTCTGGGTCAGCAGGGCCGCGATCTCGCTCTTGACCTGGTTTTGCTGCTCGTCCATGGCGCGCTGGGTGAGATCGATGCGCCCGAGCGTCTCTTCCAGGGAGAAGGAGAGGCGCGGCAGCACCTCGGCGTCCCACTGCTCCCGGGTGTTGGTCTCGAGCGCCGCCTTGCGGGCGGTGTCGAGCTCGGCCGCCAGGTGCTCGAGCAGGATGGAGAGCTTGATGGAGTCCACCTGGCGCTGATCCATGAAGAAATCGACGATGCTCATGCCAAGGCGCGACAGGCGGTAGAGGCTCTCCCCCGCCACCATGTCGGTGGTGAAACGCGACAGCAGTTGCTGGCGAATGAGATCGTTGATGGCGTTGTTGGCGCGACCGGTGAGGGTCTCGTCCATCTGGCCGAAGGCACTGCTGACATAGCCAAAGGCATCGTGCAGCGCGGCCTCCGAGAGATCAGACTCGTCCTCGGAGAGCGTCTTGATCGCTATCAGAAAGGCCAGCCTGTCGGTGGGGAGGTTCAGCGCCAACCCCTCCTGTCTGACCCATCCCACCGTCTCTGGCAGGGTACGGGATGTACTCATCATGACGTTATCATCTCGTTGTTATAGTCGGCAGGTCTTTGCCCGCCGTGGTGATATAGGCCGGGGTCGGTGGCGCCCCGGCGGCTGGATCCCGCATCGTATTCACGCCGGTGTGTCTCAACCGGCCGGTTTCTGGGCCATCACATGGATGTAGCGCCCCAGGGAAACAAAGGGCTCCTGGCGGCAATATTGCTGCTCCATGGCCAGCAGGTCCTCGAACTTCTCGACCTGATCCTGCTTGTGGCGCATGTAGTCGTGGATGACGCGCACCCCGGTCTTGCCGATGATCCGCAATCCCCCCCGACCTATCCAGTCATAGACCTGCTCCGGCAACTGGGGATTGGTGGGAGTCAGGGCTGTCTGGCGTTTCTTGCGAAGGCCCAGGCGCACATAGTCGAAATTGCCCACCACCAGGCTCTGGAACAGGAGGCCGTGACGATTGTAAAAAAGCAGCGACAGTATGCCCCCTGCCTTGACGAAAGGGAACAGACCCAGCAAGGTCTGGCGCGGCTCGGCGAGCCACTCCAGTACCGCGTGACAGAGCACCAGATCGAAGGTGCCGGTCACCTGGTGCTTGAGATCCTGAATGGGGCAATGGATGAGACGAATTCTGTCTTCCAACCCCTTCTGGGCGATCTGCTCCCGGGCCAGATCCAGCATTTCTGCCGACAAATCGCACAGCTCCACCTGATGGCCCATGGCCGCCAGTTTCTGGGCGAAGTAGCCAAAGCCGCCGCCGGCATCCAGGATGCGCAGCGGCCGGTTGCCCAGGCGCGCCAGGCAGGCTTCGATGTCACTCCAGACAATGGTGGTGCGAATGCGCCCCTTGGTGGAGTCGTAAATGTTGCGAGCGAACTTGTCCGCGCGCCCGTCAAAACTCTGATCTTGCTTCAAAACACACTCATCTTCGACCGCCCCGCCATGAGGGCCGCAGGAGGAACCACACAGAATTGGGCCACAGGAAAAAAGAGGGGTATTCTGTCACATCCCGAATTTGCTGAAAACTCAAGGACGTGTCTGTCGTGTTCGAGCTCAACTTCTTTGTCATCAAGAAATGGCTGGGCCATCTGCTGATGCCGCTCCCCTTCTCTCTCTCCTTGTTGGTGCTGGCGCTCGTGCTGCTCTGGTTCACCCGCTTTCAAAAAAGCGGCAGGCTGCTGGCGACCCTCTCCTTGGTGATCATCGCCCTGATGGGGACGCGGCCGGTGAGCTACGAGCTGGCCCGCAGCCTGGAGCAGACCTATCCCCCCTTCGAGGTGAGCCAGCATCCTGACATCCAGGCCATCGTCGTGCTGGGCAACGGTCATGTGAGCGATCCGGCCATCCCAGAGCGCGCCTGGCAAAACAACATCTCCCTGGCGCGCACCCTGGAAGGGGTTCGCCTGGCCCTGGCCTATCCAGAGGCCGAGCTGGTCTTCTCCGGTGCCGTGGCCGGGGATCCCCTGTCGAACGCCGAGGTCAACGCCCGCATGGCGGAAAGCCTTGGCATCCCGCGCGCGCGCATGACGTTGTTTGAAAACAACAAAGACACCCATGACGAGGCGGTCAGCATCGCCGCCCACCTCAACGGCAAGCGGGTGGCGCTGGTGAGTTCTGCCACCCACCTGCCCCGGGCCATGGCCCTCTATCGCAGTCAGGGACTCGATGCGGTGCCGGCTCCCACCGATTACACCGCCAAGCAGAGTCAGGAGCCGCAACCCCTCTACAGCTACCTCCCCAAGGGGCGTTATCTGATGTATTCCGAGGCTGCCATTCACGAGTGGATTGGGGTATGGTGGGCCCGTTTGCGTGGGCAGGTCACCGAGTGAGCAATCGCGCCTTGCATTCCTGATTTGGATCAGGAAAGCGAAAAAAAATTACGTCATTTGCCGCCGGGTCAGCTATCTTGGGCTCGGTTCAATTCATATAATGTTGCGCAATCAAATGCCTAGGAGATATAGAAGATGAGACAGCACCTGGTAATGGGTAACTGGAAACTGAACGGCACCAAGGCTTCTGTAGAAGCCCTGATCAAAGGACTGACCCCGGCCGCTGCCGCTCATCCTTCCGTGCAAGTGGCCGTCTGCCCGCCGGTTATCTTTTTGGGTCTGGTTGAACAGCTGACCGCTGGCAGCAAGATCGCCTACGGTGCCCAGAACGCCGACGTTCACGAGTCCGGCGCCTTCACCGGCGAAAACGCCCCCTCCATGCTCAAAGCCTTCGGCTGCACCTACTCCCTGGTCGGTCACAGCGAGCGTCGTACCCTGCACGCAGAGACCGACGACGTGGTGGCTGCCAAGTACGAAGCCATCCAGAAGGGCGGCCTGATCCCCGTGCTGTGCATCGGTGAAACCCTGGCCCAGTTCGAAGCCGGTACCACCAACCAGGTGGTCGAGACCCAGCTCAAGGCCGTGATCGATCGCTGCGGCATCGCCTCCTTCGAGAACGCCGTCATCGCTTACGAGCCGGTATGGGCCATCGGCACCGGCAAGACCGCCACCCCGGAGATCGCACAATCCGTGCATGCTCACATCCGTCAATACCTGGCCGGTTTTGATGCAGCCGTGGCTGCCAAGGTACAGATCCTGTACGGCGGCTCCGTGACTGGCGCCACCGCTGCCGACCTGTTCGGCCAGCCGGACATCGACGGTGGCCTGGTGGGTGGCGCGTCCCTGAAAGTGGACGACTTCTCCCAGATCATCGCTGGCGCCGCCAAGTAAGCGCCAAGCAAAGAGGGGCCCCGCCCCTCTTTGCATATCGCTTTCCTATGGACCCTCTCGCCATAGGAAAGCCGATATAGTAAAAGCGGCCAGCCGTATTTTTCAGAATCTTGATTTTCGACAACTCAGATCCAGAGGCACTCATGACCAAACAAATCAAACGTATTGGTGTTTTGACCAGTGGTGGTGACGCACCGGGTATGAACGCAGCCATCCGCGCCGTGGTGCGCGCCGGTCTGCATCATGGCCTGGAAGTTTACGGCATCTATGATGGCTACCTCGGTCTGCACCAGGACCGTATCGTCAAGCTCGAGCGTCACAGCGTCTCCGACGTCGTGAACCGTGGCGGTACATTCCTCGGCTCCGCCCGTTTCCCCGCCTTCAAGGATCCGAAAGTCCGTGCCGAAGCGGTCGAAAACCTGAAGAAACACGGCATCGATGCCCTGGTGGTCATCGGCGGTGACGGCTCCTACATGGGTGCCAAGAAGCTGACCGAAGAGGGCTTCCCCTGCATCGGCCTGCCGGGCACCATCGACAACGACATCGCCGGTACCGACTTCACCATCGGCTTTGACACCGCCCTGAACGTGGTGGTTGACGCCATTGACCGCCTGCGCGACACCTGCAGCTCCCACCACCGCATCTCCGTGGTCGAGATCATGGGCCGCCACTGCGGCGATCTGGCCATGTCTGCCGCCGTTGCCGGTGGTGCCGAATACGTGATCGTGCCGGAAGTGGCCTTCGACAAGGAGAAGCTGCTGCAACAGATCAAGGAAGGGGAAGCCAAGGGCAAGAAGCACGCCATCATCACCATCTGCGAGCATGTCACCGACGTCAACGCCCTGGCAAAAGACATCGAGGCCATGACCGGCCGCGAAACCCGCGCCACCATCCTGGGTCACATCCAGCGTGGCGGTTCTCCCACTGCCCGTGACCGTATCATGTCCAGCCGCATGGGTGCCTTCGCCGTCGAGCAACTGCTGGCGGGCCAGGGTGGCCGCTGCGTCGGCATTCAGGGCAACGAGATGGTGCACCACGACATCATCGACTGCATCGAGAACCTGAAGCGCCCGTTCAACCAGGAGCTGTACGATCTCTCCACCACCCTGTTCTAAGGGCTGTGGTCTGACAAAAAACCCTCCTCTGGAGGGTTTTTTTATCCCTACACGGTTGGGCTGTAAAAGTGATCCCCCGTATTTACTGGGTTACAAGGTGCTGTAAGTAGCTGTTGAGTGCCACTGTGTGGACTAAATGTGGACACATTTTTGTGCCTGCTGCGTCCACCAGGTCATACCAACTCCTTATTGATTTGTAACAATGGGGCCTCCTGGGCCCCGGTTTATTCAGCTATTACACTGCTTGTTCGGGTGAAACCCCTACCCCACCCCGTAACGGGTTCAGCGCCACTGCATCTTGTAGGTAGTCAGGCGCGAAATGGGCATACGTCATCGTCTGCTGGATACTTGCGTGCCCCAGAATTCGCTGCAGCGCGATAATATTGCCGCCATTGATCATGAAATGAGTGGCATAGGTATGTCGCAAAATGTGCAGTGCCTGCCCCTTCGGGATCTGCGGCTTAGCCGCTTTGATTGCCAGCCTGATCTGCGTGTAATCTGCGTCGGGAAACAGCAGCCCCTTGTCCACGCCGGAAATGAACTGCTCCACTTCCGCAGAGAGCGGTACCACCCGTGAACGCCCGTTCTTCGTCTCAACAAACATCGCCCGCTGGTTGATCACGTGCTCGGCCCGCAGCTCTGCCGCCTCGCTCCAGCGAGCTCCAGTGTTGAGGCAAAACACCACGATTTTCAGATCATCCCCCGTCAGAGTCGCCAGCAAGGTATGGATCTCCACCAAGGTGAGATAGCTCATCGCCGTAGGGACCGTCTTCAACTTACCAACCCTGCCCACCCGATTCTCTTCCTGGTACAACTTGGCGTTGATCAAGAAGGTGAACATACCGCTAAGGCAAGTGACTTCGCGGTTCACCGTGCTGGCTTTACAACCAGACATCAACCGCTGGGTACGATAGGCAGCAATGTGTAACTCATCGAGCTCGCAGGCTCGTAAAGAACCCATCTCCTGATCCATTCGTTCAAGCACCAGCTTGTTTCGTTCCCCCCACTTCGCATGTTGGCCGTGATAGGCCCACCAGAGTCGGATCAGCTCTGCCAGAGGTCGGGCATCCTTCGGCTTATCCAGCCAGGCCTTGTCATGCTGATTGGCCAGCACATACCGCTCAAAAGCTGTCGCCTCGTGCTTCTTGTCAAATTTGCGCCGGACTCGCTTTCCGTTGCGGCCCTGCGGTCTTACGTCCACTTCGTAGCGACCATCATCGAGCTTCTTAATCGTCATAAGAGAGCCCTCCGATTTTCACTGCGTCATTCGCCTGATGGCTCAGGCTCATGTTCTCAATGGCGTCGAGAAACGCCAGGTGCAAGGTCAGCCAGTTTGCTTGCCGGAGGCTGAACAGTCGGTTTTGTCTTGCCCAAAGTGTGCGAGAGCCGGTGCAATCTGACCGGCTGCCGGGTCAGTCGTATCAAACATCAACCAATCTCGATACTTAGCGAATGTAGGATGAGAGAGGATTTTTACTAACGCACCCATTCCAGGCTCTTTCCCCTGATTTTCATATCCCGCGATTGTTCCGTAAGGAACACCTACTGCTTCTGAAAAAACTTTTCGGTTCATCCGCTCAGACTCCCGCATCAATACAAACTTTTGTCCTATCGGAGTTGACATAATTATCCTATTGAGTAAATCTAACGCCAATGGGAGCCGCCATTGCTCGATAAGGTTAGGCAAAGGCAGCCGCAAGCCGCTGCAAGCAGCCAACGAGGAAGAATACCAGATGAGACGCACAGCCAGTACCGAGCCAAAAACCACCGAATCGAAAAAGGCATCCGAGATCCCATTTCTGGTTAGTTCTCGCTCGGATGTGATCACCCAAGAGCTGTTTGCTCTGGAACTCGGTAAATCAAACGGCGCCGTCAAGGACATGGTTGATGACGGCAAGGTGCCCTATGTCGAGATGAAAAAGCCGGGGGGCGTACGCGCCGAGCGTTACATCTACCTTCCCGCATGGAACGCGGGTATGAAGCTGGCCTTTGAGAGTCGTCCCAAGGAGATCCGAGATGGTTGGCTCACATGGCTGGGGCTGAGTGTGTGACCCATCGCGATAACCTGCAGACACGATAAGGGGGCGAGGGATGAAAGACATGTATGTCGATTGGGCCAGCACACATCCGCACTGGGTCAGCGCCTGCCAGCGATTTGCTGAGACACACAAGGGAAGCGTGGCTGAGATCGCACGCTCCATCGGCATGAATCCACAGACCCTGTGCAACAAGTTGAACCCAGAGCAACCTCATGAGCTGACTGTCGCCGAGCTGATTGCCCTCACCCATGCCTGCGACGGTGACGAAACCCTGTTTGACGGGGCCCTGCTCTGCTGCGGCCTGACAGCTGTAGCCATCCCCCAGACAGAACGAGCCCCTTCCCTGCCCCATCAGGCGATCGACCTCAACGCCAAGGTGGCCAGCATTGGTCAGCGGGCACTGGAGCTAACCGACCGGGGCCGCATTACACGCTCCGAGCGCAACACCCTGGTGAGCGTGGCCACCTCGGCCATGGGGTCACTCGCCATCTTGATCCATGACATCGAGGCCCGCTTCCAAGCGGTGCCGACCCTGGCCTGCGCCTCAGACATTCTGCTGCAAGCCGCAACCATGTAAGGGAGACAACCCCATGCAACCACACCTCAACACCGAACAACGAAATCTCGCTGGCCTGACGCCATCAGAACAGGTCGCCCTGAATACTGCCGGCTGCATGCTACTGAGAGAGCTGTTTGGCAAGACGAGCTCCAGCCTGAACGTTGATTGGCTAGCGATCGACACCACACAGAAAACCGCCATCTTGACCATCGCTCGCCAGCCGAGAGATTCCCTGATGCACGCCACCCTGTCGGCGTTACCACACCAGCAACGTGAAGCGATCCGGTTAGCCGTTATCGCCCTGGATTATCAGAAGTTGTTCCGCTGCGGCTGTGACACGAAAGCATGGCACCCCGCCCCCACCACCAGAGCCATGGGAGATATCGAGCGAGAGAAGAAAGAGAGAGCCGCCCGCCTGCGAATGAAGAATGCGGTGCTGGCTGGCCGTGAGATGTGCAAACAAGGCCCGCGACCAATCGGGCAATAAAAAAGCCCGCATTACGGAGCAGCAACTCCAAGCGGGCCTTCTATCAACAACGTATGAGGAAGTCGACATGGCAACTTTAGCGATCCCCTGCGCCCTGCGCAACCTTCGCATCCAGCAACGCAAGCTAATGGGCCGCTATGGCACCCGTCTTAGCCAACATCCTGACGGGATTGCGCTTATGGAACGCACCACCGCACTGGCTTGGGCTTCTCTGTTCAGCCGCATCACCCCCTGCACTCTTTCACAAGGAGCCTGACCATGCACACACAACCAACCCAGATCAATCTGCTCAATCACCATGCAGCCAAGCGACTGCGCCAGTTGCGGGAACAGTTGAAGCTGAGCCGCCCCAAGTTTGCCGATCAGCTCGGCATTCCGCCCACCACGCTCAAGAACTACGAGCTGGGATACCGCGAGATCGGCGGCGGATTGTTCCTACTGATAGCAAATCACCCGGAGCTGAAACATCACTGCGACTGGCTGCTGACTGGCATCGCCACGCCGGAGGTGCTGGCATGAGCCGGATCTTTCATCCCGTATCGGAACAGGAGGCACTGGCCCGAGCGGCAGAGCTGCCCCTTAACCTCGCCAGATTAACCCGTGTGCGTTTGCGGGGACCGGAAGGACGCAACCTGCGTGCCCAGGGCAAAACCAGCCAGGGCTGGCACCAGCTCTTTGTCAGCTTGAACCGGAGGACCTGCCCATGAGCGACGCCATCAAGATTGCCCGTCATGCCCCCAAGCTCGTCGAGGGGTTGCTGGCCGACATGTTCGCCGCCAATGCCGAAGATAACCGCATCGCCCTGGGCGGGATTTACTCCGGCCAGCAATACATCCAGCTCCAACTGGTCGCCACCTGCAATCCGGCCGCCCTGCTGGATGACGACAGCGGTGAGGACGATGACGAAGAGGGGCCAGCCATGACCCCAACTCATGGCCCGTTGGTCACTCACTGGCTGGCAGCCCGCGCCGAGTTTATCGCCGCCGGAGGCGAGGCCAGGGGGGATAGAGACATCTCCCGGGAGCTGCTGGCGCTCGGGGCCGTGCGATCCGTCTATTGGCTGGCACTGGGCCAGGGTGAAACTGCCCTAGCCAGGGAAATCGGCGACTGGTGGCACGAGTGCGCCCCACTGCACGGACAAGGTGAGGTGATCCAATGACTCATCACCTGCAGCAGGAACTGGCCAGCCTGATGCACCGTTGGCAAGAGACCTATCGGGAAGACGCAGCGCGGCTGCGTCTTTATCAGAAGGAGCTGGCCAATGCGCGCCGGCTGCCTGCCCGCCCCCGGGCCAGTATCACGCTACTGCTGCGCCAGTGTGCGGCAGCTCGCCGCATGAAAGCCCATGCGCAGCAGACCATCCAAGGCTGCCAATCCCGCATTACCTTGTTGTCCGGTACCGCCATACAATGAGTCGAACAGCCACCCGGTTGCCGCTGTCGAAAAGGACGCTGCGGCAGCGTATCGATACCCTTTCCAATGCTCTGCCCGGCGTCAATCTTGACGCCGCTTTCGTTGGCACACCCGGTCAATCTGATCTGGCGTGGGCCGTGCAACTGCTCGATGGCCTCTCCCCTCAGCTCAGCTTGACCCTGTTCAAGCAATACGTGCGACGCCGCAAAGATGGCAGCACCCGCCATGCCCGCAATGGCAACATCTGGCTTCGTGAGCGGACCAAGCTGGTGCGCAGCCTTATCCAGACCCTGCCAGTGGATCCGCAGGCCCTGCGCGATGAAGAGAGCCGCAAGCGGCTGGCGCACAAGTTCGCCAACCAGACGGCCGCCATCTGGCACAACATAGAGCAGGGCATCAAGGCCGGCGATGAGCCGGATCTGCTGCAGGCATGGGAGGTCATCCGCCAGCCTGCAGACCAGTGGGGTTTTATTGGGGAGCTACCCGAATTCAAAACCGAGGAGGTGCGTGATAACTGGATCCTGAGTGTGATGGTGCGCCTGCTCTCTGCCAAGTGGTGGGAAAAGCGCATCAACCGCACCTGGGACAGACTGCAGGAGCACATCAACATTGTGCTCGGCAAGGTGCGCAAGGGAGTGTCGGCGTATGTGTCGAACGCCACCATGAAGGTGGTGCGCGAGCGCAAGCGGGCCATGATGCGCTGGTTGGCCGAGTCTGAGGTGATGAACAAGCAGTATGATCTGGTGATCTCGATGAAGGATTGCTGGGAAGCCAGCCACGCCAACCCAGTCAACCGCCGCAACGAGATGATGGTGCGGATGCGCGGCTTTGAGGATTACGCCGAAGAGCAAGGGCATGTGGGGGTCTTCTTCACCTGGACGGCCCCTTCCCGCTTTCATGCCTGGACACAGAAGCACGACGGCAAGACCGTAGAGAACAAGCGCTATGAAGGGGCTACGCCGCGCGAAACCTGCGCCTATTTGGCCAAGCTGTGGAGCCTGACCCGGGCCGCGCTCAAGCGGGCCGATGCCCCCGTCTACGGCTTTCGGGTGTGCGAACCACATCACGACGGTACCCCGCACTGGCACATGCTGCTCTTTATGCGCCCAGCCAACAAATGGCGGGTGATCAGCACCCTGCAACGCTATGCCCTCACCGATGATCATCAGGAGCTGGTGCGCGAAATCCAGGGGCGCCCCCCCTTCACTGACATAAAACCCCGTTTTGACTGGAAGGAGATAGACCCGGCCAAGGGCGACGCCACCGGCTACATTGCCGCCTATATCGCCAAGAACATCGACGGTGAGCATGTGGATGGTGATCAGGAGTCTGACACCCCAGCTGATCAAGGGGCTCAACATGCATGCGCTTGGGCCAGTTGGTGGGGGATCCGCACCTTCCAGCAGATCGGCGGCGCCCCTGTCGGGGTCTGGCGCGAGCTGCGCCGCATCAGCAACGCCAAGAAGCATGGTGATCTCGTGGGCCCACCTAAACCGGTGCTGCAAGACCCACGCTTTGAGGCCGCCCGCTTTGCCGCGGATAACGGCATCTTCCGCTGCTACCTGCAGGCCATGGGCGGCGCCCTGGCGACTCGCTCCGAACACCCCATCAAGTTGGCCCACCTCATCGAGGAGCAGGCCAACGCTTACGGTGAAGACATCAAGCGCCTGATGGGCCTGCACACCTCCCGGCTGGGTGTGCGCACCCGTTTGACTGGGTGGGAAGTGGTACCTGCCGGTACCTTCGAAGCCACCAAGGCCGCCGAGGGTTCGGTTTGGGGGGTTGGGGTTAAGTCGGGCGACAGCCCGGCTCCTTGGAGCTCTGACAATAACTGTACGCGGCCAGATCCTGATGCCTTCGCAGACCAGATCATGAGGGAACAATGGGGGTTATCACCCTTCTCCATCGACCGTTTACGGGATGGCGCCAGTGTCTGCACGGACGGTTTCACCCTCTGGCTTGAGAACGGCCAGCTGCAGTCGAGCAAAGCACTCCCGAGTGAGCCTGATTGGGAGCCCGATGGCCAGCCGTCAGCAGAGCAGGCCGATAGGGATGAATACGCGATTCCGGACGGTGACCAAGAATGGCCGATTCTGGTTGAGCTATGCGGCAAGGTGTACCAGATAAAGGGGCATGCTGGTACATGCAACTGGATAGCGATGCTACCTGAACCATACCAGTCAGAAATGTGGCGAGTACTGGAGGGGATAGATATACCGGAGTGGATGCAAGAACAGGAAGACTACAGCTAACCAATGTAGAAAGTATAAGGTGAACCATAATCCCAAGGACGCCAGCACCCAAACCGTCTGGCAGTAAAGGCTATCGCCACTTGGATAACAGGGTGACTTACATCTTTCAGCAGTGCTGGTCACCCGGCAAAACCATCTTGTGGATAGGACTGCTGCTAGGTAAGCAGCAGTCCGTGGTTTTCGCAGTCCCACTTTGTTCTCATCCAAGATTTTTTACGTTCCCATCACTTTCACTTCAATGCTTTGTTAATAGCCTCAATTAACTTACCCCATTGTGAAACCTCTTCAAAATATAAGTCAGCAGCAGTATGACTCCTTGTCCAGCGAATATACGCCTTAGCCAGATCATATTTCGAGAACCCTTTTATTTCACTTGAAAACAACTCTGCGATCGGCCTTTTAAATTGTTCCTTTGCCTTTTGCACAAGGTCAATATTATACTCTGATTTGACTATGTCAACGAGAGTGGTTCGTAATATGTCTTCTATCTCTGCTTTCGGTACATCACAATAATCTTTTGTACGAAGAATATTTTTATTCCCTAATGTGTGAACGAGACTTTCTTGTTGAGCCGCCTGGTCACCTGCATTGTCAGAATCCAGTATTGCTGCAACCTTTAAGTTGTGTGCATGCAGTATTGTAGCGTAATAAACTACTTTTCCTGCTGTATTAGCAAAAACTAGCGCTACTTTGTTGTTTATATATGGCTTGCCGGCTGCTTTAAGTAGTTCGGAAGTTGCCTCAACATACCAATAATCTGTTATCCCCTCTAATATTAAGTTTCGCTGTTGGGAAAATAAACTATTTGCAAGATCATAACCAAGCGCTTCTTGCAATGGAAGCATTCCCGCAGGATCTTCTGAAGATAAAGTAGTATGAACTTTTGTTCCTGCTTCACGAGTCTTCATTTCCACTACTCGAACAATATCTAACTCATCTGGGCCAACAAGAAATGGTGAGTGGGTTGAGAAAAGTGTTTGATTGGCCTTTGATAACCGCGAAATTGTTTCCCTGAAATCTCTTTGTTTCAGAGCATGTAAACTCATTCCTGGCTCATCTAGAAGTAAAATTGCATTTTTATGTTTATCCATGGCTTCAGCAAAAAATACTACGAAAAATGAGACCAACCACTGAAAACCTTCCGACCTCTGGTCTAGTTCTACTTCAACGCCAAGATCATCTTCAACCACTACTTTCAGATATTGGCCATCAGCAGTAACTTTTAGTTTGTCTGCCTCTGGTCTATCAGGGTTCGGCATCCATACTGCTCTAATCTCTTTTGTGAGTTTTACACTTGCGGCATTTAACTGGTACGTTCTAGAATCCAGGTTGTCTCGATAAGTCCTTAGAGCAGCAACATCATGTATATTTGGACTTGGCGTTGAGCCTAAATTTGCTAGTTCACGAGGAGTAAATCCGAGTAATTTTAGTAGACACAAGTTCCCATAATCATAGTATTTATCATCCAAAATATCACTCTCAACTCTTTGTGCAAGATGTTCCAAGTGAATTGATGGCTTTACTTTAAAATAGTTATTAAACAAAATGAAAACAGGCGTGCGCTCCTCAAGTTTTTTTAAAACGCTATCATAATTTTCATTGAAATTAGTGGCAGCCAGCAAATCATCATATCTTGCCTCTTCATTTTTATTGCCTTCGTCAACAAACTCTAAGTGTTTTTTCAACCACTCACTTAATTGTTTTGCATTACCATTTGATATAAAAGTAGAACCAGTCCAACTAGACACTATTATTTCTAGTGCAGAAGATGGTTTAGTCCCTTCCTCCCCTTGCTCTAATTTTTCATATTGCTTATCCATATGTAACGCCATACGATTCAAGCTTTTATTGATGCTTTGGTATGTTATTTTATCTGGGGCATCAATTAACGAATGGTAGCCCTTATTATTTAAGTTACGATATAGTTTGTATTTGCAATTGTGGAACTCAGAAGGAATTACGGCTTTATCCTCGTCCTCAAGCTCAAAATACCCAGTAACTACTGTAACATCATCCACACTAACTTGACCGGTAGTAATATCGTTATACCTGGATCTAGGATAGTCTCTAAGAGCATCAAACCCTTCGACATCCTTGGGTTTCTTTAATTGCTGAAGTGCACGAAGCAATACAGTCTTACCTGATTCATTCGGCCCAACCAATATTGTTTTTAGATGTTCAATATCAAATTCACCGGTATCAATTATGCTTCTATAATTTTCTACCTTAGCTCTTGTTAGTCTCATTTCCCCTCCTGATTTATAAAATCTCTCTAGACTAATAGCGATATAACATCCACAACACTAGGTACCATTCGTCTCTCAGAAAGTAACATTGCTACCGCACGAGGTTTCAGCTCCTCGCATGTTGTTTTTAATTGTATTGAAGATACAGTAATTATCAGACACACCTCGGTTGCGTTTAGAACTTTGAGGGCCGGATGAGTAGGATATCAAACGTTGACCGCGTTAGTGAGTGATAGATTAACTGTCGAACAACTTTTCTTTGGTCAGCAAAACTTAGGAAATGAAAAAGATAGGTAGTTGCGACCGATACTGGTCTGTACCTTGTGGCGTATGGCGTATGGCGTATGGCGTATGGCGTATGGCGTATGGCGTACTATAAAGCGAAAGAAGTAAACAGCTGGGAATGCTAACCTTCGAGTACCAACTGCCGCCCCTCAGGCGTCAGCGAGCCCATCAAGCTCAACACCAACTGATTCGTGGTCTTGGCTGACATACTCGGTGTGGGTAAATGATAAGGTAGTCACCCAGATCTGGCCAAACTTCTCATCGGTACACGGCAACACGCTTAAGCCCTCCTCTTCCTGCGTGACCGGACACAACTCACGCGCAGGTGATCTTGAGAGAGGCTATGTTTTCACTACCAGCAATTCGCCAATCGCCGTGGTATAGCGGGGGCTTAGCTGCTCCCGCTTCATCATCCACTCTCGGGTGTCACGGCCACGGGCCGCGAAGTAGACCTTTCCCAGCCGCCCCTGGTTGATCTTGTCGATGACCTGCATCAGCGCATCGCTGCGTGGGGATTGCTGCTGTGGGGCGAACAGGTCCCCTTGCTGCATGCTGGCGGGGGTGAAGTCGGCCAGCATGACGCCGCCTTTCTGGTATCGTTGCTCATCGCGCCAGATGCGGGGCAAGAGCACCGGGATCAGGGCCAGCAGGGCCCGGGTGTCATGGGTGGACATCGCCAGCTTGGTGCTCACCTGGTTGCCGTAATAGGGCTCCCGGTCGCTGAACGGGCTGGTGCGAATGAACAGGGTCACGTGCCGGCAGCACATCCCCTCCCCCCGCAGCTTCTCGGCGGCCCGCTCCATGTAGCCGGCCAACGCCTGGTGCATGGGGCCTATCTGGGTGATGCGCTCCCCAAACGAGCGCGAGCAGATGATCTGCTGCTTGGCCTGGGCCTCCTGCTCCAGCTCGGCGCAGGGGATCCCCCGCAGCTCCTGCACGGTGCGCTCAACCACCACGCCATAGCGGCGCCGCAGCGCCTTGGGGTCGGCAGCGACCAGGTCGGCCACGGTCTTGATGCCCTGGGCCTCCAGCTTGGCCGACAGCCGCCGGCCAATACCCCATATCTCGTCAACCGGGGTGATCGCCATGAGCCGAGCGCGCCGCGCTTCATCCCCCAGATCCACCACCCCTCCGGTGGCTGGCCACTTCTTGGCGGCGTAGTTGGCAAGCTTGGCGAGTGTCTTGGTGGGGCCGATGCCGACCCCCACGATCAACCCGGTCCATTGCTGCACCCGCTCGCGAACTTGGCGACCATAAGCCACCAGGTCGCCTGCCCAGGACTCGCTTAGCTCAATGAAGGCCTCGTCGATGCTGTAGACCTCCACCGTCGGGGCCATCCCCTCCAGAATGGTCATCACCCGGTTCGACATGTCGCCATAGAGGGCGTAGTTGCTGGAAAACCATACCCCACCCATGGCCTCGAAGCACTGGCGGATCTGGAAGTAGGGAACCCCCATCTTGATGCCGAGCGCCTTGGCCTCCGCCGAACGGGCCACCACGCAGCCATCGTTGTTGGAGAGCACCACGATGGGCCGCCCCTTCAAATCAGGGCGAAAAAGCCGCTCGCAACTCGCGTAGAAGTTATTCACATCAACCAGGGCGACGGCGCAGCGCTTGTTCATGGGGTATCCACCTGATGCACGATAAAGGACACCACCCCGAAGATTTCCAGCTCCTGCCCCTCACTGAAATGGATGGGCCGATATGCTGGGTTGCCAGGGAGCAAGGCCACAGTGGGATCAAGCTGCAGCTCCTTCACCGTGAACTCGCCATCGACCGCGGCGACCACCACACTGCCATGCTTGGCCTTGCGGCTACGGTCGACGACCAGCAGGTCGCCATCGCGGATCCCGTGGTCAACCATGCTGTCACCGGCTGCACGCACGAAGTAGGTGGCAGCCGGGTGGGCAACACACAGCAGATTGAGGTCGATGGTCTGCTCGGTGTAGTCCTGCGCTGGAGACGGGAAGCCGCAGGCCACCGGGGAGAGGAACAGGGGTAGCTCCAGCAAGGGAGCATCAGGGGTGGGTTGAGCAAACATGCGGGCCATCTCGATTAGCTGTACAAAAACACAGTATAGCAATCAACCCAGAGAGGATCACCGTTCGACGTTTGGCTCCACTCGTTACAACTTGGCTGGAAAATATGGCAATATTGAAAGGCCTAAAATTAGCCGGCGATTCAATAAATTATAACTGGAAAAGAACTATGAATATAAACAGCCACGTGATAGAAAATTTGGATAATTATTTTGAATTGAATAACCCCGAGTATGCATTCCTAATTTCTGGCGAATGGGGGGTCGGGAAAACGTACTTTGTTGACTCGCTTATAGAGCAATATAAGATAGAGAAAAAAGATGTAAAAATAATAAAAATAAGCCTTTTTGGATTAAAAAAATCTTCAGATATTAATGATCTTATTTTTCAGGCGCTTCACCCACTCCTTGGCTCCAAGGGGGTTAGAATGGCCGGCAACATGATTAAAAGTGCCATAAATTTTGGCCTTAAAGTAGATATAGATGGTAATGGAACAAAAGATGGTAATATCAATGCCTCTTTGAAGAGCACAGATTTAACTCAGTTTTTTGTAGAGCCAATGAGCAAGAAGAATTTTATATTGATACTTGATGACTTGGAAAGAACTGAAATATCAATCAAAGAAATCCTTGGTTATATAAATTTTTTGGTTGAAATATCAAAATTAAAAGTTGTTCTGATCTCTAATGAATCACAAATATCAAGCGAAGATAAAATAAAATATGATTTATTCAAAGAGAAGGTCATTGGTAAAACTTTCGAAATTAAACATGACTTCGACAATGTAATCGTCAAGATATTAAACGAACACAAAGAATCAAAACTAAATGAGCACATAACAACAATAAAAGACATATATGAAAAATCACAACTCAAAAATATTAGAAAGATAAAACGATGCATTGAAGACTTTGAGTACTTAACGAGTAAAATTGATAAAGAGCAGATAAAGCATGTAGAGTTCTACACCAACTTGGTTAGGTGCTTCTTTACATTGAACATGCAGATTTCAACGGGAAAGTTGAATGAAGAAAGCATAAGAAAAAATTACCCATTCAACGACCAAAAAAACTCCAGCCAAAATGAGCTAACAAATATATATGAGTTATATTTCAAAGGATACCCTCAACTTTACTCGGGAGATTCCTGGTGCGATTTTATATACGGTGGTGACTATGGAAAAATAAAGTCAGACACTAATGAATTAGTTTATTTCAAAAAGAGCGAATCTCAGACTCCCCCCGTTTGGCTGCAGCTTTGGAATTATCAAAAATTAGAGTACTCAGATTTCTTAGAGTTAAGTGGCAAGCTAGTCGATGAATTTAAATCACTGAATGAGCCGGCACCAAATATATATTTACACATAGTGTCACACATGATTAAATTCATTAAATCAGAGTTGATTGACTTCAAGATGGAAGATATCAAGGAGTCAGTTTTCATGTATATAGACAAATATAAAGATAGTAAAAAATGGAAAGAAGGGTATATTTCAAAACGAGGAATGAATGGAACTGGATTTAATTATCTGAGTGAGGGTGACAAAGATTTCGATGAGTTAAGAAATTTAATTCACATTGAAAACGAAAAATCATACCAACAAGGGTTGAAAGAACTTCACCAGATAGACATGGATAAAATCCTGGCTTTATTATTCGATGGTGACGATACTAAAGAAAACATCGACACATATAGAAAATACAGATACGATCCACTATTTAATAACTTTGACCCATATGAATTCTCAAGAAAACTATTGGCTGCGGAAAATAAAAACATATCACAATTCAATCAAGAACTATTTGTCAGATACACTGATAATGTTAATTTCAATAGCCAAAGTGTCTATTTTTATTTTAAGAGTGAACTCGAGTTTTGGAAGACAGTTCAAAGTGAACTGCAAACACACATATCAAAAGTAAATCCATTAAAACAACTCATACTCAATGAGTTGATGGAATTTAATTTGATAAGGATTATCAATAAACTAACAGAATATGAAAGTTAAAATTCACCACGATAAACTATTTAACCATCTATTACCAAAAACCTAACCTGTAAAGGTCAAGAGCAAAAAAAGCCCACTCGGAAGAGGGGGCTTTTTCATAATCCATTCGGCTAGCATCCTCCCAGTCCTTGCAACACCATCTGTTGTCCTTCGGGGCTTAAGCCCCGTATTAGAGCCAGCGCCATCTGGTTAGTCGTTCTGGCTGAAGGACTCAGAGTGTGGGCAAATGACAGCATCGCCACCCAGGTATGGCCACACTCGGCATCGGTGCACTGGCAGTACAGGTCGGCCACCGTATCGCTCAGGTGGTTGGTCTTGGTGATACGACCCCGCACACCACACTCTTTGCAATAAATCCGCATGTTTCCTCCACTGCCACGCCATTATCCAAAGGGTCGATTATACGCCAATCAGCCCTGTTTTTTTATACAGTCTCTCCGATGGTTTCCCGAAAATCGACCCAGAGCGAGCGCGGGATCCCGCTGCTGTTGATGGTGTCCTTGATAAGCTCACACAGTGGCAGCACTTCGTTCCTGGCATAGGTCGCGCTGTACTTCTCAGGGTCACCGAGGGCACTGCCGTTGACCGGAATAATGCCAGCCAGCGCCGCCGGGAAGCGGTGGCTAGTCAGTACGTCCTGGCTGGTGATCGCCTTGATGGCCGCAAACTCGTCCTTGGTGGCGATGTCCCCTACCGGGATCAGCTTGATGCCGTCCGGCTTGCCGTTCGGGATGTTGACGAACATGGAACGGAAGTTCCCCACCCCCTTGGCGCTGGCGATCATCTCCTTCATCGCCTCCTCCTGCTCGTCGTCCATGTTCGGGTCGGTGGCGTAGAAGATGAATCCCATGTGCGCGCCGTTCAGGAAATACTTGCGCCGAAACAGGGTGGCGTCCCGGTTGAGCAGCGCCGACTGCATGCCCCCCAGGTAATCCGGCAGGCCATAAACCTGCTGCTCCGGGTCGTACTGGGCCAGCCAGATCACGTCATCCTCCGGGATCACCCGCTGGAAGCCGTTGGGCTGTAGCAGCACGAACCGGCCACGGCCCCGGCGCAGATAGACGCTGGAGAGCGGCACCAGCCCCACCACCTGGCCCCAGTAGTTGCGCAGCTTGAGCAGGGCCGCGTCCCCGCTCTGCAGGTAGTTGTGCACGAACGCCGTGATAGTGGTGCGCGGTACGCCCTCGCTGGTGAAACGCCCCGCCACCATATTGCGCCTGGCCATCAGGATGGCGCCGTGGTGGGCATTGGCGCGGGTCAGTCTGGCCAACCCCTTGCGGTCGATGGGCGGTTGGTAATACTCCCCCCAGGGGTCGTAAAACACCTCGGTGTAATGGGTCATCCAGGAGGTGGGATCCACCGGCTCGGGCAGCTCGAACATAATGCTCGGCTTGTCGTTGACGGCCGCCTGGGCCGCCTTGGTGCGTTGTGATTTGGTCATGTGGCTCTCTTCTCTGGGCTCACCGCCCAGGTGGATTTGCGTTTACGGGTGGTGTTGAGCGGCTCGTTCGCCACGGCGTGGGCCACGGCCCAAAACACGTCGGCGTGACCGGTCACGCTGTCGCGCCCGGCCTTGAAGGTCATCTGCCCGCCGCCGGTGGTGGCGCGCTTGATAGCCAGGAACGCCGCCGGGATGTCCCTGTCGTCTGCGGCCCACTCGATGCGGTCGGCCTCCACCACGTCGATCATCTTGAGCACCATGGCCCCCTTGGTCTCGACGCTGTAGTGAATGGGCCGCAGTACGCCCTTGAACACCGGTTGCAGCAAGTCGACCACCCCGGCGCCGATGCCGGAGACATCCACCCCGAGGTAGGTCACGTTGAATTTCTTGGCGATGCGCTCTATCTCCTGCGCCTGGTACTGGAAGTTGAGGCCGCGCCAGTAGTGGCGCTCCAGAATGCGGAACCGCTCGCCGGCGGCCATGGGCGGGGCGACCACCACCAGGGTGGCGTTGTCGCGGGTACGGCTTGGGTCATAGCCGAGCCACACCTCTCGCAACCCGAACGGACGCGCCGTGCCGCCCTGGTAGTCTCCCCAGCGACTGGGATCGACCCCGGCCCGCTCCATGTGCTGGAACTTGAACACCGACAGGGCATCGTCGATGAACTTGCACATGAACAGCCGATCGAACGCTTCCCCCGGGTATTCGTCGCGCAGCTGCTCGATGTCGATGAGGTGACAACCCAGGCGCACCGCATCTTCCACCGTGATGATGTAGCGCCACTGACCATCGGGGCAGACCCGGCCACCGTCCTGCAGCTCCTCGGGCTTGGGAAAATCCACCGCTTGACGCTTGGGCACGTCCCCCTTCCAGCGCTCGCCGGTCCAGAACCGATAGGCCTGATGCGCCTTGCTCGAGGGGGTGGAGAAGAAGGTCTTGCGGTAGTGACTCTGGGTCGCCATGGCCGAGGCCACGTCGGCCAGCTTCTCGAAGCCACCGATCCAGAAATATTCGTCGATGTAGACGTTGCCGCTGCGCGACTGGGCGCTGTCGGAGTTGGTGGAGCAAAAATGCAGCTCGGCCCCGTTCGACAAGACGATGGGGTTGCCGTTCGAGAGAGTGACCCCGAGGAAGGTGCTGGCGATCTTGCGGATGTAGGAGCGAAACACCTCGGCCTGCACCTTGGTGGCCGACAGGAAGATCTGGTTGTGGCCAGTGAGGACCGCATCCTCGAACGCTTCGCCGGCGAAATAGTAGGTCATGCCGATCTGGCGGGATTTGAGGATATTGCGGGTACGCGGCACGGCCGGATCGTCCTTGGCCGCCCGCACGTATAGCTGGTAGCCGAACAGGGTCTCGAGCCAGGGGGCGAAGTCCTCGGGGGTCAGCTGGCTGACGTCGTTCTTGCCGCCCTTGCGGGGCTTCTTCTTGCCCTCCCCCCTTCCTTCGCCACGTCCCTCGCTCCGGCTCCCTGATGACGGGCTCGCCTCTCCCTCGCTGCGCAGCCGTTCGCTGGCCGCCGCCTGACGCTCGGCCAGGCGCACCGCCTTCTCCTTGAGTTTGACGTGGTGCTCGATGAGACGGTCGAGTTCCTCCTGCTCGCCCTGGCTCTTCTTCTCGCGGTTCAGCAGGGTCTGCACCCGGCGGGCGATGGCATCCTCGACCGACTCCTCGGTCAGGAGGTCGCGCCAGCCGAACTTCTCGGCCCAGTAGTAGACAATGCGACAGGAGTTGAGCCCCAGTTCGTCCTTGATCTCCTGGGGTGTCCAGCGCTTAAGATACAGCCCCCGCGCGGCCGCGCGGAGCTCTTCGGGATACGCCACAGCGCCTCCATCCGGTGAATGATGGCGCCATCTTAGCGACCCCTTCCCCCCGACTTCGGCCCCCAATGTTCGGACGAATTCGGATATGCGCCGAAATCCGAATCGTCCCGAACACCATCGGGTGAATCACCCTTGCCGACCCGATAGCCTGAGCCCGCATAGACAATCCGAAAAGGCACCGCGAGCACGGCATGAGCACCCCCACCGATCCCACACTGCGCACTGGCTGGGTCTGTATCGCCACCGAAGGCACCACCGTCGACGATCGGGAGATCACGGCGGCCTGGCTGACCGACATGGCCGAGACCTACGACCCCAGCTATTACACCGCCCTGATCTGGCCCGATCACGATCGCTGGTTCAACTTCGGCTATGTGCAGGAGCTCAAGACCGAGAGCGTGGATGGCAAACTCAAGCTGTTCGCCATCCTGAGCCCGACCCGGGATCTCATCTATTACAACCAGACTGGCCAATACCAGTTCTGCTCCATCGAGCCCCAGGAGCAGTTTGCCGATCTGGGCCGCACTTACCTGCGTGGCCTTGGCGTCACCGATGAACCCGCCAGCACCGGCACCACCCACCTCAAGTTCAAGGATGGCCGCAGCGAGTCGCGCCTCATCGGGCGCAGCGAACCGCTGGATCTCTCCGCGTTCAAGCTCCCCAAACACGAGAAGGCCGACGGCCTGCTCAAGAAATTTTTCAGCTTCCTGGCCAACCATGGCGAGGAGCTCGACATCACTCCACCGCCCACCCAAGAGGACGAGGCAATGAACCCTGAACAATTCAACCAGATGCTGGGGGCGCTGACCGGCCTTGGCGGCAAGCTCGACACCCTCGCCAGCAAGGTCGAGACCTTCTCCGCCAAACCGGACGACAAGAAGCCAGCCGAGCAACCGGAGGCCACCGAGCAGCCCGTTATCAGCGCCGAGCAGTTTGGCAAGCTGGAGCAGGCCCTGACCGGCATGGCCGGCAAGCTGGACTCCCTGACCCAGACCATCGAGCAGTTCTCCGCCGAGAAGCCGGGCCAGCGCCCGGGTCTGCTCGGTGGTGACGATCTGCCCAGCCCCGTTTAAGGAACCCCACGATCATGAGTCAAACCCTGACCCCGCAAGCCGAGCAGGTATTGCAAAAATACTGCTCGCAACTGGCCAAGGCCTACAACATCCCCGAGACCAACCTCAGCAAGCAGTTCTCTGTCACCGGCCCGGTGGAGACCAGGCTGCGCCAGGCACTGCTCGACTCCGTCGAGTTCCTCAAACTCATCACCTGCCTGGACGTCGACCAGATCAAGGGCCAGGTGGTGCAGGTCGGTGTCGGCGGCCTCTACACCGGCCGCGTGGCTGGCGGGCGCTTCAAGAAGTCGATCGGGGTCGATGGCAACACCTTCGATCTGGTCGAGACCGATTCGTGCGCGGCGCTGGACTGGGCAACCCTGTGTTCCTGGGCCAACGCCGGCAGTGACGGCGAGTTCATTCGCTTGGTGAACGACTTCACCAACCGCTCCTTCGCCCTCGACATGCTGCGCATCGGCTGGAACGGCGTCTCCATCGCCACCACCACCGATCCGGACGCCAACCCGCTTGGCGAGGACGTCAACAAGGGCTGGCACCAGCGCGCCCGCGAGTGGAACGAAGGCAGCCAGATCGTCAAGGCTCCCGCCGGCGACAAGATCTATTTCGACCCAGCCGGCGCGGGGGATTACGTCACCCTGGACCAGATGGCCAGCGACCTCATCAATGCCACTATCGATCCGGTGTTCCAGAACGACCCGCGTCTGGTGGTACTGGTCGGTACTGACCTTATCGCCGCCGCCCAGGCCAAGATTTACAGCGAGGCCAAGACCCCCACCGAGCAGGTGGCCGCCCAGCAGCTCGCCAAGTCCATCGCCGGGCGCCGGGCCTATATCCCGCCTTACTTCCCGGGTAACCGCATGGTGGTCACCACCCTGGACAACCTGCACATCTACACCCAGCGCGGCACCCGCAAGCGCGAGGCCAAGGACAACCAAGACGCCAAGGCGTTCGAGAACAAGTACTGGCGCATGGAGGGTTACGCCCTGCCCGAGTACAAGGCCTATGCCGGTTATGAAGAAGCCGATGTAGTGATCGGGCCCCGCCCTGTCACCCCTCTGGCAGCTAGTGCCCCGGATGGTGAGGACGCCTAAGCCATGCTCTCCCCTGCGCTGCGCCACAAGTTGCGCCACGAGGCCAACCAGGCGGCC
Source organism: Aeromonas sp. R10-1 (assembly GCF_040908465.1). Lineage (NCBI taxonomy): Bacteria > Pseudomonadati > Pseudomonadota > Gammaproteobacteria > Aeromonadales > Aeromonadaceae > Aeromonas > Aeromonas sp. R10-1. The sequence goes on from NZ_JBFODT010000033.1 coordinate 99,457, forward strand.
AGCAAGGCCGCCGTCACCGGTCAGGCCACCGGCGCCATGGCGAACAGCCTGCATCTGCAGTTGATTGCCCTGGAGCAGGACATCCACCGCCTGCGCCAGTGCACCCGCATCGCGGACCGGGTGACCATGAAGCGCGGCGAGCTGCTCCCCAAGTACCGCCCCTATGTGGAGCGTTACCTGGAACAGGGGGTGGTGCACCGTAACGAGCTGTTCGCCCAGCTCATTATCTGGGCGTTTGACGTGGGGGATTTTGATACCGGGATCGCCTGGGCGCTGCTCGCCATCGCGCAGCACCAGCCCACCCCGGGCAACATCAAGCGCGACTGGGCCACCTTCGTGGCCGACACCGTGCTCGAGTGGGCAGAGACCCAGGCCACCAACGGCCACGCGGTCGAGCCCTGGTTTTCCCGGGTGTTCGACCTGGTGCGCACCCAGTGGCGCCTCAACGAGCGCATCACCGCCAAGTGGTTTCGGGCTGCGGGCTTGCTCCTGCTGCGCGACAGCGAGGGGCAGCCCCGCCCGAGCGCCGTCAACGATTGCAACGTGCTGGAGCAGGCCGACCACTGGCTGGCCCAGGCCGAGCAGTACCACGGCAAGGTCGGCGTCGCCACCTTGCGCCACAAGATTGCCATGCGCCTGCGGGCGCTTAACCCAGAGCAATAACGGCTCTCCGTGCCGCCGCCCCCCGGCGGGAAGGAGTGGGACGCCACCAGGCTCACCCCGTCTCCGGTCCCGTGGCCTCAGGGGGGCACCCATGACAGCGAGGGCGAGATATGTTCACCGGTAAACAGATCGATTACAGCGAGCAGACCATCCGCAACGACGGATGGTGGCCCGACGTGGCCGTCGCCGAGTTCGAGCGGCGCACCGCCCAGCCGGCCGATCTGGACAGCCAGACCATCGCCTCGGCCCTGCTCTCGGCCATTGGCCAAATCAACCTGCAGCTGCAGGCCTACCAGGACAGCCAGCGCGAACAGGGTTACCTGAACGCCGCCGCCGTGCCGGGCGTCGCCATCGAGGGCGGCCACAACGCCCTGACCGAGCAGTACCTCGGCGCCGCGTTCGCCCGCGCCCAGGCCGAGCTGCTGCCGGCCGCCGCCAGCGTCACCGAGCGCCCCGTAGCCAACAAGACCAGCGAGCGCGAGCCCCAGACCCGCGAGCAACTGCTCGCCATCAGTCAGCAACTGGTGCGGGTCATCAAGGGCAAGCGCCGCGCGGGAGTGGCCCTGATATGAGCCTGCACCAGGGATATCTGCTGCACGCCCTGCACCAGGCGCTGACCGAGGCGCTGCCCGGCAAATGCCAGGGTCTGCTCGACAGCTGGATGGAGAACGGCACCCTGCGCCTGGACCCCAAGGACATGGGGCCGACCGGTGCCATTCTCGGCTATCTGAGTTATCAGGCGGTCTACACCCTGGAGGCGCTGCCGTTTCGCGAATGCGATCCGGCGGTGCTGCTCGCCACCGTGATGGCCTGGTTGCAGGACCACGACCCCGAGCGCGAGCGCTTCGAGTTGGCTGATCCTGAGTTTCGTATCGAGCCCAATGACGAGCACAGCGCCGATCTGGAGGTGCAGATCGACTTTATCGAGCCGCTGCGTCTGACCCCGGATGAACAGGGGCCGGTGCGCTGGGCCGGCCGGCGCTGGGCGGTGATGCCCTATGCGCTCTGGGTGGCCGAGGCGGCCCTGCTGCACGTCGGCACCCTTCGCCCGCCGGCGCCCATCGAGGGGACACCATGATCACCCTGACCCTCGATACCCGCCGCACCCAGGAGCAGCTCAAGCTGCTGGCCATGCCCCCCAAGCAACGCCAGCGCTTGATCCGGCGCGCCGCAAGCGAGATCAGAAAGCTGAGCGTGCGCAACCTCACCCGCCAGCAGACCCCAGATGGAAAAGCCTGGCCCGGCCGCAAACACGGCAAGCGCAAAATGCTGCTGGGGCTGCGCAAGCTCATCGTCATCGCCGAGAAGCCAGGTCAGGACCAGGCACAGCTGCGCTTTCAGGGTGGCAACTATGGCGCCCATCCCGGCGTCATCGCCGGTACCCATCAGCGTGGCCACACCTACCAGGTCAACGCCGCCCAGCAGGCCCGCAAGCTGGCCAAACCGGAGCAAGGCGCGGGCACCGCATCCGGTGATGCCCCCGCCTCCCCCGACAAGATAGCGACCCGGGCTCAGGCCAGGAAGCTGCGCGCCCTCGGCTTCAAGCGACCAGGCAAGCGCAAGGGCCATTACCGCTCGGCCTCGCTCGGATGGATCACCGAGCACCTCGGCTACGCCCAGGCAGGGCTGCTTATCAAGAAGCTCAAAGACGAGCCCACCAAGACCAGCTGGCAGATAACGTTGCCGGCCCGGGCCTTCCTCGGGGCGACCAAGGCCCAGCGTGAGCAGGCCTTTGCCCGCGCACTGCAGGGCATCCACTACGGCTGGGACCTCAACAAACAAGACCTAAGGAGCAAGTGAGATGTGGCCATACGTCCAGATCAACAACGACAACCAGCAGCAGGGGCCGCTCACTGAGATTGAGCGCCACCTGTTGTTCGTGGGCAGCGCCCCAGAGAACACCGGCAAGCTGCTCGCCTTCAATACCCAGTCCGACTTCGACCTGCTGCTCGGCGCGGCCGACAGCGAGCTCAAGACCAACCTGCAGGCCGCCATGGCCAACGCCGGCCAGAACTGGACAGCTGCGGGCTTTGTCCTGCCCACCAATGGCGACTGGATGGACGCGGTGCGCACCGCCCAGGAAAGCACGAGCGTTGAAGGGGTGGTGGTACTGGGCCAAACCTGGACCAAGAGCAGCATCGAGGCGGCCCATGCGCTCAATCAGGAGCTCATCGCCACCTGGGGGCGCTGGCAATTCATGCTGCTGGCGGTGCAGCCCATCGACCCCCTGACCGAGGCCTGGAGCGATTACAGCGCGCGCCTGATTGCCCTGCAGACGGGGATCGCCGCCGACTCGGTGGGCCTCATCCCGCAGCTTTGGCCAAACCTCATCGGCGCCTATGCCGGGCGGTTGTGCAACCGGGCGGTGAGCGTGGCCGACAGCCCCTGCCGGGTCAAAACCGGCCCGGTCCTGAGCCTTGGCGACAAGCCGGTGGACATGGACGGCGCACCGCTCGCCCTCGATACCCTGCAACTGCTCGAGCAGAACCGCTACGCGGTGCCGATGTGGTACCCGGACTATGACGGGATCTACTGGGCCGATGGCCGCCAGCTCGACGTGGAGGGTGGCGACTACCAGGTGATCGAGAACCTGCGCATCGCCTACAAGGTGGCCCGCAAGACCCGGGTGCGGGCCATCGCCCGGCTCGGCGATCGCGCGTTCAACTCCACCCCCGGCAGCACGGCCGCCGCCGTCACCTATTTTGGCAAGGACTTGCGCGAGATGAGCCGCGCCACCGTCATCAACGGCCAACCGTTCCCGGGGGAAGTGATGCCGCCCCAGGAGGGCGACATCACCATCGAGTGGATCTCGAAGAACCTGGTCAACATCTACATCGTGGTGCGCACCGTGGACTGCCCCAAGGGCATCACCGTCAGCATCGTGCTCGATCTCAGCAAGCAAGAGGGCTAACCCATGACCCGTCGTATCTCTGGCATCAACTTCGACACCGAGCTCGCGGGCGTCATGGTGCACGTCGACAAAGCCAGCCTCTCCATCACCGACAACTCGGCCATCGCCACCAGTCGCGGCATCCCCGACGGCTTCGTCGATGGGGACGTCTCTGCCGAGCTTGAGTTCGAGCTCGACACCAAGAACTTCAACCTGCTGGGGGAGGCTGCCCGCCGGGCAGGCAGCTGGCGCGGGATGGACACCGACGACGTGCTGTTCTACGCCGATTCGGGCAACGACAGCTTCAAGGTCGAGGCGTTCGGCGTGAAGCTGCAGATCTCCGATCTGCTCGACGTCGACCCCGCCGGCGGCAAGAAAAGCACCCACAAGGTCAAGGGGCTGGTCACCAGCCCCGACTTCGTGCGCATCAACGGGGTGCCCTACCTGTCGTCTGACGACACCCGGCACCTGTTCTAACCCGCAAGGATTCCCCATGCCGAACAAGGATCCCACCCTCTGGGCCATCGTCATCGCCTGGCTGATCGAGAACGGCTCGGCCATCTATGGCGCCTTGCTGGCGCTCGCCATCGCCTTTCTGCGCATCACCTACCACGGCGGCCGGGGGCAGCGGCGGCTCATCGAGGCGCTCTTGTGCGGGCTTATCACCCTGGCGGTAGCCACCGGGGTGCGCCTGCTCGGGATCCCGGACGATGCCACCCCCTTTATCGGCGGCGTGGTCGGCCTGCTCGGGGTCGATACCCTGCGAAGCCTCGCCGAGCGCCGCATCGATGCCCGACTCAACGATTAACTCACTCACCGTTAAGGAATACACACCATGAGCAAGACCCTCACCCTGACCGTCGCCGGCCAAGACTTAAGCTTCGAGCCGACCCTGACTGCCTATAACGGCTACATCAACGATCTGCTGCCGGGCGACAAGGTGGCGCCCTCCCACAACTACCTCAAGCGCATCGTGGCCACCGACAGCAAGGCAGCCCTGGATGCGCTGCTGGCCCGCCCCGGCGCCGCCCTGCAGCTGGCGGCCGCCATCAACGAGCAGTTCGCCCCGAGCCTGGAGATCAGCGTAAAAAACTGACCGCGCGCGCCGAGGCCATCGAGCGCAACCAGCTCGAACAGGTGCTGACGCTGCGCCGGCACTACTTGCCGGGAGCGGATGACGACATCGACAGCCTCGCCCGCGCCATCTGGCTCGACAAACACGAGCGGGAACGCCTCAGCCACGCGGTGGCCGAGGGCATAACGAAAGCCTTCAACGGGTAAACACATGGCCTGGATGGAACAACTGATGATGCAAGTGGCGCTGGTTGACGGCGTCACCAAGCCGCTGCTGGGGATCCAGCGGCAGGTCACCGCACTCGGCGACACCGTCGGCCAAGGGTATGAGCAGATGGCCCTGGGCGCCGCAGCCGTGGTGGCGGGCGGCCTGGCGGTGCAGGCCGTGCTGACCCCGGCTATCGAGATGAAGCAGGCGCTGGCCGAAGTGGCCAGCCCCGACATGACCCAGGAGATGCTCGGCAGCCTGAGCAGCGCCGCCCTGCAGTTCTCGGTGGACTACGGCCAATCGGCGGTCGGGGTACTCGAGTACACCGCCGCCATGAAGAAGGCCATGCCGGGGCTGCCGGCGGCCATGCTGGAGAGCGTCACCCAGACCTCGGCCATCCTGGGCGCCGCCACAAAGTCAGACGCCGACACTGTGAGCCAGTATTTTCGGATGCTCTACGGCAACTACCAGCAGTCGGCCGACGCCATGGGCCAGAGCGAGTGGGCCGAGCGGGTCGCCGGCCAAACCCACCTGCTGACCCAGCAGTTCGGCGTCTCCATGGACAAGATGATGGGCGCCGTGGAGGGGATGCACTCCCTGCCCTCGACCATGGGGGTCGCCATGGAGGAGCAGCTGGCCATCCTCGCCATGCTGCAGACCCGCATGGGCGACGGGGATGCGGTCACCCAGTTCACCGCCCTGCTGGAAGGTGCCACCACCGCCCAGGAGAAACTCGGGGTCGCCATGGTGGACAGCCAGGGCAACCTGCTGCCCATCCAGCAGATCCTGCAGAACATCCAACCGCTGATCGACCAGATGGGCGGCGCCGAGGCCTGGGCCCTGCTCGATGAGGCGGGGCTGGGCGATGGCGCCCTGCTGCTGCAACAGCTCATCGGCGACGCCGAGACTCTGGACAAGACGCTGTCCAGCCTCAAAGGGGTGAACGGCATCGATGCGCTCAGCGACAAGCTCAAGGGCACCGTCTCCCAGTGGGAGCGATTGACCAACGCCTGGTACGCCATCCGCGCCGCTGCCTTCTCCTCGGTGCTGCCCGCCATCGAGGCGGTGGTCGGGATGTTTGCCGACGGCGCCGCCGTGGTGGTGCGCTGGACCCAGCTCTTCCCCCACCTCACCAAGGCGGTCAGCTATGCGGTGCTGGCCATCGCGGGACTGGCCATCGTCACCGGTGCCTGGGTGTTGCTCACCGCCCTGGGCACCCTGGTGGCCAAGGGGTGGGCCACCGCGCTGATGTTGCTCAAAATGCCCATTACCGTGGTCAGCAGCCTGCTCAAGACCTTCCGTGCCATCATGCTGGCGGTCAACCTCGCCATGTATGCCAACCCGGCCATGCTGATCGCCATCACCATCGGCGTGGTGCTGGTCGGCGCCATCGCCGCCGCCATCTACTACTGGGACGACTTGATGCAGCTCCTGGCCGACTGGGGCGTATTCGAGGGGCTGGAGAAGGTGATCGCCAGCCTCAGCGCCGGCTGGCAGGCCTTTACCGCCTTCTTGAGCGATCTCTCGCCGTTCGAACTGCTGGGCGATGCGGTGGGCTGGCTTATCGAGCAGCTCAACAAGATCCCGGGGGTCAGCATCGAGTGGGACGGTTTCACCGACTTGCCCACGGCGCCCACGATCAGCACGCAAGTCAGCAACGAGCAGATCACCGCTCCCCTCGCCCGCTACCGCCAGGGCGAACCCGCCGCCATCCCCGCCGGCGGGCTCGGCCAGCAGCTGGTGCAGGCCAACGCCCGCGCCACGGCCGCCGCCCAGCCCCCGGGCAAGCGCATGCAGATAGGCGAAGTGCACAACCACTTCCAGAACCCCATGACCCCGCAAATGCTGGCTGAAAACCTCTGGCTGGAGACCCCCGGATGAGTGAACAGAACGCATCGCAGAACTACGTCGACCTCCTGGTCGAGAACGGCGCCTGGGTGCTGGATGCCGGCAGCCAGCCCCGCATGACCAGTGATCGCCACAGCATCGGTCAGGACATCCAGCACCGGCTGATGGAGTCGGGGCTCGCCAGCAAGCTTATCGGCGAGCGCAGCGCCACCTTGCGCGCCGACGTGATGACCGAAATTGAGCTACAGGTGGAAAGCGATGTGCGCCTGGTCCCCGGCACCATCAACGTCATTGAGGAGGCGCCGGACCGCATCCTGGTGAGCGCCATGACCTACGAATACGGCCTTGTGGAGACCCCCTTATGAGCCAACGCCCCCACGTCGATTTTCTGCCCCTGCTGGCCTCGGCCGGCGTGCCCACCACCGCCGAGGCCATGGAAGCCGAGCTGAAAGCCCAGACCGAGGCCGCCGGGTCGCTGATCTCCAACAACGCCGACGTCTCCCCGTTCTGGCGCCTGGTGCGCAGCGTCGTCATCACCCCGGCCATGTGGCTCATCGAAACCCTGCTGGCCACCCATGTGCTGCCGGCCACCTTCGCCGCCACGGCCACCGCCACCTATCTCGATCTCAAGGCCTGGGACGTGAACCTCAGCCGCAAGCCGGCCACCGCCACCCAGGGGGTGATCGAGTATGTGAAGGCCGACCCCACCGCCGAGGTGCTGATCCCGGCCCGGGTCTGGGTCAGTACCGAAGCCATCAACGGCACCCTCTACCGGGTCAGGCCCACCCAGGATGTACTGAGCCCGGCCGGCGAGGCGGTGGCGCGGGTGATCTGCGCCGCCGAGCTCCCCGGCACGGCCTGGAACCTGGCCCCCGGTTACTACTGCCTGCTCTCCGAGCCCATCGACGGCGTGCTGTCGGCCAGCAACCCGGTCGACTGGATCACCGCCCCGGGCGCCGACCAGGAAGAGGACGACGCCCTTGGCCTGCGCATCCAAAACCAGTTCTCCACCACTGGCCACTACCACATCGACGCCGTCTATCGCGGCATGCTGGCGAGCGCCGCCGGGGTGCGTGCCGATCACATCTTCTTCGAGCACGACGGCCCCCGTGGTCCCGGTACTGCGAATGCCTACGTGCTGATGGAGGTGGGCCAGACCCCGACCACCCTGCTCGATCAGCTCAACGACTACGTGGGCCGCCAGGGTTACCATGGCCACGGCGACGACCTGTTCGTGATGGCACTGCCGGAGACCCAGCACGCCATCCACCTCGCGCTCTGGCCGGTGGCCAACCTCACCGACGAGGAGCAGGCGGCCCTGGTCACCACCACCGAGCAGATGATCCGCGCCGCCTTTCGAGAATCGGCCGATTATCCCGAGGTGACCCGCACCTGGCCCAGCGCCCGCTTCTCGTTCTCCCAGCTTGGCCACGAGATCCACGCCGCCCTGGGGGCTCAACTGCTCAGCTTGCAATTTACCGAGACCGACATCGTCAGCGCCCTCGCCATCCCGCGCCTGCAATCCGTGGAGGTGACGATCCATGAGTAACCCCCACGACGAGCAGGCGCCGCCCCTGCCCCCCTGCGCCCCGCCCTGGTGGGAGGATGGGCAGACCCTGACCGCCACCCTCAAGGAGCCCGCCTTTTTGTCGCGCGGCATCATGGCCTTCTGGCAGAAGGTCCGGGGCTGGCTGCTGATCTCCCTGGGGGCCGTCGACCCGCTCACCTGCAGCAAAGAGCTGCTGGATCTCATCGCCTGGGAGCGGGATATCAAGCGATTCAATGGCGAGCCGCTCGAGCTCTACCGCAAGCGGGTCAAGTACGCCTTCGTCAACGCCCAGGACGCCGGCGAGGTGGCCGGCTTCAAGCGCATCTTTGAGCGCCTCGGCATCGGCTGGTGCGAGATCCACGAGCGGGTCGAGGGGGCAGATTGGGACGTCATCATCATCGAGGTGACTGACAGCGCGCTCTCGAGCAACCAGGCGCTGATGCAGACCCTGATCCAGCACTACGGCCGCACCTGCCGCCGCTACCGCTTCCAGGTGGTCTACCCGGTCAAGGCCGTGTTGCACCACGCCCGTATCGACATGAACCAAGAGGTGTTTGCCGCCTCACTCAAGGGAACCTCATGAGCCAAATCATCACCGACGCTTTCTCCAGCTACTGGCAGCAATGCCTCGTCGAGCAGACCCCGGTCGTGCTCGATGAATTCGTGCTGGCCCATATCCCGGGGCTCGACCCCGACGCCCCCATTGACCCCGCCAGTGGCCTGCCGCCGGTCGACCAGATCGTGCACCGCCACGCGGTCGATCAGCGTGGGCGCATCAACAACGACGCCGTGGCCTACTCCATCGTGATGGACACCACGGTCGGGGATTTCACCTTCAACGCCATGTACCTCATCAACACCGAGCTGAACCTGGTGGGGATGATCGTGCACAAAGGCGAGGAGACCAAACTCGCCACCGACCCGGGCAGCGGCCAGACCGGCAACTCCCTGGTGAAATCCATGCTGATGGAGTACGACCGCGCCGCCGAGGCGAGCCAGACGGTGATCGACGCCAGCACCTGGCAGATCGACTACGCCGCCCGCCTGCGCGGCATGGACGAGGATCTGCGTCGCCAGGCCATGGGCACCTTCGGCCACGCCGCGTTCTACGGCGACGGCTTCAAGCTGGTGAACGATGCAGGGCTCTATAAGGTGCAGCCCGGTCAGGGCTATGTGGGCGGGCTGCTGGTTGAACTCGCCAGCGAGCAGGAGGTTGCTCCCAGCGCCAAACCGGTGGGCCTCTGGCTCGACGTCTACCGCGCCGGTTCCCTGCTCAGCCCCTGGGTCAACCAGGTGACCCTGACGCTCAGTACTGCGGATCTGGTCGATTACGTGGATGCCAACGGCTATCCGCACTTTGTCACCCGGCTGGCCACCATCAACGCGGACGACAGCGTTACCGACACCCGGGCCAGGCGCACCCTGACCCTCACCGGTGACGTCACCGGTCAGGCGTCCTTCAACGGCCCCGACAGCATCGAGCTTGAGGTGACCATCGAGGACAACAGCCACGATCATACCATCGAGAACGTGGAGGGATTACAAGAGGCGCTGGATGGGGTGCTTCCTACTGGGTCTTACAACCCCCGGGCAGACGCAATGAACAATGAAGGAGGGACCATTGGCCAATTCATCGGTGACCTGAACACTCTGACGATGGGCACTTACGTCCTTGCCAAGGGGGCTGGCTCGACCAACTACCCCGACGTGACTGCCGGATATATGTATGTGGAGACCCGGAGCATCTACAGCGCAGATGCGCTGCTACAGGTTGCATGGCCCTACGAGGCGGACAGCGCAGTGTGGTTTCGGAACTACTCCACCAATACCGACAGCTGGTTGCCGTGGGTCAAGATATACGACACGGTGCATAAACCTACCGCTGCCGATGTAGGCGCCATGCCCAAGTCAGGCGGTGCGTTCGACGCAGGAGCAAAGGTTGTCTTTTCCGGAAGTTTCAATGGCCCGGACGACGTCGCACTGGACATGGGCAACCAGTCCATCGGCGGAGTACATGGCCTCACCTTCTCCGACTCGTCAGGTGACGCCAGTGAGGGCATTTTGTGGCCCAAAACGGGCATCACCGGCACTGACCCCGATCTTGCTGACTATGACAGTTTTCGGGTCATCGACGGGGTGGTGTATATCAATGCCAACAAGCTCTACCATCAAGGATTCAAACAGCCTGGCACGATAGGCTCTTCCACTGAGATGGGAGCCAATGTTGACTTGGACACCATGATGACTCCAGGTGTATGGCATCAGAGTGCTAACGCTGAGGCATCAACAGATCTGCATTACCCCGAGGCTTCCGCGGGCTCACTGGTTATCTATGCTGCTGCAGGCATCGTGCAGGAGTACCGTGTTTACAACTCTTCTCGAGTCTGGATCCGGGCACAATACAGCTCAGGTGCCTGGACCGCCTGGGCAAAGCAGTACAACACCCAGAACAAGCCCACTACTGCCGACGTGGGAGCTGCCCCGCTGTCCCATACCCATACCGCAGCCCAGGGTAACCAGGACATTGTGGCCGGAAGTTACGGGCAGGTGGGGACATACGCACTGCTCCACTGTGATGCCGGTGCGACCAGTATCGGCGCTACCCAAAGCGGCTCCTCACTGCACCCCGCGGACGCGGAAGGCTACTCCTCGGGAGCCATGTCCGGCACCTGGAAACAGCTTGGTTATCGTAGTGTGAAAGCGTCAGATAACACCGGCTCTGAGACCACCTTGTTCATCCGCATCGCCTAGGAGCAAGCAATGCAAATCACCCTCACCAGCGCAGCACAGCCCAGATGGATGGATGCCGAACACACCCGTATCAACCTGCAGGTGCAATTTGAGCATCTCCCCGAAATGGTGGCGTTCACCGCATCACCGAACGATATCGAACCCCATGGCCGCCTTATTTTTGACCGTGCCGCCGCCGGGGAATATGGAGAAGTGGCCGAGTACGTACCGCCCACCCCCTTGGAAGTGGCAGCCCGGGATAATCCGCCCATGCGTCGCAACGCCATGGCGTTGGCCATCACCAACGTTCAGCACTTCGAGATGATGGGCAACGCAGAGCAGGCCGCCACCTGGCGAACCTACTACCAGGAGATCTATGCCCTGGCCTCGGCCTCCGAGTGGCCTCTGGTTGAACAGTGGCCCACCGCACCAGAGTTGGCGGCATGAGCTGGCGCAATGCAGCCCTGGTGCTGCCCTCCTCGCTCACCGTCATCCGCCAGCAGGCCGAGACCATCACCGGTCAGCTCCCGGGCGTCATGGCCGAAGCGACAGGCCGGCTGGCGGCCCTTGCCGAGCAGGCCCAGTACCGCCGCCACCCTCTGAGCGACGAGGCTGCCGCCCTGCTGGGGCTACGCGCCGAGCTGGATGCCCTGCTTGCCACCGGCCGTCAGCTGACGGTCACCCCCTTTATGCACGGGATCGGGCAGCAGTTGGATGGACAATGGACGCTCTCCGCCGACACTGCGGTCAAGGTGCTGGCCACCAAGCTGCGCGACGGAGCCGACCCGCAGCAACCGGCCGGTGAGCTCCACGCGGTCGGCTGGCTGGTCACCGGCAACCACCCCACCGAGCTGGCCAATGCCCTGGCCGCGCTCTGTCCCTGGCTGCCGCTGCCCGCCTGGTGCGCCACCTTGCGCCGTTTGCACGCAAGTCAGGACACCATGACCCTGCCGAGCACGCCCAAGACTCCCCATTGGACACCGGATGAACCACTTTGCTGGGATCCGCTGCGCGCGGGACGCCGCCTGGTCGGCGCCGAGCTCGCCCAGTTGGAGAGCCTGGCCGCCGACCAAGCCACGCCCATCGAGCGTTTGAGCCAGCTGGCAGCCCGTCGGCAGGCCCGGCTGGATGAGCTGGCACAGCGCCTGGACGACCTGGCGGCACTGCAGGGCCAGCTCTGGTGCTGGCACGGCCAGGGCAGCGTGGAGAGCCTGGCCGCCCAGCTGGAGCAATCCGGCCCGCCGGGGGCACAGAGCCAGAGCGTCGGCGCCCTGCTGCTCTCCCCCACCCCGCTCACCTTCTGGCAGGAACTGACTCTATGAGCACCACCATGCTCACCCTGGACGGCGAACCCATTGCCCTGCAGTCGATGCGCATCACCGCCGGCATGCAGTTCATGGACGCCGACCAGTCGGGCCAGACCAGCGCGACCAGCACCTCGGAGCAGGGCGCCAAGGCCAAAGAGCTGGACGTCACCGGCCTTATCGCCTTCAAGGACGAGGCGCATCTGGCACGCCTGTTCGAGCTGGCCGATGCCAAGGGGGACGGCGGCCAACGCCACCTCTACCGGGTCGGCAGCCTCTTGGCCAAGAGCATCAAGGTGCGCCAGGCCAAATTTGCCGGCCGCATCAGTGCCACCGAGCAGGAGGGGCTGCTGGCCTGGCACATCCAGTTCACCCTGCGCGAGCACAACTCGGTACCGGAGCAACGGGAACAGCGAAAGGCTTTGCCCCCGCCCACCGTGGGTCAGGGCACCGACAACACCAGCTCGACCGGTGCTGCGGGAACCACCACCGAGAGCGGCGCCCCGGATCTGACCACCTTTGAGAAATTCGTGCTCAAACCGATGGATGACTTCTTCGCATGAAACTGAGTACCCGGGCCGCCGCCAGCGGCCAACCTGTTCACCTGGTCGACCACGACATCGTGCTGGATCTCTCTGCCGGTGGGCGTGCCGCCCTCACCATCAAGGGAGAGGTCAGCAAGAAACAGGTCATCACCGTCGATCTCGGTTACAACGGCGATCTGCGCCGCTACTTCACCGGCTACGCCTACAACGTGACCCCGGCCGAGAACGGCAGCCACCGGGTGCTGTGCCGGGAGCTGGCCGGCGTGCTCGGCAGCCGCTTCCCGGTCAGCCAGCAACACGCCACCCTGCGCGGCCTGCTGACTTGGCTCAGCGAACAGAGCGGGCTGACCTTCTTGCTGCCCGATGGGGCCGACTACACCGACCGCCCCATCCCCAACTTCGCCAGCTCAGGCACCGGCTATCAGCTGCTTGCCCACGCGGGACGCGCCTTTACCGTCCCCGACTTTTGCTGGTATCAGCAGCCCGACGGCGCCGTCTTTGTGGGCAGCTACGCCCATAGCCGCTGGCATGGCAAGGATATGCCCATCTCCCCCGCCTGGTCGGCCAAGCAGTCGGGCGACACCCTGACCATGGCCCCGGTACCACCCCTGCGCCCGGGGGCCACCCTCAACGGCCAGCGCGTGACCCGGGTGCGCCTCACCGGCGATGAAATGAGTCTGACTCTGGCCACCCCGGGCAAGGCGGTAAAATCCCCACAACGTCACGCCATGGAGCACGAGTTTCCGGAGCTGGCCGACCAGCTGCATCTGCCCAAGTTCGGGCGGGTCGAGGCCATCAGCGATCAGGCGCACGCCGGCCAGCTCAACGACCCCTTCCGCCCCCGCTATGCGGTGGACGTGCAACTGCTCGGTGAAGATGGCCAGCCTGATGAGGCCACCCCACTCTATCGGGCGGTGCCGCTGCCGGTGATGATGGGGGGCCCGGAGCAGGGACTGCTGCAGTACCCGCTGCCGGGCACCCTGGTCGAGCTGGGGTTTGCCTTTGGCCGCGCCGATCGGCCCTTTATCCGTACCGTGCTCGGTACCGGCTGGCCGCTACCAGGCATCGCCCCGGGCGAGCAGCTCCAGCAGCAGCGGGCCGAGGTACTCGCGCGCACCGATGCGGTGGGCAACCAGACCCGCACCACCGATCGCGATCAGTTCGACGGCGCCCTGCGCATGCACCACCAGGCCGACGACTACCTGGGGGAGTTTGGCCAACGTCGACTACGGGTAGGACAGCACAGCATTGAGGAGGTGGGCGGGATCAAGCGCATCGAGGCGCTGGGGGCCATTGAGCTGCTGGCCGGTGATGATGTGATGCTGGGGAGCCTTGGCAACATGAGCCAGACCGCGGCGGGGGATCTGGTCGAGGTGGTGGGGCAGTTGCGCCGGGCCATCGCCGGCGAGCTGCAGCACCTGGAGGCACCGCGTTCGTGGATGGGGACAGACAGCCTGAACATCTTCCAGCTGCTGCTGCAGTTGATGGACCTGGTAGCGCAGTTGGCCAGCACCACCGCCAGCCACACCCACCCGGATAAGAACCAGCCCCCAAGCCAGGGGGATACCTTCAGCCAGCAGGCCGAGCAGGCCGGAGCACTGGCTCAGCAGCTCACTCCCATCATCGAGTGACCCCCAAACCAAACCCCAAGCGAAGAAGGCCCCACACTGTGGGGCCTTCTTCTATCTGCCTGACAGCGCCTGAGCATGGCCAGGGAAAGGTGCCGCATGAAGAGGCACCACCAGACAGGCCCGCATCATACGTGAAGCCTGGATGTGCTCACAGCCCCTCCTAGCGCATGGCGGTAATCCCCACGGACTGCCCCGCGCCACGGAAACCGCGCTCTTCCGCTCCCGCCTGCGGGCTCTGTGAGAAAAAATTTTGCAAAAGCTGGGCCCCGCAAGACCAGTCCGCCAGACCGCGCCAATTCTAGGATCTTGCGGGAGGATCCGGATCTGAAATCGTTGAAAGAAATTGCAAGTTTTTACAGTTCCCAGGGGCCTAGCGATGCAAGGCTGAAAGCGTAACCAATTGAATATATTGGGTTAAGCGTACTTTTCGTGGGAATTTGATGGATCAGGCAAGATCGCACAGGCCGTCGATATATAGCGGTAAGGCTTTTTATTTCAACTGGTTAGCAGTCAGCGGGGATGAAGTGGGAACTGAAATTATGAAAGAGATATGCCGTCTTGGTGTACCAACCAACCAGTCCAACGGAAAACAGGTTCCATGAAATGTGTCCGGTCACGCAGGGAGTGAGCTGATAACTGGGTTCTCTACGGCGGCCTCACTTGCCTGCACGAAACTTTAAGCAGCTTCGCCAAACTGAACAGGTAGGGTGGGTGTCCCTTCATGCTTGGGACTAGCTCCAGATCCTCGATAGTTCCAACATAGTTAAATGGACATATAGTCTCAAGTGATAGCACAGAAAATCCCATCGGGTCAGTATCGATCCGAAGGAACTCTGCAGCCCTAGCAACGGCCTCTGCAATGAGAGATGCGTCAAAAGGAGCTCTACAGCCATCACGTTTGATAACTACATGTTTCACTTAAATGTCACCTTCGCTCCTGTCAGCAAAATCTCTACCCTTAGAAACAACATACTGCTGCTTCAGTATGAAGATCGTACCGGAGGAATCGGCGGTTCCCCCTGGTAAACGAAAGTTAGTTGTGATTGCTCTCGCATGAAAATGAATGGTTCATATGAACCTCCCCGGTGTAAAAACTATGTAATTCTCTTGGGTGAATGAATTTCCCAAAACAACTTGCTCTAGGCGCTAAAACCTCCTCATCCATGAGTCCTGCCAGGGCCCCACGGCAACATTAATGACCTTCAGCCAACCCCCAACCATTTCAATGCTTGAAGTGCTAGCTCTTTACCAAGTTGAAAGGCTGCGCCTTTCAACATCGACTTAAAGAGCCCATCATTCGCACGAACTGATTCATGCTGGCCTTTTGAGGTCTGTGTTTGTTTGCTTTTCGTACTTTTTTGTCTGCGTCTCGACATATCAATTTTCCTTGATATGAGGGACGCCTAACTCTGCGTTTGCCGAGGGTAGGAACGGCAACTACAGATATTGGGTATCTGTGGGTAGGAACACAAGACCCATTAGAAACATTTCTTAGAAATAGTTAGAGGTAGGATTCAGAGGAATTGAGGGAGGGTGGGCTGAACGAAGCCTTACTGAGAACAGGTCACAAAAATCAAGCCGGGGCAAAACAAAGCCCCGACGATGCGGGGCTATTATTATCTGTCGATGTGGTCAATGTGTGGACATTGATAGAAACAAATCCTTTTAATTCATTGCATTAGATCATTTATTCAACGCGCCTCTGGAGGGTTTTTTTATGCGGGCTCCTCACTCCCTCCTCCCCCTGCGGGGGCCCGACTATCCACTGGCCACTGTCGCCATGTCTTACCCCTTGCCCGGCGGCCCTGAGCCTCTGACCCCACGACCTTCTCCTTTACTTCTTTCCCCCGCTTTCTGCTTGCTCACCTTGTTCGCGACGGGTCTGGATAAAGGCCTTGGTACCGCAGAGCCACGGCCCTGCGCCAGGCCTCCCCTGCCCTTCATCCCATCACACTGGCGCCATATAGCAACCCGGGTGGGCCGACGATATCGCCCGCTTCCCCTGCGCGCGGGCCCAATGGCTCGTCCCCCCAAGAAAACAGCGAAAAACGGGGCTTCCGACCACCCAAGGCCCCATGAAGATCGAACCTCCATTTTCCCGCCTTCCCCCTTTCCTTCCATGCTCCTTTGACGGCCGTTTTGTCGTTTTTCGTACTCTTTTTGCTCCCATCCTGTTTGGGATGAGCAGAAAATTGAGGCTTCATCGGATAACCCTGGCTGGCAACAGCCTTGCAGACTGGGGTTAGGACACAAGTCGTGAGAAAACATGACATGGGATGACAAAACTTGGCTAGCA
Organism: Aeromonas sp. R10-1; assembly: GCF_040908465.1. Lineage (NCBI taxonomy): Bacteria > Pseudomonadati > Pseudomonadota > Gammaproteobacteria > Aeromonadales > Aeromonadaceae > Aeromonas > Aeromonas sp. R10-1. The sequence continues at coordinate 116,195 of NZ_JBFODT010000033.1, forward strand.
GCCACCAACCTCCCTATGGCGACATCAATCGGCGCATCCCGCAGGCCATTTTGCTGCTGAAAAATGGAGATCACCACACAAACCCCAATCGGAACCACCAAAGAGAGCGTCATAAAAATAACATAACTCAATGTATTTAAAGAATTTATATACCTCTCTTTTCACTGATATCACCATGAAGCCCTTCCCAGGACAAAAAACGCCCTTAAACTTATAAAAATGCTGTCGTATTTCACTGACAAACCATTTTTGCCTCATAATTACATTTTTCGTTGTTTTATCGTTCTGTTGTGGTATCTTGGTCCCATCATGAGCCAACCAAGGGAGATAAAATCATGAAAGAGTTCGTAGTTACCGCCGTTTTCACCGTGTTTTTCACTCTGGTTGCCGTCTCCATGCCGTCGCTGGCACAGCTCTAAGTCGGTCAATCAGCCTTCTGCCACCTCTGCACCAGAGGGGTGGTTCAAAAAACAGACTGCAACATGGGTTTTTGACGTTCTCTGGCAAAGGATGATGCCAAGCCATCATTGAGTGCGATCTGCGCACACAAAACGACCTCGTCGACATCCATGCCATCTTTCAAGGGGAGCCCGGGCTCCCCTTGTCGCAACTCCCCCTGCGGGATTTACTCTTGCCCCCCTGCCCGTCACAATGGCCGCTGGATTTGCCACGCAGGAACCACCATGACTCAGGATGCCTTGCGCCACTGGCGCCGCGACCTTCATCGTCACCCCGAAGCCGCCTGGTGTGAATTTCGCACCACCACCCTCATCGCCCAACACCTCAGTGAACTCGGTTTCTCCATCATGCTGGGGGATCAACTGCTCGCCAGCACCCTCATCATGGGACGGGAAATAGACGTCGAGGCCCAGAAGGCCCGTGCCCTGCACCAGGGGGCGCATCCGGAGTGGCTGACGCGGATCGACGCACTCACCGGCGTGATGGGACTCTGGGATAGCGGGCGCCCCGGCCCCACCCTGGCGTTTCGCTTCGATATCGATGCGGTGGAGGTCGAAGAGAGCCAGGAGGCGTCACACCTGCCCGGCCATGGAGGCTGGCACTCCGCCAACCCGGGCTGGATGCACGCCTGTGCCCACGATGGTCACACCGCCATCGGGCTGGTGCTGGCCGAGCGGATCGCGGCCCTCGCCGATCGCCTCACTGGCCGCATCAAGCTCTTCTTCCAGCCGGCTGAAGAGGGCTGCCGAGGCGGCAAGGCGCTCGCGGCAGGGGGGCAGCTCGACGACGTGGACGCCCTGCTGGCACTGCACATCGGCATTCACGCGAGCAGCGGTGAGCTGGTGGTCAACCCCACCGAGTTTCTCTGTTCAACCAAATTCGACGTGGAGTTCATGGGGCAAGCCGCCCATGCGGGGCTCGAGCCCAACGCGGGCCACAATGCCCTGGCGGCGGCCTGCATGGCCACCACCGCCATGCTCGGCATTCCCCGCCATCGGGACGGCATGACCCGCATCAACGTGGGGCAGCTCAACGGCGGTAGTGGACGCAACGTCATCCCGGGCCATGCCCGCCTGATGGGGGAGACCCGTGGCGCGACGCCGGCCCTCAACGACTACATGTTCAATCAGGTGCAGCAGATTGTGGAGGGGGCGGCCCTGATGCAGGGCGCGACCTACCACATCCGCAAACAGGGGGAAGCGATCGGCATCGAGAACAGCCCAGCCCTCATCGAGGAAATCGTGCCTCTCGCACAGGGGATCTCCCTTGATACCATCCACACCCGCCGCTTCGGGGCCAGCGAGGATGCCGGTTTCCTCATCGAGCGGGTACAGCAGCACGGCGGCGAAGCCGCCTATCTCATCCTGGGAGCCAACCTCGCAGCCCCCCACCATTATCCGGAGTTCGACTTCGACGAAGCCGTGCTGGCCCCCGGAGTGGCCTTGCTGGAGGCCTGGCTGCTCGCCCGCCTCGGCCGCTAGCAGACGCCGGATGCAAACAAGGCAGCCCATGGGCTGCCTTGTTTTTTACATCCTTGCGGACATGGGGACCTACTCTCCCAGCACGATCGCGCAGAGATGGGCGAAGTGGTGGATCTCGTGGGTCGCCTCGCACGGACCTGTCTCCCGTCCCGGGTTGTACCAGCAGGTGGCAAGCCCCTGGGCGGCGGCACCGGCGATGTCGGTCTTGGGATTGTCCCCCACCATCAACACCCGCGCCGGGCTCGGCTGACCCATCTGCGCCAGGGCATGCTGGAAGATGGCCGCCGCCGGCTTGGTCACCTGCACCTCGTCAGAGATAACGAGAGGCTCAAACCAGCTGTTCCAACCCAGTTTGTCGAGGCGCCCGCGCTGGGGCAGGCTGAAGCCGTTGGTGATGATCCCCATTCTGACCTTGCTCTTCAGGGCCTGCAGGGTCTCCTCCACCCCCTCCAGCGGCACGCTCAGGGCGATGATCTGCTGCAGGAAGGTCTCGTTCATCGCCATGGGCGCCACGTTGACCTGCTCGGCAAAGAGCGAAAAACGGGTCTGCTGCAGGTGGGTGGCGTCAATCTCCCCTGAGTTGTACTGCTGCCAGAGCCGCTGGTTGAGGGCATGGTACTCCGCCATCTTGGGGGGAGTCGGCGCCACGCCGTAGATCTGCAGGGTCCGCTCCAGCGCCCTGGCGACCGGAAAATCGAGCAGGGTTTCGTCCAGATCGAACAGCACCCAGTCATAGCTTGCTTGTTTCACGCTTGTCCTTATTGATTGTGCTTGGCCACGTTGTCATGCGTCGGGCGCCCCCATCCCCAGAGGGCTGTCGAGCAGGGTCAGGGTCAGCCTGACACCAAAGCCGGTTACCTCGCTGCCCACCACGCCATTGCCCCCCTTGTTGCGAAAACCACTCAGGTCGAGGTGCAACCAGGGAAGCTCGGCGGGCACGAAACGCGTGAGAAAACGGGCGGCATCGATGTGATCCGGGGAGGCGCCCGGCGCGCACTGTAACAGATCGGCCCACTCGCTATCGAGGTTGTCATCGTAATCCTCGTCCAGGGGGAAGGGCCAGACTCGCTCCCCGCTCTGCTGGCCCAACGCTATCAGCGTGGTGAGCCACTCGGGGCGGTTGGTGAAGGCGCCGCTGTAACGGCTGCCGAGCGCCCGTTTGCAGGCGCCGGTCAGGGTGGCGTAGTCGATCAGCAAGTCGGGTTTGTCCCCGGCCGCCAGGGTCAGGGCATCCGCCAGCACCATGCGACCCTCGGCATCGGTGTCCACCACTTCGATGGTGGTGCCGTTCAGCGCAGTCACCACCTCACCGGGCCGGAAGGCCTGCGGGCCGATGTGGTTCTCAGCGATGGCGAGCCAGCAGTGCACCTCAATGGGGAGTTTCGCCCGGCTGATGGCCAGCAGTGTGCCAAGGGCCACCGCGCTGCCCCCCATGTCCAGGTGCATGCCATACATGCTGCCACCGACTTTCAGGTTGTAGCCACCGGAGTCGTGGCAGATCCCCTTGCCCACCAGCGCGACGCGGCGCACCGGGTTGGCCGGACAGTAACTGAGCCTGACGATGGCGGCCTGACCGTCCGCCGAACCACGGGCCACCGCCAGGAAGGCGCCAGCCCCCTTCTGTGCCAGGGTCGTCTCATCAAACTCCTGCCACTGCCACCCCTCCTGCTGCGCCAGCTCCCGGGCATAGGCCCGGTAATGACGGGCATTGAGCTCGGACGCTGGCAGCACCGCCAGGTGGCGAGCCAGACCATTGCCTTCGGTTTCTGCGCTCAGGCGGGCCATGTCCAGCTCGCAAGGGGGGGAAAGTTGCAACTGCTGATAACCCGGTCTTGTCGCCTCACTCCGTTTCTGGGTCGGCAGGGTCACATCGGCGGCGAGCAGGCAGGCGAGCACCACCCTTGCCAGTTGCGCGCGATGCTCATCGTCAAAGCCCTCCAGATGGAGCGCCAGGTGCGTCGCCTTGAGGCCCGCCAGCGAGCCCACCCAGCTGCGCACCTGCTTGTAGAGCCGATGATCCAGGACCGGGCGGGCATCCATGAAGATCACCCGTTGCAGCCCCTGACTGTCGTCGAGGGAATAGGGGGCCTTCTGACCCAGGGCTATCTGGGTTGCCACGGCGGCAAAGGGAGGCGTCGCCAGCAGGGTATCGCGCGCTGAGTCAGCAATGAGCAGGAGTTTGACGGCAGTCGGCCCTGCCATTACCTCGGCGAGGGAGGTGCTCTGCATCGTGATTTGGGGAGAAGAATAGCTAAAAGGGGTCATCACAGGGTGCGGCCTCATCCATGAACAGAAAGCAGGATGATACCGAACAAATGGCGAGAGGGATCGGAAAAACACACATTATTGTGTGCAAGCAACAGATGCTGGAGGGGATCAGAGAGGTAATGCAGAAGAAAATCAGTCAGAAGTTGGTTGCGGGGGCCGGATTTGAACCGACGACCTTCGGGTTATGAGCCCGACGAGCTACCGAGCTGCTCCACCCCGCGTCCGAATTGCATTGCCACCACAAAAAGCAGAGCAGTTGCTTCTTGCTGACTTCGTCTCCACCGCTGCGCTATGCGCTTGCCATGGACACAAATAGTTGGTTGCGGGGGCCGGATTTGAACCGACGACCTTCGGGTTATGAGCCCGACGAGCTACCGAGCT
>NZ_JBFODT010000034.1:0-211244 GCF_040908465.1 Aeromonas sp. R10-1
GACTCCGTCGGTGTGTAGCGCAGCCAGGTAGCGCATCTGCATGGGGTGTAGAGGGTCGGAGGTTCGAATCCTCTCACACCGACCAAATTCCCCGAAAATAGCCCAGTCAAACGACTGGGCTATTTTTTTGCCTGCACGCCCGACGCTTGCCTCTTTTTCCTCTCGCCTCCCCCGTTCATCGGGTCGCCACTTTTTATTGGCATGAATTTTATACAGAACCACTTGAAGCTTTCATAAAGTGCCGCTAGGATACGCAACTTTTCCGCCGGCCATAAAAACAGGGAGGTGGACACTAGGGTGATGGAATCACCGACCGGCTTGCAATCAATGAGGCAAGCATCCATGACCCAAGCTGTTGACTCCCAGCCCGTTCAGCCCCTGATCTCCCCCACCCCCTCCGAGCTCGATTCCGCAGAGCACGGGTTTGGCAGTTCAGTGCACCTCGATGTGATCGATCTCGCCGCCCCGGATGAAGATTACTGAGACGAGCCCGTGCCATAGTGCGGTTCAAGACGCCGGTTTTGCTGTCCGGCACCGCCCTTGACCCCGGCCAACAGACCGCCACCGCAAATAACGACAAAATGCTAGTTTTTCTTCAAAAATCAGTTTAATTGACCATCTTCTGCGCCCCAACCTCCCTCTCCTTCATGGACACGCCTTGATACAAACCTACGTTATTGCTCGTCATTTCCCTCTCTCCTGTTCGCCTTCGTCATTTTGACCCAATTTGACATTTTAGTTTTAAACACCAGTTCACTAACCGGTCACTTCATAGCCCTCATGCAGGCTGGATTGAACGAAGGCATTTCATACAGCTGTTTTTGCAAAGCTTGGAGTAATGTCGGGATTTGTTTTTGCATTTGTAATTTTATTACGTAATTAGTTACATTTTTAACCCATCCCCTCTACCGAAATCCTCCCCCCTGCCGCCCCGGCGACCCAAGAGCATAACCATCTGCAAAGAGCTTTTACACTAATCACATAAACCCATTTAAAACAGCATCTTAACTATCATCAAAAAACACCCGTTTTAAAAATCAAGTTGACGAATCCGCCATTCTTTTGCACCTTATGAATCGTGTTACCCCGCTGTTACGGGGAGTTTGAAAGAAAGGGATATAGACGTTAGTCGTAGTTAATAAATTCAAAATGTAACTTTTGGAGGAGTACCCACTATGTCGGCACCGGCCCAGACCATCAGCAGCACCCGCCTGCGCATTCAAGGCGAGATGCTTCCCGATTACGCGCAGATCCTGACGCCGGATGCGGTGGCCCTGGTGTCCGAACTGGTGGAACGTTTCGCTCCCCAACGCAATGAGCTGCTGAAGCAGCGAGTCGCACGCCAGGCCCGTATCGATGGCGGCGAGTTGCCGGACTTCCTGCCAGAGACCGCCCATATTCGCGATGGTGACTGGACGGTGCGCGGCATCCCCGCCGATCTGCAGGACCGCCGTGTGGAGATCACCGGCCCGGTCGAGCGCAAAATGGTGATCAATGCCCTCAACTCCAACGTCAAGGTCTTCATGGCCGACTTCGAGGACTCCCTGGCCCCGGCCTGGAACAAGGTGATCGAGGGCCAGATCAACCTGCGCGATGCGGTCAACGGCACCATTGCCTACCAGAGCCCGGAGGGGAAGGCCTATACCCTGAATCCCAACCCGGCCGTGCTCATCTGCCGGGTTCGCGGTCTGCATCTGCCGGAGAAGCACGTCACCTTTGATGGTGCCCCCATTCCCGGCGGCCTGTTCGACTTCGCCCTCTATTTCCTGCACAACCACAAGGCGTTGCTGGCCAAGGGCTCCGGTCCCTACTTCTACGTACCCAAGCTGCAGAGCCACCTGGAAGGGCGCTGGTGGAGCGAGGTGTTCGCCTGGACCGAAGACAGGTTTGGTCTGCCCCGCGGTACCATCAAGGCCACCGTGCTCATCGAAACCCTGCCGGCGGTATTCGAGATGGACGAGCTGCTCTATCAGATGAAGGATCACATCGTCGCCCTCAACTGCGGTCGCTGGGACTACATCTTCAGCTATATCAAGACCTTGAAGAACCACCCGGATCGCGTCCTACCGGATCGTCAGGTGGTGACCATGGACAAGCCGTTCCTCTCTGCCTACTCGCGACTCCTCATCAAGACCTGCCACAAACGCGGCGCGCTGGCGATGGGGGGCATGGCTGCCTTTATTCCGGCCAAGGACGCGGCCGTCAACGAACAGGTGTTTGCCAAGGTGCACGCGGACAAGCAGCGCGAGGCCGACAACGGCCACGATGGCACCTGGGTCGCCCACCCCGGCCTGGCCGATACCGCCATGGCGGTGTTCAACGCCACCATTCCGGCGGGTGCCCAGAACCAGATCGGCGTGCTGCGCGAGCAGGATGCCCCCATCACGGCCGCCGACCTGCTGGCCCCCTGTGAGGGTGATCGCACCGAGGCGGGCATGCGCACCAATATCCGCGTCGCCCTGCAATACCTGGAAGCCTGGATCAACGGCAATGGCTGCGTGCCCATCTACGGACTGATGGAAGATGCCGCCACCGCCGAGATCTCCCGCACCTCCATCTGGCAGTGGATCCGCCACGGCAAGACCCTCTCCAACGGTCAGGCAGTGACCAAGGCGCTGTTCCGCCAGATGCTGGCCGAGGAGCAGGAGGTGGTCAGAGACGAAGTGGGCGAGGCCCGCTGGCAATCTGGCCGTTTCGCCGAGGCAAGCGCCCTGATGGACGAGATCACCTGCGCCGACACACTCATCGATTTTCTGACGCTGCCCGGCTACGAGCGGCTGTGAGACCCGGGCCGGTAACGGCCCCCATAACAAGTCAATGGAAACGTGAAATCAATGAAAGAGGGAACTGATATGGCACTGACCCGTGAGCAACAGATCCAGGCTATCGAGAAAGACTGGGCAGAAAACCCCCGCTGGAAAGGGATCAAGCGCGGCTACAGCGCCGAGGACGTGGTGAACCTGCGTGGCAGCCTGCAGCCGGCACACACTCTGGCCCAACGCGGCGCCGACAAACTGTGGGAGCTGATCCACGGCGGCGCCAAGAAAGGCTATGTAAACTGCCTCGGCGCCCTGACCGGCGGCCAGGCGGTGCAGCAGGCCAAGGCCGGCATCGAAGCCATCTATCTCTCCGGCTGGCAGGTGGCGGCGGACAACAACCTCTCCTCCACCATGTACCCGGATCAGTCCCTCTACCCGGCCAACTCCGTCCCCTCCGTGGTGGAGCGCATCAACAACTCCTTCGCCCGGGCCGACCAGATCCAGTGGGCCAACAAGGTGGGACCAGAGGACAAAGGCTTCATCGACTACTTCCTGCCCATAGTAGCGGATGCGGAAGCCGGTTTCGGCGGCGTGCTGAACGCCTTCGAGCTGATGAAGGGGATGATTGAAGCGGGCGCCGCCGGCGTGCACTTCGAAGATCAGCTCGCGTCCGTGAAAAAGTGCGGCCATATGGGCGGCAAGGTACTGGTCCCGACCCAGGAAGCGGTGCAAAAGCTTGTCGCGGCTCGCCTCGCGGCAGATGTCTGCGGCACCACCACCCTGGTGATCGCCCGCACCGACGCCAACGCAGCGGATCTGCTGACCACGGATGCCGATCCCTACGATGCCGGCTTCCTGACCGGTGAGCGCACCAGCGAGGGCTTCTACAAGGTGCAGGCTGGCATCGAGCAGGCCATCTCCCGCGGCCTGGCCTACGCCCCTTACGCCGACATGGTGTGGTGCGAGACCGCCAAGCCCGATCTGGACGAGGCGCGCAAATTTGCCGAGGCCATCAAGGCCCAGTACCCGGACAAGATCCTGGCCTACAACTGCTCCCCGAGCTTCAACTGGAAGAAAAACTTGGACGATGCCACCATCGCCCGCTTCCAGCAGGAGCTCTCCGACATGGGCTACAAGTACCAGTTCATCACCCTGGCGGGTATCCACAACATGTGGTTCCACATGTACGAGCTGGCCTACCAGTACGCCCGTGGCGAGGGAATGAAGCACTATGTCGAGATGGTGCAGCAGCCGGAATTCGCCGCTGCCGAGCGGGGCTACACCTTCGTGGCACACCAGCAGGAAGTGGGTACCGGTTACTTCGACAAGGTGACCACCGTCATTCAGGGCGGCCAGTCGTCGGTGACCGCGCTGACCGGCTCGACCGAAGAAGATCAGTTCCACTGATAGCTGTGTAATGCTCGCAAACAAACCCCGGCCAAGTCCCGGGGTTTGTCGTTATGGGGCTTAGAACCTATCCCAGTAGGCGTAATCGTTGAAGGCAGTTTGAACACGGACAGCGCGCAGAAACCGGAGCGTACTGTAGTACGTGAGGATTTCGAGCACTGCCCAGGTTCAAAATGGCGAATAAGTTAGCCTAATGGGATAGGTTTTCAGAGCTCGAGGATCTCTTTGACAAAGGGAATGGTCAGCTTGCGCTTGGCACGGAAGGAGGCGTTGTCGAGACGATTGAGGGTGGCAAGCAGAGTGCGCATGTCGCGGGAGAGGCGGTTGAGCAGGAAACGGCCCACGTCGATGGGCAGCTTGAAACCCCGCAGCTCGGCGCGCAGTTGCAGGGCGCTGAGTTTGCCCTCGTCGTCCAGCTCGTCGAGGTGGAAGCTCACACCCCAGTCGAGACGGGACGCGAGATCCGGCAGTTGCAGCCCCAGCTTGCGTGGCGCGCTGCAGCCGGTAACGATGAGCGTCCCCTCCCCCTTCTCCTTCCAGCGATTGTAGAAGTCGAACAGGGCCCGCTCCCACAGGGCGTTGCCGGCGATCGCCTCCAGGCTGTCAAGACAGACCAGGGGCAGGCTCTCCAAAGCATCGAGCATGCTGGGGTCAAGCTGTTCGAACTGATCGAGGGAGAGATAGGCCGCAGCCGCGTCGCGGGCGTTGACCTCGGCGCAGGTGGCATGGAGCAGATGGGAGCGGCCCGACCCCTTGGCTCCCCAGAAATAGAGGAAGGGCGAGCCCTGACCGATGGCCGCATTCTTGAGGGCGGTGATCAGATGGGCGTTGTTGCCGGGATAAAAACTGACGAAGGTTTCATCATCCGGTAGTTGTACGGCTAAAGACAGTTGGGCCGGTTGCTTCACTCGTTGGGCTTTGACTGTGATATTTGCGGGCAAGTGTATCACCAGCGGGGCAGATAGAGAACCGCCCGGACCATGCCGGGCGGTCAGGATCCTTCCCCGGGATCAGGGCTGCGACCATTGATAGCGCAGGCCGTTCTCGTTGTCTTCCACCTGATGAAGGCGGCTCTCAAGTTGCAACCCCCTCACCAGCTCGGCCTTGTCCCCCTGCAGCGAGAGGTTGAAGGTCACCTTGTCCCCTTCCAGCTTGCCGATGGCCACCTTGGTGACACTGGCCATCCCCTGCAGCAGCTTCTGGATCTGGATCATGCCATCGATATCGGACAGCCCCTCCACCACCAGGGTCTGGCTGGAGGCGACACCGGAGAGACGGGTACCGTACTGCTGCACCAGCCAACCGGCAAGGGCATCGGCAAAGCCCTTTGCCACCTCGGCCTGGGTACCTGAACCCGAGCCCTTGGTCAGTTCGGTCAGCTCTCCTGCCTGCGCCCCCGGCTTGGACCCATAAAGACCCCAGTCGATGCTCCAGGCATCCCCCTCCGGGGTGAGTTTGCCGAGCACCACCATTTCAGCGCCGTAACGCTGGCTCGCCTTGAGCACGGGATCGGCAAAGCGGCCCCAGACATCGGTGGCATTGACCGCCATGTTGTCATCCAAGTCCATCAGCGGGAGACTGACCGGCAGCCCCATGGCCTGGGTCTGGGCACGCAGCGCCTCGGACCAGCCATCGCCGGACTGATCCGGCAGAATGCGCCGCTCCCCTTCGTCGACCACCAGCCAGATGGCGACCTGCGGCCGCACCGGGCCAAGCAGGGCAAACTTGCTCTGGCCGACCAGGGCGTTCACCTTGGCCACATTGAAATCCGCCTTGAGAAACTTGACCGAGCCGATGTCCTGATAGCTGTATTGCTGCACGTAATCCGCCGGCGCCGCCAGGGCCTTCACCACATCCGGCTGGGTGAGGATATCGCGCTTGCCCGTCACCTTGACGAGCACATCCCCCAGCGCCTGGGACTGGGCGGCCGTCATGTCGCCACTGGTGGGAGCCTTGCCCTGATAGAGGTCGGTTACCTGGGCGGCCGACACCACGAGAGGCAGACAGCAGCAGAGGAGAGTCGCTAAGCGTTTCAGCATAAAGAAGATTCTCGAAATGGGGGATGGTGCTTATGGTAGCGGCAAGGCGCGCATGGCAGCAAGCAAAGGGGGGGAGAAACAGCGGAGCCGGCAGGATGCCGGCTCCGTTTGCGCGCCTTGGGCGCGGCGATGGGGTGATGCTTACTTGGTGCCGAAGATCTTGTCGCCGGCATCCCCCAGACCCGGGACGATATAGCCCTTCTCGTTCAGCCCCTGGTCGATGGAGGCACAGAACAGCTCCACGTCCGGGTGAGCGGCTTCCAGGGCCTTGATACCTTCGGGGGCGGCAACCAGCACCAGCACCTTGATGGACTGGCAACCTTTCTTCTTGAGCAGATCGATGGTGGCGATCATGGAGCCGCCGGTGGCCAGCATGGGGTCGATGACCAGGGCCAGACGCTCTTCGATATTGCTGACAATCTTCTCGAAGTAGGGGACAGGCTGCAGGGTCTCTTCATCGCGATAGATACCGACCACGCTGACGCGGGCGCTCGGCATGTGCTCCAGCACGCCATCCATCATGCCAAGACCGGCGCGCAGGATGGGCACGACGGTGACCTTCTTGCCCTTGATCTGGTCGACTTCCACAGGGCCGTTCCAGCCATCGATGGTCACTTTTTCGGTTTCGAAGTCAGAGGTCGCTTCGTAGGTCAACAAACTGCCCACTTCCTTGGCCAGTTCACGGAAACGCTTGGTGCTGATGTCGCCTTCGCGCATCAGGCCGATCTTGTGCTTGACCAGGGGGTGTTTGACTTCAACGACTTTCATTATTATCTCCTCTAACCGGCGCCAAAAAAATCGCGGAATCATACAACAAAAGCCACGGCTTGTAGAGCTTTTCGATTCAAAAACGCGCAAACGATTTTCTTTCTGGTTTTTCGTGCCCGCTGGTAGAATACGCCCCGAATTTTACCCTCCACTTCTTTATATGACGGGGAATACGCGTGACTGACAAAACCTCACTGAGCTACAAGGATGCTGGCGTAGATATCGATGCCGGCAATGCACTGGTTGAACGTATCAAGGGCGTGTCAAAACGCACTCGTCGTCCTGAAGTCCTTGGTGGTCTTGGCGGCTTTGGGGCCCTGTGTCAAATCCCTGCTGGCTACAAGGAACCGGTACTGGTCTCCGGTACCGACGGGGTGGGCACCAAGCTGCGTCTGGCCATCGACCTGAAGAAGCACGACACCGTAGGGATCGACTTGGTCGCCATGTGCGTCAATGACCTCATCGTGCAGGGCGCCGAGCCCCTCTTCTTCCTCGACTACTATGCCACCGGCAAACTGGACGTGGACACTGCCGCTGCCGTGGTCACCGGCATCGGCGCCGGCTGCGAACAGTCCGGCTGTGCCCTGGTCGGCGGTGAAACTGCCGAAATGCCTGGCATGTATGAAGGGGAAGATTACGACATCGCCGGTTTCTGCGTCGGCGTGGTGGAAAAGAGCGAGATCATCGACGGCAGCAAGGTTGGCGAAGGGGATGCCCTGATCGCCCTGGCCGCCAGCGGTCCCCACTCCAACGGCTTCTCCCTCATTCGCAAGATCCTGGAAGTCTCCAAGGCCGACGTGCAGCAGCCGCTGGGTGACACCACCCTGGCCAACGCCCTGCTGGAGCCGACCCGCATCTATGTGAAGCCAGTGCTCAAGCTCATCAAGGAGTGCGAGATCCACGCCCTGTCCCACATCACCGGCGGCGGCTTCTGGGAGAACATCCCGCGCGTGCTGCCCGCCAACACCCAGGCGGTCATCGACGAGCAGAGCTGGCAGTGGCCGGCGGTGTTCAGCTGGCTGCAACAGGCAGGCAACGTCACCCGCCACGAGATGTATCGCACCTTCAACTGCGGCGTCGGCATGATCATCGCCCTGCCGGCGGATCAGCTGGACAAGGCACTGGCCCTGCTCAAGGCCGAAGGCGAGAACGCCTGGCACATCGGCCACATCGCCAAGGCGGCCGATGGTGAGGAGCAGGTCATCATTCAATGAATGATCGGATCAACGGCCAGATGACCTCCCCTATGAAACGCATCCTCGTCCTCATCTCAGGCAGCGGCAGCAACCTGCAGGCCATCCTCGACGGCTGTGCCGGCGGCAAGATTGCCGGTCAGGTGGTCGGCGTCATCAGCAACAAGGCTGATGCCTATGGCCTGGTGCGTGCCAGGGAAGCCGGGGTGGCAACCGCCATCCTGGCCCAGCAGCAGTTCGCCAGCCGGGAGGAGTATGATGTCGCCCTGCTGGCTTTGATGGCGGATTATCAGCCGGATCTGGTGGTGCTGGCCGGCTTTATGCGGATCCTGAGCGCCGACCTCGTGCGCCACTTCGCGGGGAGGATGATCAACATCCACCCCTCGTTGCTGCCGAAATACCAGGGTCTGCACACCCACCAGCGCGCCATCGAGGCCGGTGATGACGAGCACGGCGCCAGCGTCCACTTCGTCACCGAAGAGCTCGACGGCGGCCCGGTGATCCTCCAGGCACGGGTCCCCATCTTCGAAGGGGACAGTGCCGACGAGGTGGCGGCCCGGGTCCAGGTGCAGGAGCACAGCATCTACCCCCTGGTGGTGCAGTGGTTCTGTGAAGGGCGCTTGCAGATGCGAGAAGGGTCTGCCTGCCTCGATGGCAAGCAGCTTGGCCTGGCAGGCTATGCCAGCGAGTAACCGCGAGCAGCAGTAAGACACCACAAGGGAGGCTCAGGCCTCCCTTGTCATTTCTATCGACCAGCGCAATGGCTGTCATCACGTCCGATGACGCCGCTGCGCGGCTAATCGGCCCTACACCGGATTGTCGATATCGATAAAGGTGACCTCCAGCCCGTGCACGGTGGCGAGCCACTCTCCCAGCGCCTTGACGCCGTAGCGCTCGGTGGCGTGATGGCCTGCGGCGTAGAAGTGCATGCCCATCTCGCGGGCAGTGTGGATGGTCTGCTCGGAGGCTTCGCCGGAGATGAAGGCATCGATGCCCTGCTCCGCCGCCTGGCTGATGTAGCTCTGGCCACCGCCGGTGCACCAGGCCACGGAGCGGATGAGCTCGGGACCACTGTCACCACAATGAAGCGGCTCGCGACCGAGACGCTCGGCAATCAGCTTGGCAAAATCGCTGCCGCTCATGGGCTCCTCCAGCTTGCCCACCATGGCCACGCTCTTGCTGTTCCAGGGTTCGAGACCGCGACGCACCTTGATGCCGAGCAGCCTGGCAAGCTGGGCGTTGTTCCCCACCTCGGGGTGCACGTCCAGCGGCAGGTGGTAGGCAAACAGGTTGATGTTGTGGGTCAAGAGGGTCTTGAGACGACGCTGCTTCATGCCGGTGATCTGGGCCGGCTCGCCGCTCCAGAAGTAGCCGTGATGAACCAGGATGGCGTCAGCATCGGCGGCCACGGCGGCATCGATGAGGGCCTGGCTGGCGGTGACGCCGGTCACCACCTTGCGAATGCGCTCGCGCCCCTCCACCTGCAGGCCGTTGGGGCAGTAATCCTTGATGGCATGGGGTTCGAGCAGGTGGTTGAGTAGGCTTTCCAGTTTACGATGAGAGATCATGGGGGTCTCCTAGCTGGGCTCCCCATGTACTGCGCGGGGAGCCGGATTCCGATCGTCAGGGCCCATGATAATCGAGCCGGACCGGCAAGGCCATGCGCTTGTCAGGACTAGGCGGGCAGCTCGATGCCGGCGTCACGCATCTGGGCCAGCTTGTAGCGCAGGGTGCGCGGGCTGATGCCGAGCTTGTCGGCCACCGCTTTGCGACTGCCGTTGCACTCCTGCAGGGTGTCCAGAATGATCTGGTGCTCCTGCTGCTTGAGTTCGCCACCGAGCCCCTCCCCTGACAGCCGCTCGAGCGGGCGCACCAGGGTCTCGTCCGTCTCCTCCAGGATCAGGTGCTCACAGTCGATGAGGCCGTCTGGACAGAGGATCAGGGCGCGCTGCACCACGTTGTCGAGCTCGCGCACGTTGCCGGGCCAGGGGTGAGCCATCAGACGCTCTCGTGCGTCCTCTGCGAGCTGCGGCGTCGGCAGCCCCATCTGGCTGGCATGCAGCGCCAGCAGATGCTCCGCCAGGGGAAGAATGTCACCCGGGCGTTCCCAGAGCGCCGTCCAGCGCAGGGGGAAGACGTTGAGGCGGTAATAGAGATCCTCGCGGAACAGCCCGTCCTGCACCGCTTTTTTCAGATCCCGGTTGCTGGTGGCAATGACCCGCACATCGAGGGGGATCATCTTGCGGCTGCCGAGCCGCTCCACCTCTTTCTCCTGCAAGACCCGCAGCAGCTTGGCCTGCAGCCCCAGATCCATCTCGGTGATCTCGTCGAGCAGCAGGGTTCCTCCCTGAGCCTGCTCGAACTTGCCAGGGCACCCCTGCACCGCACCGGTGAAGGCGCCCTTCTCGTAGCCAAACAGGGTCGCTTCCAGCATGTTCTCCGGAATGGCGGCGCAGTTGATGGCGACGAAGGCCTGCTCTGCCCGGCTGGAGTGGTCGTGAATGTAGCGAGCCAACACCTCCTTGCCCGTCCCGCTCGGTCCGGTCACCATGACGGTGGCTTCGCTTCTGGCCACCCGGGTCGCCAGCTGGAACAGCTCCGCAGTCCTGGGGTCCCCGTACACCACGGCACGCTTCTCCACCTTCTGGGCCGGCACATAACGGCTGACCTGGTTGAGCAGCACCTCGGGGGAGAAGGGCTTGGCCAGATAGTCGATCGCCCCCTCGCGCATGGCGCGCACCGCCCCGTCAATGTTGGCGTAGGCAGTCATCAGGAGCACAGGTACCTGGGGATATTGCTGGCGGATGTTGGCGAGCAGAGTCAGACCATCCATGCCCCCCATCTGGATGTCGGAGATCACCATGTCAAAGCGCTGACGGGACAGGGCAAGCAGGGCCCGCTCGCCGCTGTCCACCTCGCGGCACTCATAGCCACCGAGCAGCAGGGTATCCACCAGCGCCTCGCGCAGGCCGTTGTCATCTTCCACCACCAGAATGCGAGCCTGGGTCATGCCACACCTCCTACAACCAACATGGCCTTGTCGAGAATCATCTTCACCGGCGCTCCGGCTTTTGCGCGCCTCATGCCACGCCCCCCAACTGAACCTGTTGCTGATGCAGGGGGAAGGACAGGGTAAAACAGGTGCCCTCGCCAGGGACCGAGGCCACGCTCACCTCCCCCTGATGGGCTCGTACCACCGACTGCACCACCGCAAGACCGAGGCCCGTGCCCTGGGATCGGGTGGTAAAGAAGGGTTCGAAGATCTGGTTGAGCAGGGTGGGGGCCATCCCCTTGCCGTTGTCGATGACCCGCATCTCCACCCGGTTGCCGCTGCGCACAGCGCTCACCAGGAGCGAATCGGCGCCGGCCTGCCGGGCATTGGCGATGAGGTTGTTGATGGCCCCCGCCAGGGCACTGCTGTTGGCAAGCAGACAGAGATCGGGCTCAGGGGCCTCCAGATGCAAGGCGCAGCCCTGCTGCTGGCAGAAGGCTTCGGCCCCCGCCTGCACTTCCGCCAGCAAGCCCTGCACCGAGAGGGGCGCCACCACCTGGTTGTCGCCATTGCGGGCAAACAGCAGGATGTCGTTGATCTGCTTCTCGAGATCCTGCAGGCGCGCCATCAATTTTTGCTGGAACTGGCTGCGGGATTCAGGCTTGAGGGTGCGGTTGGCCAGGTTGGCCGCATAGAGCATGGCGGCGGAGAGCGGGGTGCGGATCTGGTGCGCCAGGGAAGCCGCCATGTTGCCAAGGGCGGAGAGGCGCTTCATGTGATTGACCCTGTCCTGCAACTGGCGGGTCTCGGTCAAGTCGGTAATGAACACCAGTTGGCCGGGCTGATCCGGCAGCGGCTGGGTCGACAGCTGGACCCGGCGGCCGTCGCGCAAGGAGATCTCATGACCGTCATCCTCACGGGGTTCGAAGCAGCGGGCGATGATCTGGCGCCAGGAAAGGCCTTCCAGTGGCTCTCCCAGCAGCGCCAGGGCGGCAGGGTTTGCGCGGGTGATCAGCCCCTCGCCATCGAGCAGCAGCACGCCGGTCGGCAGCGCCGTGAAGATGGCGTAAAGCTGACTCACTTCATGTGACTGGAGGGGGGCATCCTGCTGCAAGATTGTCATAAAGCTGACCTCAAACTGGCGATTGAGTCAGCTTATTCAATTTCCATGCCAGCAAAATAGACGTTATTTATCAATGCATTGGCTCAATGCGTCAAAGCGTTGACCTCAATTGTCCTTGCTCATGCCGTACTTCTTCATCTTCTCCACCAGGGTGGTGCGGCGCATGCTGAGCAGGTCGGCGGCGCGGGCCACTACCCCGTCCTGGGACTCCAGGGCCTGGCGGATCAGCTCCACCTCGAGGTCGGCCAGCATCTCCTTGAGGTTGACCCCCTCTTGAGGCAACTGCATGGGCAGGGGCATGGCGATGCCGGGATCCAGCTCTGGTGGGGACTGGAACACGGCAGCCAGGGCGTCCCGCTCGTCCATCTCGGTGAGCCGTTCATCTCGTGGCTCGCAGGGCAGCAGGCGATAGCGGCCGGGCAGATCCGCCACATCGACGATCTGGTTCGGATAGAGGATGAGCAGGCGCTCGATGAGGTTGGACAGCTCGCGCACGTTGCCGGGCCAGGCGTACTGCATCAGGGACTCCATGGCGCGCTGGGTCATACGGATGATCCCCTTGTGCTGTTCGGCATGGCGATTGAGCAGCTCCTGCAGCAGCAGCGGGATGTCGTCGGCCCGATCCCGCAGGGGGGGGGTCTCGATGGGAAACACATTGAGGCGGTAGTAGAGATCTTCGCGAAACGCCTGGGTGCGGATCATGGCTTCCAGATCCCGGTGGGTCGCCGCGATCACCCTCACATCTGCCTGGACGGCCTTGCCGCCCCCGACCCGGTCGAACTGGCGCTCCTGCAGCACCCGCAGCAACTTGACCTGCATCGGCAGCGGCATATCGCCGATTTCGTCGAGGAAGAGGGTGCCCCCCTGGGCCAGTTCGAAGCGGCCGCGCCGGGCGGCAATGGCACCGGTGAAGGCCCCCTTCTCGTGACCGAACAGCTCGCTCTCGAGCAGTTCCGCCGGAATGGCGCCGCAGTTGATGGGCACGAAGGGACCCGCGCTTCGGGCGGACAACTCGTGGATGGCGCGAGCCACCACTTCCTTGCCGGTTCCGGACTCACCGAGGATCAGTACGTTGGCGTCGGTCTCGGCCACCTGGCCGATGAGACGGCGCACCTCCTGGATGCCCCTCCCCTTGCCCACCAGCAGGCGCAGCAGGGTCTGACCCTTGTCGTGGGTCTGATGACGGGGATGCAGGGAGATGAAGGCCTGACAGAAGTGCAGATGACGGGTGAGGGACTCATAGGTAAAGGGCGCCTCGGCCACCCCGATGAAGTTGCTGCAGCCATGGTTCGCCGGCATCAGGGAGAGGAAGGGCAGACGAGGATGGGCGGCAAGCAGCTCACTCAGGGCGCGCTCGCGCAGTTCCCCGGCCAGAATTCCCTGCAAGGGCCCGGCAGTCTCGATGGCCACATCGAGATCGCTCTCCACCACCTCCTGCCAGGGGATCCCCATGAAGGAGAGCACAGTCCCCAGTTGCTGGCGCCGCACATCATCGGCATCAACAAGCAGCACACCCATAGCCATCCTATCCATATTTTCACACCTGACGCCAAGTTATTGTTTTTTAAGTGCTTATCAAAACCAATTTCGCACTGTGTCATAAGGGGGACAAAGTGCCAAAATTCTGGCGGATTGTCAAAACTTGTCGCATCCTCCCGGACCCTGGCGGGACTGGGATCACGCTTCCAACCAGATTGAGTATCGGATGAAAACCAGCGAAGGGGAAAGAATGACGCCGACAGGGTGCGGCGTCAGAGGAGGGCTCAGTGTTTCACGCTCTCCTGGGGAGCGGCATAGCGGCACTCGGGAAACCGGCTGCAGGCGAGGAACAGGCGACCGGCATGGGGACCCTTTCGTGCTTCCCGTGCCACCAGGGGCGCGGCACAGCGGGGGCAATGGGGGATCGTCTCCCGGGGCTCCTCCTCACCCGGATCGAGGAAGGGATTCTCCTCCATCAACATCGGCATTGCCTCTTCGGCCTGGGGGGGCGGCACCTGGGGCTCCCTGGCAGCCCCCGGGTGTGACGTGCCCAGATCGACGCCATCGAGCAGCAGCGGGCTGAAGGTCGGTTCGCGGCGTTCGCCGGGCAGCAGGTCATCCACCGGCGCCGTCGTTCTCGCCAGCAGGGGCAGCAGTTGCTCCCGCAACTCGTCGACCTGGTAGTGGCTGCTGGCCGGGATCTGCAACAGCGGCAGGCCGGCGCCATCGCAGGCCGCCTTCAGGAAGAGATCCCGCGTCTTGCGCTTCTGGTGGCGGTGCCCCTCGTCATCCAGCTCCACGGCACACAGGAAAGAGAGATCCGCCGGGTGGCAGAGCAGAAAATCGAAGTGCTTCTCCCCTATCTTGCCGAGCGCCTGCTGGCGCTTGCCCTTGCCAAGGTGCGCCTCGGGCGCCAGTACAAAGGAGGCTCGTACCTTGGCAAAGACACGGGCCTTGTCCCCCACCGCCTGATCCAGCACCCCGAAGAAGGTGCGCTCGGCTGGGCTCATCAAGGTTTCCTGCAGATCATAGGGCTCGGCCTTGCCCCCTTTCTCCCTGCGCCAGACGATCACCAGCAGGAGCAACCCCAGCAACACGGCTCCCGATACGACAAGGCTATTCATACACGCACATCCCGTTTACAAGACAAACTCAGTTCACACCAGAGGAAGGGGCACACTCTACCACGGGGAAAGCGACTCAGGCAGCGCAGATATCAAGCCCGTCCCGGCATTCGCGTTTTTTCACTGAATTTGCGCAAGGCGGGCTTCATATGGCCTGTCACAGCAGGCACAATGCTAGAGCCCATGGACGTTCTGGCGCACTCCCCGTCGCCGCCAGGCGTCAACGGACCCCACGCAGCCCCATTCAAGGAGAGCAGGATGCAAAAGCAATTGGTCGTCACCGTGATCGGCGCAGACAAACCCGGGATCGTCGAGAGCCTGGCCGATACCATCACCCGGCAGCAGGGCAACTGGCTGGCCAGCTCCATGAGCGAGCTGGCGGGGCAATTTGCCGGCATTTTGCACGTCGCCGTGCCTGACGAGCATTACCGCAGCCTGTGCGAGGCCCTGGTGATGCTGCCTGGCCTCACCGTGAGCTTCGCCGAAGGGCAGCTCAGCCCGCAACCGGCCCATCAGGTGATGCTGAGCGTCACCGGCAACGACAGACCGGGCATCGTCCACGAAGTGGCCAGCATCCTGCGACAGCTCAACATCAACGTCGCCGACCTCACCACAGGTTGCGAACCTGCGCCCCACTCAGGCGCCCCCCTCTTCTATGCCCACGCCCTGGTGGCCCTGCCGCCGCAGCTCGAACTGGACGATCTCGTCACGGCCCTGGAGTCCCTCTCCGACGACCTCGTCGTCGACATCGATCAGGATCTGAGCGAATAGTGTCGCCTGTCATAAATTTGTCATGGTTTGACGCCATAACTTCCGCGCAGACGCAACCAGAGCAAAGAGGCACCAGATGAGCACCGACAAGCAGTATGAAGAGAAAGAGCTTAGCTGGCTCTCATTCAATGAACGGGTGTTGCAAGAGGCGATGGACAAGACGGTACCCCTCATCGAGCGGGTCCGCTTCCTCGGGATTTTCTCCTCCAATCAGGACGAGTTCTTCAAGGTTCGGGTGTCGGACGTCAAGCGCCGCATCCTCATCAACGAAGTCCACGGCGGCGACGACGAGGCCAAGGTGCTGCTGCGCGCCATCCAGCAGAAGGTGATGGCGCTCGGCGAGGCGTTCGACAACACCTACAAGGAGCTGCTGATCGCGCTGGCCCGCCACAACATCTTCCTGGTGAACGAAAGCCAGCTCTCCGAGTCCATCCAGCAGTGGCTGCGGATCTTCTTTCGGGAAAAGGTGCTGCGCCACATCATCCCCATCCTCCTCAACAAGGAGGTCAACCCGGTCAAGTTCCTGAAAGACGAGCACACCTATCTCGCCATCGAGATGAAGAAGAACGGCCAGGTGATCCAGTACGCCCTGGTGGAAGTGCCCACCGACGATCTGCCCCGCTTCTTCCAGCTACCGCCGGAGGGCACCCGTCGCAAGAAGCAGATCATCATCCTGGACAACGTCATCCGCTTCTGTCTGGACGAGATCTTCAAGGGCTTCTTCGACTACGACGAGATTGCCGCCTACGCGGTCAAGCTGACCCGGGATGCCGAATATGACCTCTCCGACCAGCTGGACCTCAGCCTGGTGGACAAGATGAGTGACGGCTTGAAACAGCGCCTCACCGCCATGCCGGTGCGCTTCGTCTACGAGCGGGAGATGCCGGCGGCCATGATAAGCTTCTTGAAGCTCAAGCTGCAGATCAGCTCCTACGACGCCATCATGCCCGGTGGGCGCTATCACAACTTCAAGGATTTCATCGGCTTCCCCAATGTGGGCCGGGATTATCTGGAAAACCCCAAGCTGCCGGCCCTCGATTGCCGCGACTTTGACGGCTTCGTCAACGCCTTCGACGCCATCGCCAAGCAGGACATCCTGCTCTACTACCCGTACCACAAGTTCCACCACTTCACCGAGCTGGTGCGCCAGGCGGCCTTCGACCCGGCGGTCAGTGCCATTCGCATCAACATCTATCGGGTGGCCAAGAAGTCGCGGATCATCCACTCCCTCATCGACGCCGCCAACAACGGCAAGAAGGTGACCGTGGTGGTGGAGCTGCGCGCCCGCTTCGACGAGGCAGCCAACATCGACTGGGCCAACATCCTGACCGACGCAGGCGTCAAGGTGGTGTTCGGGGTGCCCAGCCTCAAGATCCACTCCAAGCTCTGCCTCATCACCCGCCACGAGAACGGCGAGGCGGTGCGCTACGCCCATATCGGGACCGGCAACTTCAACGAGAAGACCGCCAAGATCTACACCGACTTCTCCCTGCTGACCCGCCATCCGGACATCACCGCCGAGGTGGAGAGCGTGTTCGAGTACATCGAGTACCCGTACCGGCGCTACAAGTTCAACCACCTGCTGGTCTCCCCCATCAACAGCCGCCGCCAGCTCTATCGCCTCATCGACAACGAGCTGGCCAACGCCAAGGCGGGGCAACCCAGCGGTATCACCCTCAAGATCAACAACCTGGTGGACAGAGACCTCATCAACCGGCTCTATGCCGCCGGCCAGGCCGGGGTGCCCATCCAGATGATCATCCGGGGCATGTGCGCCCTGCGCCCGGGGGTGCCGGGCCTGAGCGACAACATCCGGGTCATCAGCATCATCGACCGTTTCCTCGAACATCCGCGGGTGATGGTGTTCCACAACAAGGGCAATCCCCAGCTCTATATCTCCAGTGCCGACTGGATGAGCCGCAACATCGACGGTCGCATCGAGGTGGGCACCCCCATCTATGACGAGCGGCTCAAGCAGCGCATCCTCGACATTCTCGAGCTACAACTGAGTGATACCTGCAAGGCGCGGGTGATCGATGCCGACCAGAAGAACGAGTACGTGAAGCGGGGCAACCGCCGCAAGGTCCGTTCCCAGGTGGCGATTTACGACTACCTCAAACGCATAGAGTCAAACCATGGACAATAGTCTGTACGCCGCTGTCGACCTGGGATCGAACAGCTTCCACATGGTCATTGCCCGCCTCACCGAGGGGCGGATGCAGATCATCGATCGCATCAAGGAGCGAGTGCGCCTCGCCGAAGGGATGGATGAGCAGCGCCGCATGTCCCCGGAGGCCATGGCGCGCGGGCTGGACTGCCTCGCCCTGTTCGCCGAGCGGCTCACCAACATCAAGCCGGATCAGATCCGCATCGCCGGCACCTACACATTGCGCCGCGCCAGCAACGCTCGCGACTTCGTGCGCGAGGCGGCCAAGGTGCTCAACCACCCCATCGAGATCATCAGCGGCCAGGAAGAGGCCCGCCTCATCTATCAGGGGGTCGCCCATACCCAGCACATCGAGGGCCAGGTGCTGGTGGTGGACATCGGCGGCGGCAGCACCGAGCTCATCATCGGCGAGGGGTTCTCCCCACTGGCGCTCACCAGCCGCAAGATGGGCTGCGTGAGCTTCACCCAGAGCTTCTTTGGCAACGGCAAGCTCAGCGAGAAGGCCTTCAACGCCGCCGTGTTGGAAGCCCAGCATCAGCTCGCCCCCATCATCAACCAGTACCGCAAGCTGGGCTGGCAGAGCTGCCTCGGCAGCTCTGGCTCCATCCGCACCGTGCGCGACGTGTTGCAGGGAGAAGAGTGGACCGATGGTGCCATCACCCTGGCGGGACTGGAGCGGCTGAAAGAAGAGATGCTCAAGCACAAGCGGGTCGACCAGCTCAAACTGGCAGGCCTCACCGAGGAGCGTCAGGGGGTCTTTGCCGCCGCGGTGGCCATCCTGCTCGGGCTCTTCACCTCCCTGCCCATCGAGCGGATGGAGTACTCCGACGGCGCCCTGCGCGAAGGGCTGCTCTACGAGTTCGAGGAGCGTCTGCAGCATCACGACATTCGCGAACGTACCGCGCTTGCGCTCAGCACCCACTATCGCATCGACAAGCGCCAGGCCACCCGGGTAGAGCGCAGCGTCCTCTCCCTGTTCGACGCCCTGAGCGGCCCCTGGGAGATGCCGGAAGAGCCCTATCGCGCCATCCTCGGCTGGGCGGCGCGGCTGCACGAGATCGGTCTTGCCATCAACTACAGCGGCATCCACAAACACTCCGCCTACATCTTGCAAAACACCGACCTGCCCGGCTTCAACCAGGACGATCAGGCCCTGCTGGCGGCCCTGGTGCGCTTTCATCGCAAGGGGCTCAAGCTCTCCGAGCTGCCCGCCCTGCCCAACCACGACGAGCAGACGGTGCTGCGCTGCATCCGCATCCTCCGCCTCGCGGTGGCGGCCCACCACAGGCGTCAGGACAACCTGCTGCCCGAGTGGAACGTGCAGGCCGCCGGGGATCAGCTGGTGGTCACCCTGCCCTTGGACTGGTGCGACGAGAACAAGTTGCTGATGCAGAACCTGGAAAAGGAGCAC
The DNA here is from genome assembly GCF_040908465.1 of Aeromonas sp. R10-1. Lineage (NCBI taxonomy): Bacteria > Pseudomonadati > Pseudomonadota > Gammaproteobacteria > Aeromonadales > Aeromonadaceae > Aeromonas > Aeromonas sp. R10-1. The sequence continues at coordinate 19,234 of NZ_JBFODT010000034.1, forward strand.
CGCTACTGCCACGAGCAGGGCTGGCCCCTGCTGTTCCAGCTCGGGTGATCCGCCCCTCTGTGCAAAAAGGCAGCCGATGGCTGCCTTTTTTGTCTCTTGCCCTTTCCTACTGCAGATCCGGCAGGATCAGTTTGGCTATCTCGAAGTAGATGATGAGGCCGGTACCGTCCACCAGGGTGGCGATGAAGGGGGCGGAGACCACCGCCGGGTCGATGCGAAAGCGACGCAGCACCATGGGGATCACCGAGGCGACGGTGGCGCTCCAGAGCACGATGGCGACGATGGTCAGGGTCACCACCATGCCGATCTCGGGCCCCACCCCCAGGCTCCAGGCCCGCACCCAGGCCGCCAGCGCGATGGCGGCCGAGATGAGCAGACCGGTGGAGATCTCCTTTTTCAGCACGGTGCCGAGGTTTTTCAGGCTCACCTCCCCCACCGCCATGGCGCGCACTATGGTGGTGGTGATCTGGGTACCGCTGTTGCCACCGGTGCCGATGAGGAGCGGGATGAAGAAGGCCAGGGCGATGGCTGCCTCCAGCTGCTCTTCAAAGGCCCGCAGCACGGTGCCTGTGTAGGCTTCCGCCACGAACAGGATCAGCAGCCAGCCCACCCGCTTGCGCCACAGCTGCCAGGGGGTGGCCTGCAGATAGGGAGTGTCGAGTGGCGAGGAACCCCCTTGCAGCTCCGCATCCTCGGTGGACTCCAGCTCCAGGATGTCGGCGGCATCGTCCACGTGGAAGACCCCCACCAGACGCCCCTGATCTTCCACCGGCAGGAGCGAGAGGTCGCGGTCAATGAGCAGGCGGGCCGCCAGCTCCTGATCCGCCCGGGCGTTGATGCGCACCGCCTCCCCCTCCATCAGCTCCCCTACCGGCAACAGGGGATCGGCGATCAGCAACGATTTGAGGGAGACGCTGCCAAGCAGGCGCTGCTCGCCGTCAACCACATAGAGATGACCGAACAGCCTGGCCTGATCCCAGGCCCCGTGGATCAGCTGCTTGGCGCTTTCCACCGTCGCATCGGCCTCCACTGCCAGGTATTCGTGGCGCATGTTGGCCCCCACCGACTCGTTCGGCCAGGCCAGCAGGGACTGGAAGGCTTTGCGGGCGGGCTCCGGCAGCCGGGCGAGCAGGGTCTTGCGATCGTGCTCGTCGAGCCTGCGCAGGATGGCCAGCAGGTCACGACGGGCCAGGGTGCCCTGCAGTATTCCCACGATGCTGCCATGCAGCCTGAGCAGCAGATGGCCGGCACACTCCGCCGGGAGGGAGGCAAGCAAGGACGCCCCTTCCGGCATGGAGAGAGTATCGAAGATGCAGTTGAGCTCTTCCGGGCGCAGGGTCAGAAGCTGATCGGCACGGGCCACCGGATCCAGGTTGTGCGCCAGCCAGTTGCGCAGGGCAACCGGGTCGAGCAGTTGATGACGATTGAGCAGGGTGTGTGTTTTCTTCATCACAGATGTCCTCATGTGATTTCAGGCGAACCTGAACGCCTCCGGCACCTGGCCGGATGCAACGGCAAGAAAACAGCAATTTGATTGACGAGTAACAGGCAGGAAATGACGCCGTCCGGCGTGTTTTCATCCCCACGTACCAGCTTTAGCACTGCATAACGTATCCGGCATGCCGGAAGCCACTTGGGTTGACACCTTAATCCGATGAAAACTGTCCTGATCTTGGGCGTCTCTGGACGTCGTGAGATCAGTGGCCTGTGTTTATGCAGGAGCCTCGCCTAACGAGATGCTGCGAACATTGATTGCACGGCGCTACCGTGCGGGCGGCATCATCTGCCCAGGCGCAGGTCGAGTCAAGGCAAACGGGCCCCTGGCAACGGGTTGTTACAAATTGGCCGGACGGTGGGCCCTTCATGAAACGAGGCTCTCCCGTGCGTGGCACGGGGGAGCCTGCGGTCAACGGACGAACGTCAGCGGATATAGTCGAAGAGGGTCAGCTTGCTTATCTTGCTGAAGGCGAGCTGGGAGGCGCTCATGGCTGCATCCTCCTTGGAGAGGGCCGCGATCACCTCGTACATGTCCGCCTCGGACACCTTGGCCCGCGCCTGCTGGTTCAGGGTGCTGAGTCCGTCGTTGGAGCTCATCACCTGCTCCAGGCTGTTCATCCTTCCCCCCAGCTCCCCCAGTCCCCGGTCTATCTTGGTTCTGGCGTTGCTCATGTGGGTGGTGGCATCGGAGACCGCCAGCTGGAAATCGCTCTCGGACAGGGTCGGATCGCGCATGGCGGAGATGAAATCGGACATGCCATTGAGGATGTTGTCGTTTTTCGGGGTATCCAGCACGAAGTTCTGGGTCGCCGACCCCGCAGGGAGGTCGAGGGTGAGCGCCAGGCCGTTGAAGGGGATCTTGTTGCCCGCCACATAGTCGCCGCTTTGCAGCAGGGTGCCACCGCTGTCACGGATCTCGTAGGTGTCCGGCGGCCCGGCCAGGGTGCTGACCGCATACTGGTTGCTCGGCAGGGAAGCATCATAGTTGTTGCGATAGAAGCTCTCGAAGTTCCCCTGATCCGCCACCGACACCTGGATGTTGCCACTGGCGGCGCTGGCGGTGCGCCGGGTCGCCACCATCTCGAACAGATCGAAACCGGAGTCGTTGGCCGGGATCTGCACCGTGGGAGAGACCTGGATGTTGCGCTGCCCCGTGTCCCCCTGAAACACATAGTTGCCGCTGGCATCCTTGACGAAGGGCTGGGTCTTGCTCTGATTGCCGCCGAAGATGTACTCCCCCTGGGAGTTCTTGCTGTTCATCAGGTCGAACATCTGCTTTTGCAGCCCCTCCAGTTCGCTCGCGATGGCGTTGCGCTCCTCGGAGCCCATGGCGGAGTTGTTCGCCTTCTGGATCAGGGTCTGGGCACTCAGCATGGCGTTGTTGAGGGAGGTCAGCACCGTCTCCTCGTGGCCCAGGCTGTTCTCCAGCAGGCTGCCGTTGACGCCGTACTGCTTGAAGAGATCGATCTCCTTGGTCAGCGCCATCTTCTGGCTCATGCCGGCCGGGTCCTCCCCGGAACGGGAGAATTTATCCCCCGTCATCAACTGGTTGTAGGCGGTGTTCTGGCGCTCGCTCACCTTGCTCATGGAGGCAAGGTTGCGGTCATAGATCATGTTGGTGGTGATGCGCATGACTTACCTCACGGAGGAGAGCAGGGTGTCGAAGATGGTCTTGGCGGTATTCACTATCTGGGCCGAGGCCGCATAGGACTGCTGGAAGCGGATGAGGTTGGCCGCCTCCTCCTCCAGGTTGACGCCGGAGACACTCTCGAAGATGGCGGTACTCTGGGTCAGCTTCGCCTCGTTGGCCTGCAGCAGGGTCTTGGCCTGACTGGTCTTGTTGCCAATGCCGCTCACCAGACCCGAGTAGGCATCGTTGAAGGTCATCTTGTCGTTGCTGGTGGCGGCGTTGTTGTTCTTGCGCACCAGCTCCTTGTTCTGCAGCTCCGCCAGCGCCAGGCCGTTAGCGTTGTCCGCAAAGCCATCCTTGTTGTAGCTGAGCGTGAAGCTGTCGTTGGCCTCCACCTTGCCGGTGATGCTGAACTCATAGCCCGGGCTCTGGGTCGGATCGGCGTAGACCTTGGGCCCCCCCAGGGGGCTCTCGAGGGCGGCCATCAGGTTCTTCCCCTTGCTGGAGGCGGGGGCCACACCGAGCAGGTTGTTGTTCTTGTCATAGACCTCGTAGTTGCCGCTGCCGTCGATCTTGATGACCTGGGGGGCACTCGGGTCCAGAGTGTTGGTGCCAAAACCCGAGCCCGTGCCGGTGTTGTAGACACCGCCCAGCGTTATCTCGCCCGAGCCCAGGTTCTGGGATCCCTTGTCCGCCTTCAGGGGGGATGCCAGCGCGATATCCTCGGGACGGGTGATCGCCTGCTCCAGGTTGGCAGCCGCATTCCGGGTGGGTTGCAACAAGATCTTGTCACCCGCGACCGGAGTGCCGGAGAGATCGATTTCGATGCCGTGCCCCGCCACCTCGAAGGTGGCTGGCGGCGTGGTCCCCGTGGCGAGCGAGGTACGCTGCCCGCTGCCGTCGATGGCGAACACCTCGTAACCGGTGGCGCTGTTGAACCGCACCTCGTAATCGAAGGTGGTGACCTCGCTCCCCTTGCCGGGGACGAAGTTGACGCTGGCCGCCCCGTTACCCTGGTTGCTGGCGTAGGGCAGCCCCTGGCTTCCCTTGAGAGTGAAGAGATCCCCCCCAAGCTCGTTGTCGAGATCCATCCCCAGCCGGTTCTGCTGGTTCATGGCATCCCCCAGGGCGACGGCCAGCTGCCCCAGCTCCCGCTTGGCGGGCTCCAGATCACGGCGCGCGGTGAAGAGGCCACCGATGGCACCGCCAATATCCTGGTCGTTGATGCTGGCCTGGTTCTTGCCCAGGGTCAGCTGCAGGGAAGGCTCACGGGAATCCGGGTCCCCCGGCACCACCTTGAACTGGGCCACGCCGCCATCGAGCACCAGGGAGTGCCCTGTGCTCATGTTGACCAGCATGCTGCCATTGGGCTGGGTCACGGTGCGGATCTCCATCTTCTCGGAGAGCTGGCGAATGGCCTCATCCCGCTGATCGAACAGCATCAGGTTCTCTTCAGGGGAGCCCTGGGTGCGGACAATGGCCTGGTTCAGATCGTTGATGCTGTTCAGCAGGCTGTTCACCCTGTCCGTCTCGTCCCCAATGGTGGCGTTGATGGTATCGGACTGCTTGTCGAGCTGGGCGGAGAGGGTATGGAATCTGTCCACCATGCCGCTCAGTTCACTCAGGGTCGTCTTGCGCCCCCCGATCTCGGACGGTGACTCGTTGGCGGTGTGGAAAGCCTTGAAATAGGAGGTGATGGTGGTCCCCACGCTGTTGCTGGCATCACCGAGCAGGCTGTCGAGCCGGAACAGTTGATCGTAGCGGGTGTTGGCCGCCTGATAGGCGGACGTATCCCGGCGCACCTCGGCCTGGGCATAGGCGTTGATGATGCGCTCGCTCACCATGTCGCCCGTCCCCAATCCGACGGAATTGGTGTAGATCAGGGTGCGTTCACGTACATAGCCCTGGCTATTGACGTTCACTATGTTGTTGCTGGTGGTCTGCAGCAGTCGCTGCTGGGCCAACACACCCGAGGTCCCAATTCCAAGCAGATCGCTTGCCATAGCTTACAGCTCCATCTCTGTGTTCCTGTCTGCAATGTTGCCGGGCGTCGAGTAACCGGCGATGGCATCACTGCGCAACACTTGTTTAAGTTTCCTGGCGTACTGGGGATCGGTGGCATAACCGGCCTGCTGCAACGCCTCGAAGTAACGATCCGGGCTGTCCACCTTGGCCAGCGCCCCCTTGTAGCGACTCCCCGAGGTCAGGAAATCCACATAGTCGTTGAAGCTCTCTTCGAACGACTCGTAGGAGCGAAACGCCGCCTTCTGGCGCGAGGCCACCCCTTGCTCGTATTCCAGGGTGCTCACCACCGCCTTGGGGCCTTCCCAACGCGGATCGGCCTTGATGCCGAACAGGTTGTGCGTCACGTTTCCGTCTGCATCCTTGATCACCCGCTTGCCCCAGCCACTCTCAAGGGCGGCCTGGGCCACCAGCACCGCCGGGCTCAACCCCAGCTTGTCCGCCGCCTTCTTGGCCAGCGGCATCAGCCTGTCGACGAACTCTTCCGGGCTGTCAAACACTTTGGCGCTGCCATCCAGGGCCGAAGGCCTCTGGCTGCTGCCCATGGGCGGCACGGTGCGGTGGGGGCGTCTTGGCATGGCCAGCGTACGCTCGGCCCCATTCAGCTCACCCTTCATTTCGTTATCAGCAAAATCTTTGCCAACTTTGGAGGCAGCAATCAGATCGTTGGAGGCACTGGGGGGTTGATAGGGCTTGTAGACCCGCTCGGTACGCTGGGGCAGCTTGAGTACCCGGCCATCCTGATGGGTGAAGGTCTGCTCGGGTGAGAGCTGCCTGGCCACCATCTCGGCAATGCCCAGCCCCCCCTTGCTCGACATGTCGGCAACCCGCTGCTCGTCCAGCATCCCTTCATAGAACTGGGTGTAGCTGCTGTTCATCGGGTTGCCCTCGGTGAGCACCGAGTTGGCCTGGCGCATCCCCTTGAACAGGGTCTGGGTGAAGATGGATTCGAACTGGCGGGCGGCCGCCATCAGGGCCCCTTGCTTCCCCTCCTTGCTCAGGCTCATCTGGCGCAGTTTGTCCAGGTTCTGGACGTCCTGCACCATGCCAATATTGATACCGCTCTGGGTGTCGAACTCTGCCATAACCTACCTCTTTGCCGCCCGTGGCAACCGCTTGCCGCTCACGAAATTACAGAATGACCAGTTGGCCCTGGATCGCGCCCGCCTGCTGCAGCGCCTCCAGGATCGCCATCAGATCCCCGGGGGCGACCCCCACCTGGTTCACCGCCCGCACCAGGTCGTCCAGGGTCGCGCCGGTATCGAGCTTGAACATCCGACCGGGATCCTGCTGCACGTTGATGGTGGAGTTGTTGGTGACCGCCGTCTGCCCGCCGGCCAGCGGATTGGGTTGGGAGACCTGCTGGTTCTCGGCGATGGTGACCGTCAGCCCACCGTGGCTGATGGCCGCCGGGCGCAGCTTGACCTCGCTCCCGATGACGATGGTCCCGGTGCGCGAATTCACGATGATCTTGGCGGACTCGCTCGCCGGGTCCACTTCCAGGTTCTCGATGGTGGAGAGGTAGGAGACCCGCTGGGCCGGATCCCGCGGTGCGAATACCTTGATGGAGGTGGCGTCCATCGCCTGGGCGGTGTTCGGACCCACCAGATCGTTGACCACGTCCGCCAGACGGCGGGCGGTGGTGAAGTCCGGCCGGTTCAGATTGAAGGTGATGGTGTCGCCCTGGCTGAAGGAGTTGGGAACCTCCCGCTCCACGGTCGCCCCATTGGCGATGCGCCCCACTGTGGGCGTGTTCACCACCACCTTGGAGCCGTCAGCCCCTTCGGCCCCGAGGCCACCGACCACCAGGCTGCCCTGGGCCACCGCATAGACGCGGCCATCCAGTCCTTTCAGGAAGGTCTGGAGCAGGGTGCCGCCACGCAGGCTCTTCGCCTCGCCGATGGCGGAGACGGTGACGTCTATGGTCTGACCCGGCTTGGAGAAGGGGGGCAGATCCGCGTGGATGGCCACCGGTGCCACGTCCTTGATCTTGGGCTTGATGTTGTCAGGCACCTTGATGCCGAAGTTGTTGAGCATGGTCCTGAAGGTCTGCTCGGTGAAGGCGTTGTTCTTCTCCCCCGTGCCGGGCAGGCCAACCACCAGACCGTAACCGATCAGCTGGTTGCTGCGCACCCCTTCCACCGAGGCGAGGTCCTTGATGCGGGATGCGTGCGCCAGCCCGAAGGGCAGCAGGCAGCACAGCAGGGCAAACAGACGGAATCGGTTCATGACATCTCCTAACAAAACCTTCCTGATCCAGGGCCAGTGAACGCCCCGGACTTTTGAGTCTTAAATGGGCCACCAGGGGCCGTTGAAGAAGCTGGTGAGCCAGCCCTGTTCCTGGGTGTTCGCCAGATCCCCGGTACCGCCGTAATAGATACGCGCATTGGCCACCCGCTGGGAGGAGACGCTGTTTTCCGAGCTCACGTCCTCCGGGCGCACCAGACCGGTGATGCGGATGTATTCGTTGCCATTGTTGAGCATGATCCACTTCTCGCCGCGCACCAGCAGGTTCCCGTTTGGCAGTACCTTGACCACGCTGACCGAGATGTTGCCCTGCAGGCTGTTGCTCTGATCCGCCTTGGCCTGCCCCTTGAAGGCACTGTTCTGGCCGATGGAGGCCGACAGATCGTAGGGCCCAGCCGTGACCGGCACGCCACCCAGGGTGACGGGGTCGAGCGCCAGCTTGTTGTCCTTGCCGCTCTGGGTATTGGCCTTTTTCGACGCCGAGGTCGACTCCGCCAACTGGATGGTGATGATGTCACCCACCCGGTGCGCCTTGATGTCCGAGTAGATGCCGTTGACCTGCTCGGGCTGGAAGATGGCGCCGGTCGGGCGCACCGACACCGGCTCCGACTCCCCGTAGACGGGGGCGAAATCCGGGTCATCCGGTTTGGCGGTATTGGGGGTACTGGTGCAACCCGCCAGCGTCAGCAGTCCCAGCATCCATATGGCTTTCATCATGACACTCCTTTCATCAGGTCCGCTGGGTCAGGAAGGACATCATGGAGTCGACGGCGGAGATGACCTTGGAGTTCATCTCGTAGACCCGCTGAGCCTGGATGAGATTCACCAGCTCCTCGGTCACGTTGACGTTGGAGGTCTCCAGCATCCCCTGCTTGATCACCCCCAGCCCGTCCGCACCGGCTGTCCCCTGAATGGGGGCGCCGCTGGACTGGGTCTCGAGGAAGAGGTTCTCCCCCATGGGCTGCAGGCCGGTGGGGTTGACGAAGTCCGTGGTGTTGATCTGGCCCACCACCTGAGACTGGCCATCCCCCTTGAGCTGGACGGAGACCTGGCCATCCTCCCCCACGGTGACGCTCTGGGCGTTCTCGGGGATCTGGATCTCCGGTTGCAGCGGGTAACCGTTGCCCGGGGTGACGATGGTCCCCTCGTCGTTCAGGGTGAACTGGCCGTTGCGGGTATAGGCGGCGCTGCCATCGGGCAGCTGGATTTCGAAGTAGCCGCGGCCGCTGATCATCAGGTCAAGGGAGTTGTCCGTGGTCTGGACGTTGCCCTGACTGTGGTTTTTCTGGGTGGCGACCACCTTGGCCCCCGCCCCCAGCATCAGGCCGGAAGGGAGCTCGGTATCCGCCGAGGAGCGACCGCCAGGCTGGTTGATGTTCTGATAAAGCAGATCCTCGAAGATGGCCCGCGCCTTCTTGTAGCCCACGGTGCTGGCGTTCGCCAGGTTGTTCGAGGTGACCGAGATGTTGGTCTGCTGGGCATCGAGGCCGGTCTTGCTGATCCAGAGTGCAGGATTCATGGGGTGCTCCTTGATTAGCTGATACGCAGCAGCTGGGTTTGTGCCTCGTCGTTCTCCTCGGCGGTCTTCATGATCTTGACCTGAGTTTCAAACTGACGTTGCAAGCGAATAAGGTTGGTCATCTCGTCGACCACGTTGACGTTGCTCCCCTCAAGGGAGCCGGCGATCAGGCCCACATCCGCAGACGCGGCCTCATTCTGGCCATCCTTGCGGCGAAACAGGCCGTCCTGGCCTTTCTCCACCGCATCTGCCGCCGGGTTGACCAGCTTGATACGCTGGAAATCTTCCGGCAGGTTGGCGGCTGCCCCCTCGGGACGGCCGCTGATGGTACCGTCACGATTGATCTCAATTTTCTCCATGGGCAGGGGCAGCACGATGGGCTGGCCGGCATCATCCACCACGTTCAGACCGGTGGAAGTCTGCAGATTGCCGGTGGCATTGAGCTGCAGGTTGCCCATGCGGGTATAGGCTTCCGCGCCGTTGGGATCCTGCACTGCAATCCAGCCCGCCCCATCGACGGCAACGTCAAGATCCCGACCCGTGGTCATCAGCATGCCGTGCTGCAGGTTCTGGCCCGGCCGCTCGGTCATGGCGAACACCCGCGTGGGCAGCCCTTCGCCAAACGCCTGCATGCTGCGCGCCTGCTCGAAGTCAGACTTGAAGCCAATGGTGTTGGCGTTGGCAAGGTTGTTGCCACGAACAGCCAGGCTGTTCATGTTCTCCTTGGCCCCGGACATGGCGATGTAAAGCAGGTGATCCATGGGATCCTCCGTCAAACAGATGACTCTCACAGCTCAACTGCAAGTTGAATGCCAAGAGAGATGACGAAGACGGAATGAAAGGAGGAAATGAGGCGGGACGGAAATGACAAGGGGCGCCGAAGCGCCCCTGCCAACTACCCGTCGTCTTAGCGGATCTGCAGTATGTTCTGCTGCAGGGAGCTGTTCACTTCCAGGGAACGGGAGTTGGCCTGGAAGTTGCGCTGGGCAGTGATGAGGTCGACCAGCTCGGTGGTGAGATCCACGTTGGACTGCTCCAGTGCCGACGACTTGATGGAGCCGAACGTGCCGGAGTTCGGGGTGCCGGGCAAGGCATCGCCAGAGAGCAGGGACTGGCGCCAGGAGGTGTCGCCGACCTGGGTGAGACCCTGGGCATTGGCAAACTTCGCCATGGCCACCATGGCCACCTTGACGGTGGTGGCGTTGCTGTAAGTGGCGGAGACTATGCCATCCGCCCCGATCTCCACCTTGGTCAGGCGGCCGACGGTGGAGCCGTCCTGGGTCAGCTTGCTCACTTCAAAGGGGGAGGCGTACTGGGTCACGGTACCAAGCTTGAACTCAATCTCCTGGGTGCCATCGGCGCCATTGGTGATGATACCAGCCCCTGTCGCCCCCAGGGGTTCCGTCTTGATGACCGCCGGGGTGGTGGGTGTGACCATCTTGCCGGAGGCATCGAAGGTCACCCGGGCGCTCAGGGGGGCCTGGCTCAGACCGGTCGCCATGGTGGTGGCCGTACCGCCTACGATGTCGATGGGCTTGTCCCCTTCATAGAGGTACATGCGCCAGGCAGTCGGCACCGCAGCTTGGGTAGGATCGGCCGGATCCGCTTCCTTGGTGAAGTACTGGGTGATGGTGTGTGGCTCGCCCAGGGAGTCATAGACCACCACGGAGGTGGAGGAGGAGTAGGTGGTCGAGTCAGTGGGATCGAATTTGGAGGCATTGACATCCATCAGCGTTTTCGTGCTGGAAGGCAGGTTGAAACCAGCCTCGACCGTCGTGGTCTGCACCGGCTCACCGGCCTTGTCCGGGATCTGGATGGGCTTGGTGGCGTTGATGCTCACCGCCTTGGGGGTGCCATCAGAGTTGATCTCGTACCCTTGCAGATAACCGCCGGAGTTGCTGACCATGTAACTGCTTTCATTGAGCTTGAAGGCGCCCGCACGGGTGTAGGTGCGATCCAGGTTGGTCAGGCCGTCCGAGGTCACGAAGAAGCCGTTGCCCTGGATGGCGAGATCCAGCGCGTTGTTGGTGAATTGCAGCGCGCCCTGGTGGAACTGCTGGGCCACAGCGCCAGTCGCCACCCCGTTGCCGACCTGGGTCTTGGCGTTGACGAAGATGGAGTTGGCGTAGACGTCGGCGAACTCGGCGCGGGACTCCTTGAAGCCGGTTGTATTGACGTTGGCAATGTTGTTCGCGGTGACGTTCAGGTCTTTTTGAGCCGCATTGATGCCGCTGAGGGCATTGTTGAATGACATGTCTTTCTCCTTAGATCACTGCGTTAGAGGACGAAGCCGACTGGGTGGTGGTCTTGCCGGTCGTCGCGCCAATTTCCAATACATCGGTCAGGTAGATGCCGCCCAGTCCCTTGAGTTTAAGGGTGCTGGGGTTGGTGCTCGTTCCCAGGGTGACGCTCTCCACCTTGGCGTAAGTCAGGGCGGGGACGCTCTCCGACTTGCCGTCGACGGTGGCATGCGCCTCTATCGAATACTTGCCGCTCTTGGCCTGGTTGCCGGACTTGTCCTTGCCATCCCATTCGAAGGCCACGTTCCCCTTGTGGCTCCCTTCAATGGCGAACTCCCTGATGACCTGGCCGCTCTCGTCCTTCACCGTCACCTTGATGTTGCTGCCGCCATCGCCGGTGGCGATGACCCCCGTGAGGGTGCCTCCCTTCTCCACGTAACCCGTGTTGGACGGGATCAGCACGTTCTGTCCCACCAGCGCGGAGGCCTGCAGCGCCTGGCTGGAAGTCATCAGGCTGTTGAGGCTCTCCATCTGGGTGGAGAGGCTGCTGATCCCCTGAGACGTCGACATCGAGGTCATCTGGGAAAGCATCTGGGCGTTGTCCACCGGTTTGAACGGATCCTGATAGGAGAGCTGCATGGTCAGCAGCTTCAGGAAGGACTCCTGATCCAGCTCCTTTTTCTGGGTACTGGTGTTGACCGTACTGGTCTGGGCCGACGTCGTCCGGTTGACGCCCAGCAGGCTGTCATAGGTATCTGCCACTTATGCTCCCCCCTCTAGGGCGTGCCCACTGGGCCGATTGTTGCCGCCTGGCAGGCGATCACGGGTCACTCTCATCCGGGTTCACCTCTGTCAGGACTTGCCCAGACCCAGGGTCTGCTGCAACATTTTCTTGGCCGCATCGGCCACCTGGACGTTGGTCTGGTAGCTGCGCGACGCCGCTATCATGTCCGCCATCTCTTCCACCATGTTGACGTTGGGCTTGAAGATGAAGCCATCCTTGTCCGCCATGGGGTGATTCGGGTTGTACTCCTTGAGCAGGGGCGCATCACTCTCGACGATGCCCTTCACATCCACCCCGACCGAGGCCTGCTTGTCGGACATGGCCTGATCCAGCTGGGCGGCAAAGACTGGCCGCCTGGCGTGGTAAGTTTTTTCCACGCTGGAGCTGACACTGTCAGCGTTGGCCATGTTGCTCGCCACCGTGTTGAGGCGAACGGACTGCGCGCTCATGGCAGAGCCTGCAATGTCAAAGACCTTGAACAAACTCATCCTTGCTCTCCTTTCAGTGCCTTGAGCAGGCCGCTTATCTTGCTGTTCATGAATTCAAGGGAGGCCTGGTATTCGAGGCTGTTGCGTAGGAACTCGCTGCGCTCCTGCTGCACGTCCACCGTGTTGCCGTCACCGGTATCCGGTTGCAGGGGATTGCGGTACTGGGTCGTGCCCGGGGTATCCATCTGCAAGGCGAAGTGCTTCTCGTTGGTGGTGCTGAGCCCGAACCCTTGCTGGCCCTGGGCATCCTGCAACGCCTGTGAGAAGTCGATGTCACGGGCCTTGAAGCCCGGCGTGTCCGCATTGGCGATGTTGCTGGACAACACCTCGGCACGCTTGGCGCGCACGCTCAGCGTGTACTGATGAACACCGAATGCCTTGTCGAATGAAATTGCCATAGCACACCTCCTGCTTCATGAATATTTAGCAAGAGGTGTGCCAAGAGGGTATTGAGCGGGGTTATTTGACCTTGTAGACGATGCCGGGGTTGCAGCGGATCATCTCGAACTTGTCGGTGAGGCCGGCCAGAGACTCGGAGGCCCCCAGCATCAGGTAGCCGCCAGGATTGAGGCTGCTGGCGAACTGGTTGAGGATCTTGGATTTCACTTCGGGCGCAAAGTAGATGAGCACGTTGCGGCAGAAGATGATGTCAAACTTGCCGAGCAGGCTGTAGCTCTCCAGCAGGTTGAGGGGACGGAAGCTGGTCAATTTTCTGACACGCTCCACCACCCGCATCTTGTTGTCGCCACAGGGTTCGAAAAAGAGTCGCTTGCGCTCGGGGGAGAGCCCGCGAGCCAGCGCCAGGCTGTCGTAGACCCCCTCCTTGCACTGGTTGAGCATGGTGCTGGAGATATCGGTCCCCACTATCTGCACCCCGCCCGGCAAGGTACCCGGCCGCTTGACTTGCTGCTCCAGCGCCGTCATGGCGATGGAGTAGGGTTCCTGCCCGGATGAAGAGGCGGCAGACCATATTTTGATTGGGCGACCGCTCTTGCCAAGCTCCGGGAAAATCTTGTCGCTCAGCAGCTGGAACGGATAGGTATCGCGAAACCACAGGGTCTCGTTGGTGGTCATGGCATCGACCACCGCCATCTTGAGCTCCCGCTCGCGCACGCTCATCGCCCGGGTGACCAGATCAGACAGACTCTCGATACCAAACTGAGTCATCAAGGGCGACAGGCGGCTCTTGACCAGATACTGTTTGTTGTCACCCAGCACTATGCCGCTCTGTTGCGCCAGAAAATTGCTGAATTGCCTGTATAAGTCGTCCGAAAGTGTCTTCATGCAGTTGTTCTTCTTGATTAGAGAGCGCCTTGTACGGCCTTGGCCAATTCATCCGGCTGGAATTTGGCAATGAAATTGTTCGCTCCGACTTTCTGCACCATGGCCTGATTGAACACCCCACTGAGGGAAGTGTGCAGGATAACATGCAAATCCTTGAGGTTGGGATTGTTGCGGATCTCGGCGGTGAAGGTATAACCGTCCATCTCCGGCATCTCGATGTCCGAAATGACCAGGGCTATCTGATCCTTGATGGGACCGTTCTTGGACATCTCCAGCAACATGTTGAGCGCTTCCCGTCCATCCTTGGCCAGCACGCACTGCACCCCGATTGCCTCCAGTGCCCGTTGAACCTGCTTGCGCGCCACCGAAGAGTCGTCCGCAACCAGCACGGGACGCCCGTGAGGATTGCGCTCCACGCTTGCTTCCACCAGTTCGGTGGACACCTCGGTGGAGACCGGCGAGATCTCGTTGAGAATGCGCTCCACGTCCAGGATCTCCACCAGCTCACCATCTACCTCGGTCACCGCCGTCATGTAGTTGATGCGACCTGCCCCTTTGGGTGGCGGCAGGATGGACTCCCAGTTCATGTTGATGATGCGTTCGACCGAGTGGACCAGGAACCCCTGAATGGAGCGGTTGTACTCGGAGATGATGATGAAGCACTTGGAGAGGTCCTGGATGGGGCGCTTGCCCATCGCCATGCTGAGATCGATCACCGAGATGGTCTGGCCACGGATATGTGCCACGCCGCGAATGCAGGAGTTGAGCTTGGGCATGACGGTCAGAGGGGGACACTGCAGCACCTCGCGTACCTTGAATACGTTGATGCCAAATCTTTGACGTCCATTGAGACGAAACAACAGCAGCTCCAGCCTGTTTTGTCCCACTAGCTGGGTTCGCTGGTTGACCGAGTCCAGAATACTCGCCATAAACACTCCCTAAAAATGCTTGGCACTGATCGTGCATGTCATTATGCATGCACATTGGCTTGCATCAGATCATCGTTGTTTCAACAATCGAATAATTCTGGAGCAAGCATAGTTAACTACGGTGGTATACGTGAATAACTTATCGACCGGTAAGCAAAAATGATTAGTAGACTTTTCCTTATCTTACTGCCGTTTTGCAGTCTGTCTCACGCCATGGCGTCCGAGGTCACCGACTATCTGCAAGAACAGGCACAGGCGTTCGTGCTCGACCAGCTCGATATTCCCCTCGATGCACAGGCCGACGTCAAGGCCGGTACCATTGACGAGCGCCTCCCCCTCACGCGCTGCGAAGATGCCCTCACCATTTCCCTCCCCGCCAGGATGGAGATCCGTCGCAACACCACCGTCTACCTCAAGTGCGAGGGAGAGAAATCCTGGGATCTCTATCTACCGGTCCGGGTCAGTATCCAGAAACCCTATGTCACCGTCACCGTCCCGGTTGCCAAGGGGGACATTCTGAGTGAACCCATGCTGACCCTGGCATACCAGGACCAGACCCTGATCCGTGGCGACTACCTTACCGACCCGACCGCCCTCATCGGGGTACGCAGCAAGCGTGAGCTCAAACCGGGCCAGCCAATCAGGCTCACCCAGGTATGCGTGGTCTGCAAGGGGGACCAGGTCACCCTGAGCGCCGAAAACAGCAGCATGCAGATCAAAACCATGGCCCGCGCCTTGCAAGATGGCAGCTTCGGAGACATGATCCGGCTTGTCAACACGCGCTCGGGCAGAACGGTGCAAGGCCAGGTCAGTGCAGTGGGCTCCGTGGTCGTGACATTCTGACACAGGAATGCACTGCGCAATTTTTTTCTAAAGTTCTGACCGCCGTCACCGATACACAGGTAAGCGAACAGCAAAGCAGACGAAGGTAAACCTTATGGCTATCAACAATATCAACAACTTGGCTAACAACCGCCTGCAAAACAGCGGCAGCAGCCAAGGTGTAGCCACCAAGTCGGCGACCTCCAGCGAGAGCAGCCGTGCGACGACCGTCAAGAGCGACTCTGTCTCCTTGACCAGTGAGGCGCAGCAATTGCAACAGATGCAGAAGACCCTCAACACCGCCTCCACCGGTAACGAGAGCCGCGTCGAGAGCCTGAAGAAGGCCGTGGCCAGTGGGGAGTACAAGGTCAACAGCGAAGCCGTGGCCAGAAAGATGTTCAGCTTCGAAGCCGATCTGGATAAACGGTTGGGATGATGGACCTCCCTTCGCTGCTGCGCGCTCAGGACGACAACCTCTCCCAGATGCAAGGCTTGCTGGCAGAGGAGTTCGACCTCCTCAAGGCTCACCGGGCCCTTGCCTTGCCGGCACTCGCCGATCGCAAGCAGCAACTGCTGGTGGCCATCGAGACGCTGGACAAGACTCTGGCGGAGCTACCCGACCTGCAGCAACAGCTGGGCGCCTTCCCGACCCAATTGCAGGCCCTTCAAGCCAAGCTGGAAGCCTGTCAGGAGCAGAACAACCTCAACGGACGTCTGCTCGAACTCAGCATTGTCTCCAATCGCCGTCTCGCCAGCTTCCTCAGCAAGCTCAGAGACAGCAGCTCCCTGACCTATGACGCCAAAGGCAATACCCGCTCGGGCACCCGCTCTTTCGGGATCAAGGCCTGATCTCCTCTCTCCCTTCTGGTTTCCTCTCCTTGTCAGCCCCTCATCAGAGCACCAGCTGCATCAGGGTTTCTCCATCCTTGCAGGCATGGATGCTCATGCAGCCCTCGTCATAGCGCCCATAACTGGCCACCCACTCGCCCCTTGGAAAACAGATAGACCCCGGGTTCATCAGGAAAATCTCTCCCTCCTGGCGCAGCACAGGCACATGGGTATGACCGCTGATGAACAGGCTCCCTGCTGGCAGGGGCACGTTGCCGGGCTCATAGAGATGACCGTGGCTGACAAACCAGCGCCGCCCATCCACCAGCAGTTGGTTGTAGGGCGCCGTGATGGGGAAATGGAGCAGCATCTGGTCCACCTCCGAATCGCAATTGCCACGCACCGCCATGATGCGGGGGGCCAGCTCGTTGAGCCTTGCCGCCACGGCTGCAGGATCATACCCCTCCGGCACCGGATTGCGCGGCCCGTGATTGAGCAGATCCCCGAGCAGCAGATAGTGATCAGGCTGCCAGGGAGCGAGTTGCGCCAGCACCTGCTCGAGGGCAGTCAGACTGCCGTGCAGATCCGAGATAATGGCAATCTTCATTCCACACTCCTCATGGCTGGCTGAAATAGAGATCCTTGGTGGCGATGGCGCCCTTGAGGTTGCGGCTCGGCAAGCCGCGCAGTGCCGGGTCCACCAGTCGCATCTGGTTGTAGTGATAGACGGGGATGACGGGCACCTCCTCCATCAGCAGTTGCTCGGCCTGATGATAGATCCCGGACCGGGCGTTGGCATCCAGGGTCTCGGAAGCCTGCTGCAGCAGACCATCGAAGGCGGGGTTGCAGTAGCCGCTCTCGTTCTGGGGATCCTGGCAGCGGAAACTGCCAAGCATGGACGAAGGCTCGACATAATCACCAAACAAAAATGAACGAGCCAGCATGAAATCACCACTGTCCTTGGCTACCTGATAGGCATTCCACTCCATGTTGTTGAGGGAGACCTCGACCCCCAGCGGTTTCCACATGGCCGCCACCGCCAGGGCCAGCTTCTTGTGGTTCTCCGACGTGTTGTAGGTCAGCGTCAGCCTGAGGGGATGTGCGCTGTTGTAGCCCGCCTGGGCCAACAGTACGGCGGCCCGGGCCAACCGGGTCGGCTGGTCTTCCCGGGAGAGGGGGATATCCAGCTCGTCATAACCCGGCATGGCGGGCAGCAGTGACCAGGCAGAGCGCTCCCCCTGGCCGCTCACCTTCTCGGTCAGCAGGTGGCGATCGATGGCCATGGAGAGCGCCTGGCGCACCCGCACATCCTGCAACTCGGGGCGATTGAGATTGAAAGTGTAAAGATAGGTGCCAAGCAGCGGCAGACCCCAGATCCGCTCCGGTGCCTCCTGCATGGTCTTCTGGTAGTACTCCAGCGCCACCTTGTTGGTGAGCTGGATCTCCCCCGCTTCATAACGCAGCCGCTCCCCATGCTGGGAAGCGAGCGGCAGGTAGGTCACCCGCTGGATCCGGGTATGGGCGTCATCCCAGTACTGGGGGTTGCGTTCGGCTTCGATGCGCTCGTTCACCACCCAGCTCGCCAGCTTGTAGGGGCCATTGCTCACCATCTTGCCTGGCTGGGTCCACTGCTTGCCAAACTGGGCGATGACCCGCTCGTTGACCGGCACGAAGGGACGCTGGCTGACCAGTTGCAGGAAATAGGGAACGGGGCGCTCCAGGGTCACTTTCAGGATCTGGTCGCTTTCTGCCTCCACCCCCAGGGCATCGAGGTCGAGCGCCCCGGCATAGATGGACTGGGCATTGTTGATGCCGGTCGCCAGCAGCAGGCCGGCGGAGGGGGAAGCCTGCGCCGGGTTCAGCAGCCGCCGCCAGGCGTAGACGAAATCCCGGGCGGTGAGGGGCTCGCCGTTGGACCATTTGAGCTGGGGGCGCAGGAAGAAGCGCCACACCAGCCCATCCTCGCTGGTCTCCCAGCGCTGGGCCTGGGCGGGCACTATCTTGCCCTGACCATCCTCGCTCACCAGCCCCTCGAACAGGTCCACCAGCACCACCTCCCCCGGGAAACCGGAGCGGATCAGGGCCGGATCGAGGGACTCGGGTTCGGCGCCATTGCCCTTGACCAGGGTCTGCCTGTCCGACAGCACGGGCTGCTGCACCACGGTAGTAGCCTGAAGCGGCGGCACCGCCATCAACCCGAACAGCAAGGGAGAGAGCCAGCGGCGGGCTGGCCTGGCGGCGAAACGGTAAAACATGACATCAACCTCGTTCAATTCTTTTGACTGCAATGGGGGGAAGGCCGGCGGCGCGCCTGGAACCGAATGCATCATGCCGCGCTTGTTATCCCCGAAGACGACCCGTATTGTATCGGGCCTGCCCGATAGAGGGAGTCTTTCGGGCTATTTTTTTCAAGGTTTTATGACGACACGGCCGCCACGGGTGGGCGCACTCGCCAGAAGGCGCACTCCCCTGCCCCGTTGGCAATCGGCCCGGGGTGATGTGTCGCCTGCAAGTCCGGTTGTCGTCTACCGTTTCAGGGGTCTTTATGGGTTACGAATGGCTGGCGCTGGCTGCCGCCAGTTTATGGGCGATCGCCGCCCTCATCTCCGTCAAACCGGCTCGCCATCTGGGGGCCTTTGCCTACAGCCGCTGGCGGATGTTCCTGGTCAGCCTGATGCTGGCCAGCGCAAGTCTGGTGACGGGAGGCTGGCAGACCCTCACCGAGAGCGCCCTTCCCCTGCTGGCCCTCTCCGGCCTCATCGGCATCTTCGTCGGCGACACCGCCCTCTTTGCCTGCATGAACCGACTCGGCCCCAGGCGCAGCGGTCTGCTCTTCTCCTGCCACGCCCTCTTCTCCGCCCTGCTTGGGCTCTGGCTCTTTGGCGAGCGGCTCGATGGTTGGCGCCTGCCAGGCGCCTTGCTGGTCCTGGCCGGGGTCATGCTCGCCATCCTGTTTGGTCGTCGTGGCGACAACCAGCAGAACGAATGGGAGCAGGTGCGCGGCCGCCTCGTGGTCGGCATAGCCCTTGGCCTCACCGCAGCCCTGTGCCAGAGCCTCGGAGCCATCATCGCCAAGCCGGTGATGATGAGCGGCACCGTGGACGCGGTGAGCGCTTCCGGCGTGCGCATGGCCAGCGCCCTCTTGGCACACTGCGTCTTGCGGGCGCTGCGCCTGCCGCTCGCCATGCCGCACAACCCCATCAACCGGCAGGTGCTCGGCATGATAGGCATCAACGGATTTCTGGCGATGACGCTGGGAATGACCCTGATCCTGGTGGCCCTGCGTCAGGGAGATGTGGGCATGGTGGCCAT
Organism: Aeromonas sp. R10-1; assembly: GCF_040908465.1. NCBI lineage: Bacteria > Pseudomonadati > Pseudomonadota > Gammaproteobacteria > Aeromonadales > Aeromonadaceae > Aeromonas > Aeromonas sp. R10-1. The sequence goes on from NZ_JBFODT010000034.1 coordinate 38,836, forward strand.
CTTGTCTTCCACCACACCGGTCATTCTGCTGCCCTTGCTGTGGTGGCACTCGGGGATGCGTCCCTCGCTCCCCGCCTGGGCCGGAGCCCTGCTGGCCACCCTGGGCACGGCCCTGGTGCTGGGAATGGGGAACTGAGCCCCGTCTATCCTGCTGGAAGGACCAACACGCCCATCGGCGGCACTGAGCCGCCGATGCTCCCCCGCGCCGGACAGGGAGAGAGGCGATCGCGCCCCTAGAACAGAGCCACTTCCTCTTCGGTCAGCTCCCGGTATTCCCCCGGTGCCAGCTCATCGTCCAGAGCCAGATCGCCAATGCGTTCCCGATGCAGCCCGACCACCTTGTTGCCGATGGCGGCGAACATCCGCTTCACCTGGTGATACTTGCCCTCGTGGATGGTCAGGCGTGCTTCCCGCTCGTCTAGGATTTCCAGCTCCGCAGGGCGGGTCTTGTCGTTCTCGTTGCGCAGGTAGATACCGTCGGCAAAGAGCGAGATAGCCTCTTCACTCACGGGATCAGCCAGCCAGACATGGTAGGTCTTCGCGCACTCGTGCCGGGGCGACGTGATGCGATGGGACCACTGGCCGTCATCGGTGATCAGCACCAGCCCGGTGGTATCGAGATCGAGGCGCCCCACCACATGCAGTTTGCCCATGGCCGGCTCGTCGAGCAGGTGGAACACGGTGGCGTGATCCGGGTCCTCGTTGGAGCAGACATATCCTTCCGGCTTGTGCAGCATGAAGTAGCGATTCTGCAGGTTCAGGGTCAAGGTGACACCGTCAAACTCGATCTGGTGTTGCTCATTGATGTGAAAGGCGGGCTGCTTGACCAGCACGCCGTCTACCAGCACTTCCCCCTGACGGATCAGCTTGCCCGCCTGGGAACGGGTCAAATCGGAGCAATCGCAAAGAAATTTGTCGAGCCGCATGCAAAAACCTCGGAATCCATCATGATTGGGGGCGACATTATATCGGTCAGACTCGACAACACCAGTACTAAGCGACAGGGACTCAAGATGGCGCCTGACGCCATGATGTGCCAGTGATAGACTGCCGTCAGCAGACCGACATCACACATAATAATAAGCCCAGGATGTACCCATGAAGCCGACGAAGTCTCACCCCGTCATCCCCGTCAGCCAGTTGAAACCTGGCATGTATGTCATTGCCATTGCCAGCCAGACCGGCGCCATGGAAATTGCCCAGACGGGCATGGTGACCAACCCTCAACAGGTGGAGGCGCTGATCCGGCGCGGCGTGCTGACGGTGCGGGTGGATCTTGCCCGCAGCAAGCTGCCGGGAGGGGGCACGGCAAGCCCGGCGGATGTGGTGACAAACGGGGCGGGCTCCTCTCGTCAGATCGGCAGTGGTGAAGGGCGCGAGCTCAAGATCCGTCGGCTCTATCAGGAAGCGCGCGAACTGCAAGGCAAGTTCATTCGCCATCTCAAGGCCGGAGAGCCCATCGACATCACGCCCCTTGCCGCCGTGGCCGAAGAGATGGTCGATACCATGTTCACCCACGGCGATGCCATGCTCTGTCTGGCGCGGATCCGTGCCAAGGATGCCTACCTGATGGAGCACTCCATGAATGTCGCCATCCTCCTGGCGAACTTCGGCCGCTACCTGGGGCTGGATCGCAGCGTGCTCAAGGAGCTGACCCTGGGTGGCCTGCTCCACGACGTGGGCAAGATCATGACCCCGGACGAGGTGCTCAACAAACCGGGCAAGCTCACCGATGAGGAGCTGGAGGTGATGCGCGAGCACGTGGTCCACAGCCACGACATCCTGGCCGCCACCGCCGGCATCACCCCCATCATGCTGGAGGTGGCCGCCAACCATCACGAGCGGATCGATGGCACCGGCTACCCGCGGCGCCTCAAGGGGGATCAGCTCTCCCTCTACACCCGTATGAGCGGCATCGTCGATGTCTACGATGCGGTGACGGCAGACAGGGTCTACAAACAGGGCATGCAGCCAACCCAGGCGTTTCGCATTCTGCTCAAGGGGGTTGATCTGCATTTTGATGCCGACCTGGTAACCAGGTTCATCAAGTGCATGGGGGTCTATCCGGTGGGTACCCTGGTGCAGCTCTCCAACCAGCGCCTGGCCATCGTGATGCAGCGCAACGAACAGCAACCGCTCAAGCCCGTGGTCAAGGTGATCTATCACGCAGGCCATCGCCATTATCTCGAGGTGCAGTGGCTGGATCTCGCCAAAAACGGGGTTCAGGAGACCATAGAGAGCACGGTGGACCCCAAGGAGTTTGGCATCAACCTGGCCAACTTCGTCTAACCTGTCCGGCTTGTTGGCGGCTGCTCGCGGCAATGGCGAATCAGGAACTCCTCATCCAGCGGGGAGAGATCGAAGCGCAGGCAGGCCTCTTCGATGGCCCGGATGTCGTGTTGATGGTGTTCGCTGAGCCAGCGCACCGCGCGGCGCAAGTCTTCACCATGGGGCAGCAGGGTATGGTCGCTCATGGAATACCTCCGGTCAGCCATCGACGCCAGCCCGTCAATCCGGGCTCTCACTTTTAGCTTAGCCCGCCCGCACTCGCCCGGCAGACACCTGCGCCCTTGACGGTGCCCACCCTGTAGCAGGTATGCTCGACCCCTTCGGCGCCCTGCCGTGCCGGCGCCGCTCAAACAAGGATGCTGCATGCAAACCAAGGACAAGTGTCTGGCCGCCCTGGTCATTCTCTGCTGGGGACTCAACTTCGTTGCCATCAAGTGGGGGCTGGAAGGCATCCCCCCACTGCTGCTGGGAGCACTGCGTTTCGTCGGAGTCGTCTTCCCCGCCATTCTGCTGGTCCCCAGGCCTGCCATGCCCTGGCGCTGGCTGCTGGCCTATGGCGGTGCGATCAGCCTGGGCCAGTTTGCCTTCCTGTTCTGCGCCATGAAATTCGGCATGCCCGCCGGCATGGCCTCCCTGGTGCTGCAATCCCAGGTGGTCTTCACCCTGCTGTTCGCCATGATCTGGCTGGGAGAGCGCTGGCAGCCCCACCACTGGGTGGCACTGCCGCTGGCGGGAGCAGGTCTTTATCTCATTGCCACCCATGGCGAGGGCAACCTCACCCTCATCGGGTTTGTGCTGACGCTGTGCGCAGCCGCCTGCTGGGGCCTTGGCAACGTCATCAATCGCCAGATAGGTCTGCGCTATCGCACCTCTCTGCCGAGCCTGGTCGCCTGGGGCGGGCTGGTGCCCATCCTGCCCTTCTTCGCGCTCTCCTGGCTGTTCGAGGGGCCCGAACTCATCGCAAGCAGCCTGCTCAACATCCGTTGGCAGGGCGTCTTGTGCGTGCTCTATCTCTCGTTTATCGCCACCTGGCTCGGTTATGGCCTGTGGGGGAGGCTGCTGATGCGCTATCCGGTGGCCCAGGTTGCACCCCTCTCCCTGCTGGTTCCCTGTGTCGGCATGGTGGCCGCCGCCCTGCTGCTCGATGAACACCCCACTCCCCTGCAATGGCTGGGCTCGGGTCTGGTGCTGCTCGGCTTCGTGGTGCATCTGCTGGGGGGCAAGATGCGCTTCTTGAAGACCCAAACCGAGGATTGACCTCGCCCGGGAAACTTCCCATCATGGGTCAGGCCCTCTTGGGCCCACCCCGTTATTTCGGCAGGATGCCATCATCAGGAGAGCAAGGACATGCGTCATCCGTCATTTTCGATCATCCCCTCTTTACCAGGCATCATGCGGGTCACGGCCATGCTGCTCCCCTTCTGCTGGAGCCCGTTCGGCTGGAGTGCCACCCTGCCGGCAGATCTCAAATGGGAGAGCAACGACACCGATCCCGTCTATGCAGACACCGAGGCCAAGCGAGGCGGCACCTTCCGGGATTTCATGTCGAGCTTTCCGCTCACCTTGCGCAAATACGGGCCGGATTCCAACGGCGGTTTTGCGGCCTACGTGCGCGAGACCAACCTGCCGCTCCTGAGCACCCATCCCGTGACGCGCAATCCCATCCCCATGCTGGCCAACCAGTGGGCTTTCGGCGCGGATAACAAGACGCTCTATTTTCGTATCAACCCCAAGGCCCGCTGGTCGGACGGCCAGCCCGTCACTGCGGACGACTGGGTCTTCACCCTCAAGATGATGCGCAGCAAGGAGATCAACGACCCCTGGTACAACAACTACTACAGCACCCAGATAAGCGAAGTGACCAAGTTTGACGATCACACCCTCGCCATCACCAGCGGCACCGAGAAGAGCCGGGAAGATCTGCTCGAAGCTCTCCCCTTCACCCCGGAGCCCAGCCACGCCATCAAGCTGACCGCCAACTGGGTCAAGGAGTACAACTGGAAGGTGCTGCCGGTCACCGGCCCCTACCAGATTGGCGAGCTCAGGAAGGGCAAGTCGGTTACCTTCGACCGGGTCAAGGATTGGTGGGGGAACGACGAGCGCTACTTCCAGCACCGCTTCAATCCGGATCGCATCGAGATCAAGGTGCTCAGGGATCAGAACATCGCCTGGCAGCACTTCCTGCGCGGTGAGCTCGACACCTTCCCACTCGTGATGCCCAACTGGTGGCATGACAAGAGCAAGACCGCCGAATTCGAGAAGGGCTATATCGAGCGACTCTGGTTCTACAACCAGACGCCTCAGCCCCCCATGGGGCTCTATCTCAACACCGCCGATCCCTTGCTGAGCAATCTCGACGTCAGACTCGGCATCCAGCACGCCCTCGCCCTGGACAAGATGATCGCGACCCTGCTGCGGGGGGACTACCAGCGTCTCAACACCTATGGCTCGGGCCAGGGAGATTTCACCAATACCGACCTCAAGGCGCGCCCCTTCGATCCCGCACTTGCTCGCGAATTCTTTGCCAAGGCGGGCTTTACCAAGACCGGGCCGGATGGCATCTTGCGAAACGATAAGGGCCAGCCCCTCTCCCTCAGCATCACCTACACCACGGCGGAACATGCACAACGCCTCACCCTGCTGCGGGAAGAGGCGAAAAAGGCGGGGCTCAACCTCGAGCTCAATCTGATGGATGCGTCTTCCGGCTTCAAATCCATGCTGGAGAAAAAACACCAGAGTGCCTGGATGGCCTGGAGCGGTGGTCGCTATCCCGCCTATTGGGAACACTTCCATAAGGTCAATGCCAACAAGCCCCAGACCAACAACATCATGAACATCGATGACGACAGGATCTCTGCCCTGGTGGAGCAATACGACAAGGCGTTCGATTTCGGCAAGAAGGCCGACCTCTCCCGCCAGATCCAGCAGCGACTCTATGAGCTCGCCAGCTTCGTCCCCGCCTATCAGGTGCCCTATACCCGGGCCGGCGCCTGGCGCTGGATACGCCTGCCCAAGGTGCCGGCAACCCCCCAGAGCGACTTGCTCTACTGGCCCCTCGACGGCTCCAACTCGGGTTACAGCTTCGGCGGCCTGCTCTGGATTGACGAAGCGGCAAAGGCGCAGACCCGGGCCGCCATCAAAGGGGGGCAGACCTTCCCGCCAGTGACCATCACGGATACCACCTACCAGCAAAAATAGGGCAGCTGGCACCGTCAGCCCCAAAACAAAAGACCCCGCACATTGGCGGGGTCTTTGTTACAACCGGGATGGCACCAGGCAGAGGGCGCTCAGCCGCGTTTGGCCTGCTTTTGCGCAATGGCGTCGGCGACGTCGGCCGGGTCCAGCACAATGCCTTCCTGATCCGGCGTCGGGAACACGGCCACGCAGAGATCATCCTGCTCCATGCCGTCCACCCAGCGATCCAGCCACACCTTGAGGGTGATGGATTGCGGCTTGCACTCGGCCCACTCCCCTTCGGCCCAGGCCTCGGCGTAGTCGGGATGCGGCCATACCGGGATGCAGTCTTCCTCTTCGGTCGTCAGCATCATGACGCCGTGTTCGTCGGTCAGGACAAACAGCTCTTCGTGCTCGACCAGCTTGCTGATGAAGTGATCAAAGCGGTAATCGGCGTTCAGTTGCAGCGCGGCATTGCGCTCGGTGTCGCTAAGTTCATAGCTCATCGGTCAAGTCTCTCGTTCATTAAAGGGCGACATGTTCACATCTTGCCGACCCCTTGTCCAGCAGGAGTAATGGGTCATCCGTCTTTCCATCACCTCACCCCAGCTCGGGGGTCAACAGCCGGAGTCCCGCGGTCTCACCCAGTCGCTCCCTCAGCCAATAGGCGGACTCCACTTCCACAAAGCAGAGCTGATCCCGCCCCGAAGCAGCCCCCACCATGATCTGCTCAAGCCGTGCTTGCTGGGCGGCACTCCAGGCAGCAACCAGCTTGCCGCCATGGGCCTCGTCCACCACCTCGCGGCGCAGCTCGAACAGGTTATCGGTGATCGGGCTGTTTATCTTGCTCGGGTGGCGCCAGTACATCTGCAGGTTGTCCAGCATCTCCTCATCGTAGCTTGCCAGCGCATCGAGCTCCGGCGTCTCTTTGCTCTGGGCCGCGAATTCACACCAGCCTGCCGACAAGGTAGCCAGACTCTGGGCATCCTTGCCATGCTGGCGCAGGGTTGTCACGTCTTCCCCACGAATGGCCGGCAGCCAGAGATCTCCTTGATGTTGCGCCAGGAGAGGGAGCAGCAAGGAGGGAGCATAAACAGGAAAACGGGGACCCAGAGAGTGCAGCAGAGAGACCAGAGTAACAGTGATCATGAGACGCGCCTTGAACAAGATGACCTGGCATCACGCCTGGTCATGAGGGTGAACGAGGGTGCCATTCTAGCATGTTTGCCTTGCTGGGGGCGTTTGCGTCCAGCCGGGCCGGTGATAGATAGCGTCCAAAAAAGCAGCGTTTGAACCAGAGCGGCCCCGATAAAGGCCAATTGTTTGAGCCAGCGCCCACTAAAGAGGCACCGGGGATGCTAGGTTGCATACATCTTTAGCGTAAGGAGTGCATCCATGAGTGGGATCAACCAGGTTTCTGACGATTTTGTGAATGAGCTGAAAATACTGGCGTGTTTTGATCCGGCCAACATGAGCCTGGGGATCAAGCTGCGCAGCGACATGTCGGAAGCGCTTTGCCAGGCGGCAGCGCGCCTGCACAGCCAGGGCCTGATCACCGCGGCAGATGGCGGCTATCTGACCCCTTTCGGCATGACCATGCTGGAGCATCTCCAACACCTGCTGGTCGCACTCAAGCCGAATTGAGCGGTTGTGGTGCCCAGAGCGAGAAGTTGAGCAACTCCCAGCGCTCTCCTTGTCGCAGCAGACAAGCAAACAGCAAAGGACCTTCGGGTCCTTTTATCTTGCCATCGACCAGCCACTCTCCCGCCCGTTTTGGCACCGGCTGTACCCTGATCTCATCGGGTTTCACCGCGTTTCCCAGACGAACATGTACAAACTGTTGACACACGGACACGGCATCATTCACCGCAGGATCCGGCGTTGGCGTGCTGGCCTGACCGGTCAACGCCACGGTCAGCAAGAGGGAGGAGAGCAGGGTCATGACGCGTATTGAGAAGCCATGAAAACAAAAAGCCGTGGCACCAGAGGTACCACGGCTTTCTTAAATTCTGCAAGAATTACAGAGCAGTTACGTTCTCAGCCTGCGGGCCTTTTTGACCTTGGGTCACAGAGAACTGTACGCGCTGACCTTCAGCCAGGGTACGGAAGCCGTTACCTTGGATGGCGCTGAAGTGAACGAAAACGTCCGGGCCGTTTTCTTGCTGGATGAAGCCAAAACCTTTGGTTTCGTTGAAAAACTTAACGGTACCGGTGATCATGTTAGACATATCTTTAAACCTGTATTCAAAATAATTACTTATGCTTTTCAGCGGGTAAAGCTCAAAAAACGGGATTACTTATGAACAACAGGAAAAGATGTAAAACATCATATTCATTGACATAACTATCGCCCTTTCAAGCTGGTTGAGATTATACGTGCCTTTGTCGATTACGCAAACAAATTTGTACCCCGCCAGCGGCGGGGTACGGCGGTTTAGACCTGTGCCGACTCCAGTGCCTGAACCAGGGCTTTGAGGAAGCGAGCCGCCTCTCCACCGGTGCAGGCTCTGTGGTCAAACGTCATCGACAGAGGGAGTGCACGCACCGGGCGCGCCTCGCCGTGGATGAACACCACCTTCTCGAACAACTTGCCCGCTCCTATGATGGCCACCTGGGGTGGTGTGACGATGGGGCTGGCGTAACGGCCAGCGATGGCGCCAAAGTTGGTGAGGGTGATGGTTGCCCCCTGCAGCATGTCCCGCGGCACGGCACGGGCCTTCACATCGGCGATCATCCGATCCAGCCCCTGCCGTATGTCAGCCGGGTCCCGCTCTGCCACGTTCTCCATCACGGGCACATAGAGCCCATGCTTGGAGTCGACCGCGATGGCCACATTGACCTCCCTGAACAGACGCCGCGACAGAGTCTCTCCGTCAAACCACGCATTCATGGAGGGTTCGGCCCGACACGCCACGCCGATCGCCTTGATGAGGCGCACCGTCACATCTTCATCCGGGCGCCAGTGGCGCAAGTCGACTTCGTCGGTGATGCTCACCGGCACCACAGTCCGGTGCGAGAGCTCCATCGCCTTGGCCATGGCCCGGCGCGAGCCTTTCAGGAATTCGTTGCCGCTCTCCTGCTGGGCCTCGAACGCCTGTTGCACATCCTGCTCGGTCACCATGCCAGCGCTGCCGGTTCCCTTGACCTTGTCGATGTCCAGTACCAGTTTTTGCGCCAGCAGACGTACCGCTGGCATGGCTTGCACCAGCGTGCCGCCGGGCGCCATGGCCCCCACCACGAAATGATCCTCGATATGCTGCTGATGGGCGCTGACCTTGCCAACGACGGTGCCGTCATCCTCGCCCCCTTCAAACTCCACCAGCGGTGCCCCGATGTGGAGGATGTCCCCCTCCTGCCCGCACAATCTGGCGATGACCCCGGCCACCGGTGAGGGCACATCCACCAGCGCCTTGGCTGTCTCCACCGACAGCAGTACCTGATCTACCTGCACCGTATCACCGGCGCTCACCTTCCACTCGACGATCTCGGCCTCGGCCAGTCCTTCGCCCAGATCCGGCAATTTGAAAAATTTCATGACCTGCTCTCCCTCTGCTGGGACATCACCAAACATTGACAGACACCATGGAGCCCTGTGGCCCAGGCACTTGCGCATCCGTACCTGTCGCGCGTCATAGCCACTGGTTCTCCATCAGTTGCCGAGACGCCTGCGCGATCTCCTGCTCGGTGATGAGGTAATACTCCTCGTTGCGATAGTAGGGGACGGCGGCATCCACGCCGGTGAGACGTCTTGGCGGCGCCTTGAGGGCAGTCATCGCCTCTTCGGTCACCTGGGACACGATTTCGGCACCCACCCCGAAACTGCCACAGGCTTCGTGTACCACCAGCAGCCTCCCGGTCTTGCGTACCGAGGTCAGGATGCTCTCCATGTCCAGGGGTTTGATGGTGGCAAGATCCAGCACCTCGCACTGGATGTCCTGCTCCGCCAGCAGGTGCGCCGCACGCATGACTTCCTGGATGCAGGCACCCCAGGCCACCACAGTGATGTCCCGGCCGGGACGCAGGGTGAAGCAGACATCCAGCGGCAGGCCGACGCCGTCATCCACCACATCCGACTTCATGGAGCGATAGATGCGATCCGGCTCGAAGAACATCACGGGATCCGGATCCCGAATGGCCGACAGCAGCAGGCCGTAAGCCCGCTTCGGGCTCGAAGGGATCACGACCCGCAGCCCGGGGATATGGGCAAACAGGGCCTCGACGCTCTCGCTGTGGTGCTCGGGTGAATGGATGCCGGCGCCGTAGGGGGAGCGGTAAACGATGGGACAGGTGATGCGGCCACGGGTCCGGTTTCGCATCCGTGCCGCCTGGCAGATGATCTGCTCCATGCCCGGGAAGATGAAGCCCTGGAACTGGAATTCGGCCACGGGTTTGAGCCCCTGGGTCGCCATGCCCACCGCCACCCCGGCGATGAGTCCTTCGGCCAGCGGCGTATCGATAACTCGCTTGAACCCGAATTTATCGCGAAGCCCCACAGTGGCGCGAAACACACCGCCGTTGACCCCCACATCCTCCCCCAGTACCACCACATCAGGATCGCGTGCCATCTCGTGGTGCAATGCCAGATTGATCGCTTCGAGCAGCGTGATATCGCTCATAGTCCCTCCCCGCTCTGCTGCATGCCCTTGGCGATGATGCGCTGGCGCTGGGCAAGATAGGCCTTCGGCAGCTCGGCAAACTGGTAATCGAGCAGGGTCTCCGGCGCCTGGGGCGTGATGGCCTCATAGGCGGCAACGGCGCGTTCCACTTCCCGGCCCGCCTCTGCCAGCAGCGCCTGTTCCTGCTGCTCGTCCCACCAGCCCCGCTCAAACATGAACTGGCGCAGCCGCTTGACCGGCTCCCTGGCCCAGGCCGCTTCCACCTCGGCACCGTCACGATAGCGAGTCGCATCATCGGCGGTGGTGTGATCCCCGAGCCGGTAGCTGACGGCTTCGATGAGCGTCGGCCCCTTGCCGCTGCGAGCTCGCTCGACGGCGGCGCGGGTCGCCTCATAGACCGCCACCACGTCATTGCCGTCCACCTGGAGGCTGCGCACCCCGGCCCCTATGCCCTTCTGGGCCAGGGTGGGCGCGCTCGACTGCAACTTGCGCGGCACCGAGATGGCCCACTGGTTGTTGTTGATGATCATCACCATGGGGAGATGCCAGACACCGGCACAGTTGAGCCCCTCAAGGAAATCTCCCTTGGAGGTGCCGCCATCGCCGATGGTTACCACGGCGACCCTGGGCTGGTTGCGCAGCTTGAAGGCGGCCGCGATGCCGGCAGCATGGGTGATCTGGGTGGCGATGGGAACGCAGATGGGCAAGTCTTCCGACAACTCGCCATCGGCCTTGTAGAAGACACTGCCCCGTTCATCGCCGCCCCAATACTGCAGGTTCTGCTCCATGGGCACGCCCCTCACGTAGAGAGTGGGCATGTCCCGGTAGTAGGGCACATAGACATCCTCTGGCTGCATGGCGAGCCCGACCCCGATCCCCACCGCTTCCGCCCCGAGATGGGAGGGAAAGGTGCCGAGTTTGCCGGTTCGCTGCAGTGCTATCGCTTTCTTGTCGTAACTGCGCACCATCACCATGTTGCGGTAGAAGGTGTGCAGCATCGCCTTGTCCAGCCAGGTCGGCAGTGTCGCGACCGGGCGCCCCTCCTCATCGAGGTAACGAAGGAAGGGGATGTCGACATGGGTCATAACTGGCTCCTTGCCGTTGTCAGCGTCACCACCATGAGGTGACATTTAAAATGTAAACAACATGTTAACCAAAGGGCAACGAGATTCATCCAGGTAAGACCAGTAGAAACTTCTTTTATTTTCGAAGGTAATCGGAATTTTCGGCGAGCATAAACAAAGAAGGGAGCCTGTTCAGGCTCCCTGTCATATCGAGTTCGGGATCATACCCATCACCGCCATGCTGCTTGCCACCGCCCGTGGCGCAGGATCAGCATGACAAAAAGGCGTCAATTCACTCCCACAAACGGGTGGGTACCACCAGCAGCATGGTGCGCTGTCCGATGGCCACGTTGGCGTTGGGGAAGACCACCGCTTCCCGCGGTTTCTCTACCCTGTATTGCCGATCCCCATCTTCTGCCAGCACAAAACCCTGGGGAAATTCGGTGAAATTGTCCACATCGCTGGCAAACAGGAAGCGGAACTGCTCCGACTGCTTGTTGATCACCCGATCTATGGCAAAAAGGGTGAAGTCATCGGCTCGCCATGGCTCGAAGGCCACCTCATCCTGGGTCACCAGCTCCTGCAATGTCTGGCGCACCTCGATGAAGCGAGTCATGTCGTTTTCACCGAAGGGCCGCACCTTGCCCAGCTCCACCGTAAAGGCATGGGCGCCGTGCTGGTGCGAGCTGTAATAGCTGAAGGTGGTGGTCGGGCCGCTCGAGAGCAGTATGGTGCGCACGCCGCAGGCACCGAGGAAACGTACCTGCTCCTTGCAGTGAGGGCGTTCGTGGGGGAAGGGATAGACGGCAAACTTCTCGTGGCGCGAGCCGCGAATGGCGGTATGGAGATCGTAGTGGTAACGGGGCCTGCCCGAGTCGGCAAAGAAGCGGCTCACATACTGCTCCAGACGCATGGCGCGGATGCGCTCCCGGTTGCACAGCCCCTCCCCCTTGCTGTGGGCGCCCGAGAAGAGGCGGTTCATGTTCTCTTCCACCTCCCTCACCCCCTGGTTCATGGCGGCGGGGTTGCCAAAGAGGAAGAGCACCCGGTGACGAACCTTGAGCTCCTCTGCGAGCAACCGGGTCAGCAACTGGTTGCAGATCTCGATGGGGGCTGTCTCGTTGCCGTGGATGCCGCAGGAGAGGACGATGTCCTTGTGCCCGGGTTGCCCCGCCTCGGAAGCGGGTTCCAGGCAGATCACGCCGGTATCCCACACGCTCACCCGGGTACCGTCGGTCAGATTGAAGGCGAAAGGCTCGAGCTGCCACTCATGGCGGCGCGTCAGGGCCAAAAAGTCATGCTGGGGAATCATCCGTCTCACCCTTTAGTCTGGAATGCCATGGCCGGATTATACGCAAGGCAACCGGGCTTAAAATCAGTTTTTAAACAAATTCAAACAGTAAGGATACAAAAGTGGCGAGAATGAGTGACAACTCATGCAACAGGGTCAAGCGGGGGGAAACACGGGAGAGGGAAATCAGTGAACGGGTATCGACAGGTGAAGGCAGCATGCCTTCGGCAGACGGGTGGGCATCATGCCCCTGGTATCAGCAGAAAAACAAGGCATCCATGCCCGGCTGATCAACCACGCCAGAACGGCTTGGTGGTCTCTTGATAGCGGTCGGCTTCGTTCAGACCGATGTCCTTGAGCAGGTAGGCGGGCAGCTCGGAGAGCTGGCGACGGCTGCGGCTGCGTTCCAGCCATGTCAGGACGGTCATCTTGACGCGAGCAACCAGATTCGATTCGCTGGAATGCTGGTAACCGGCTTCGGTATAAGTCATGTTGGCCATGATATGGCTCCTCTCTCTAGTTCTGCGCAAGGCTCGGATTTGATGCGCAAAGCTTAGTCAGGGCGGGGAGGTGCCTCAATTGACGAATTTTGATACATAACATTAGTAAAAGTAATGGTTGATATCGCTAAGGAAAGAGCCATAACCATATGATTTTAAAATGAAATAATGCTGAAACTTTCCCCCTTTCAACCTGGCAGCATTTTCTCCTGCGCCACCCACTTCTAACTATGCACTTTCCCACGCTAGCTATGCACGGCACGACGGCGAGTCAGTAGGGTGCAAACTCTCAGTCACCAGGTTTTGTTAACAAACAGATCGCAACAAGATCGTTATTTAACAAAAAGATACGAATAGGCAACCTGAACCGGATGCCCCCATGTCACCCCCATCGTCAGGGTGGCACCGGACACTTGGCACCCTGCCATCATACTGGTATGGTTATTTATACAGTGGTTTATCATGCTGCCTCCCCACGTTGTCCCAATACCATGCTGAACAGGGGAGCGGCACACACAGGATCTGCCGATGGACACCTTTACCCCCACCGCCGCCCTGCGTCAACAGATGGCCCTGCTGGAGGCGTCGCTGGCACGCCTTGCCCGGCAACTGGGCCAGCTCGACCTGCTGGAGGCTCATGTCTATCCCCTCCCGGCCGTGGCCCAGGGGGAAGAGCATGAGCCCATCGAGGCCATCGAGGTGGGCTATCTCTCGGGCGAGGCGGCCCTGGCCGCCACCCTCGCCGCCTTTCAGGACCACAGCGCCCGCCCCGGCTGCTCCACCAAGGCGACCCACCGTCTGCCCGGCTGGCTGCGCTTTCCTGCCGCCTGCGCCAGGGAGCTGGCCCCCGTCATCGAGGAGATCAACGCGCACAAGCTCGCCTTCAAGGCCATGGTGCAGGCGGCGGGCGGGCGGGACGAGAAGTTCGAGCTGGTGCACGGTGCCCTGCCCGGCGTCATCACCCTGCAGGTCTATCGCAAGCTGACCTGGCTTCAGGGGGATCTCCATTCACTGGGCTTCACCTGGGCCGACAAGCAGAGCATCAGCCGCCTCAGCCGGGAGCAGGTACTGGAGATGCTGGAGCGAAGCCGCCGGTATGTACCGGCGCTCTTTGACAACGAAGAGTGGAGCAAGATGGTGGATCAGGAGGTATACGACATTCGCCGCCTGCCGGCGGATGCCGCCCTGCGGATCCGCAGGCCGGTCAAGACCCACCCCATGATCAACCTGCTCTGGCAGGACCGGGAGCCCCGCAAGCAGCAGATCAAGGCGAGCCTTCCCCTGCTGCTCTGCTCCGATACCCAGCCGGCCGTCACCCATCTGGGCCACTACCCGCCCAAGCTGCGCCAGGCACGCCGGGATCGCAAGATTGGCGGTGACCCCATCATAGAGCGGCTGCACCTCTACCTCTATCAGGGGTAGCGCAGGCTCGGCACCGCCACAAACGACAAGGGGAGCATCACGGATGCTCCCCTTGTCACATCGAGCGACAGCCCGCCGTCAGCTCATCAGCAGTGCCCGCAGGCTCTCCACATCCAGCCCCTTCACCTCGGACTGGCCGCTCAGGAGGCCGTCGGCCAGTGCCCGCTTCTCGTCGTGCAGCGCCACTATCTTCTCCTCCACCGTCTGCTCGCACACCAGGCGATAGACGGTCACCGGCTGGGTCTGGCCCATGCGGTGCGCCCGATCGCTCGCCTGATCCTCCACCGCCGGGTTCCACCAGGGATCGAGGTGCAGCACGGTGTCGGCCTGGGTCAGGTTGAGGCCCGTGCCCCCCGCCTTGAGGCTGATGAGGAAGAGCGGCACCGTTTCATGGCGAAAACGCAGGATGGACTCCTGACGGGACTTGGCCGAGCAGCCCCCATCCAGATAGCAGTAGTCCCACTGCCGCTGTTCGATACGGCTGCGCAGCAGGCTCAGCAGATCGACAAACTGGCTGAACACCAGCACCCGGTGGCCACCATCGATGGCTTCGTCCAGCAGCGCCATCGCCTCGTCCAGCTTGCTGCTGGTCTGGGACCACTCCGGCATCACCAGCTGGGGGGAGCAGCAGAGTCGGCGCAGCCGGGTCAGGCCGCTCAGCACATGCATCAGGGCACGGCCATCGGCACTTTGCACCTGCTGCACCACCTCGCGCCGGGTCGCCTCGTAGAGCTGACGCTCCTCGGGGGAGAGGCTGATGTGATGGATGATCTCGGTCTTGTCCGGCAGCTCCGTCAGCACCTGTTGCTTCAGGCGGCGCAGGATGAAGGGGCTGATCACCGCCCGTAGCATCGCCATGTGCTGGGGATCCTTGACCGCCTTGCCAAAGCGGCGCTTGAACTCCCCGAGGCTCCCGAGCAGGCCGGGATTGATGAAGCTGAACAGGCTCCACAGCTCCCCCAGATGGTTCTCGATGGGGGTGCCGGAGAGGGCGAGGCGAAAATCCCCGTCGAGCTGGAACAGCAGCTTGGCGCGCTGGGTACCGGCATTCTTGATCTGCTGTGCCTCATCCAGCACCATGCTCGACCAGCGGCGGGACTTGAGCGCCTGGGAGAGACTGCCGAGCATGCCGTAGTTGACCAGGACGATCTGTCCGGCCCTGGCCCCCTGGATCAGGGTCTCCCGCTCGGCGGGATGGTCGAACACCACCACCTCGAGCTCGGGGGCAAAGCGGGCCACCTCCTCCTGCCAGTTGGTGACCACTGACTTGGGCACCACCACCAGCGCCGGGCCCAGGTGCTGGCGCATACGCAGCACGATGAGGGCCTGCAAGGTCTTGCCCAGGCCCATGTCATCGGCCAGACAGGCGCCAAAGCCGTGATGGGCCAGGGTCGCCATCCAGCGTACCCCTTCCTTCTGATAGTCCCGCAGCGCCGTCAGCAGCTCGGGGGGACAGCTCACCTCCTGCTGCCACTCCTGCTGGAGATTCTGCCAGGCGGCATCCCCCTCGGTGGTGATGACGGAGAGCAGGCGGGCCAGCGGATAGGCCAGCTTGTTGTTGATGCGCTGCTCGTTGTCCAGCATGGCGCCGAGCACGGTGAGGCGTTCCACCAGCTTGTCGCTCAGCATCAGGCTGGTCTTCTCGTCGAGCTGCACCGTGCGCTGGCCCGGGGTCAGCTGGCGCAGGATGAGGCGAAGATCGAGGATCTGGTGCTCGTCCAGCGAGAGCGCGCCCTCCACCTGGAACCAGTCCTGACGCCGCTCGATGCGCAGGCTCAGGGCCGCCTCATCAAGGCTCTTGAGGCGGGCGCTGTCCTGGTGCCAGTGCACCACCACACCGGCGTCCACCAGCTCCGGCAGGGCGTTGACCAGGGTGAGCGCCTGCTCCCCGTCCAGCTTCCACTCGTTGCCGGGCAGGCCGATGGGCAACTGGTTGCGAAGGCGCTGGGCATCGTCCTTCTCGGCAGCCAGATCCCGCTGCCAGTAGTGATACTCCCGGATACCCTGGCGCACGATGGCCTCCCCCTTGCCCAGAGGCAAGGGAGGCAGGTCCCCCTCCCGGGTCACCAGCTGGACCACGAGCTGCCCCTCCTGCCAGTCGAGCAGGACGGAGGGAACGCCGGGCCAGGGGGCCAGCTCGGCGTTGCCCCTGAGCCCCGCCACCTGGCTGTGCCAGGGAAGATGGGGGATCGCATCCAGCGTGCGTTGCAGCTCCTCGAGCCCGGCCGGCGGCAATGCCGGAATGGCCTCCAGGGCCGGTAATCTGTCCAGCAGTGCCTGCGGTGTCAGAATAAGCTGCCACAAATCCTGAGCCAGGGGGACGATGTGCGCACCGCGGGCGGCGGGAGCAGGATGTAGTCTGGCGCTCATGCCCTCCCCGCTCTGTACCAGTTGCAGCAGGGGGGCGCTGACGGCCAGTTGCAGCTTCTGCCCCTTGGCATTGAAGAGGCGAGGATGGTTTGCCAGGGGCACCCAGGCATCCCGGGGCAGCTTGCCCATGTTGCGCGGCAGGGTGCGCACCAGTGCCCAGTCCGCCTCGTCCAGCAGGCTGGCGTACTGGGTGGAAAGCAGGGCCGGAGCGACCCTTCGCCCGGCGGTCCATTCCCCCTTGGTGCTCTGCTTCTGGATCTTGCACTCAAGCTCAGGCCCCTCCGCGTGGAGCAGCCAGACCAGCCGCTCCTGGGGCTTGCGCACCCCGCTCGAGCGTCCCAACCCCTGCAGCCAGTTGAGCCAGCTTGCCGAGGCGGGGGCCTTGCCTTCCTCCTCGGTGGCATCCTCTTCCTCCCCTTGAGCAGGACGCAACGCGCGCAGGGGCCAATGGGCGGCTTCCCGGCCAAGCAGGAGTCGCAGCAGATCCTGGCAGAAGGCCATCAGGCGATGCCGGGGCTCGGCGTCCAGCACGTGGGAGAGGTCCCACTTGTGCAATATGGTCACCTGGGGGCTCTGCTCGCCGTGGCGCGCCAGGGCGCAGAGATCGAGCCAGAGGTAACCCCAGTGGAGCTCCTCCAGCGGCAGTTGCAGGGTATCGAACAGGCCGACCGCCTGTCCGTGGCGATCTCCGGCCCACTGCCCCAGCAGATCGGCCAGCAGGGGGGAGTGATGGCCCAGACTGCGCTGCCACTTCTTGCGCTGCTCGCTCCCCTGCACCGGATCTGCCTGTTGCAACCAGCCGAGCCAGAGCAGGGCGCTGAACATCCGGGGCCAAGGCGACGCCTCTTGCCCCTGCCACTGGCCAAGCGCCCCCAGCAGCCGCTCGGCCAGAGGTTGCTCATCCCCCTGCTGCGCCAGTTGTTGCAGTGCAGGCCAGTGAGTGGTTACCTCGCCCCCAAAGGAACCGCAGAGCCACTCCCATTCTCGGGCGCGAGCCTGGATCTGGCCAGAGAGCGCCGGGGAGCAGGAGGCGACCAGCGTTGCCAGCGGCCAGCCCTCGTCAGGCTTTGCGTCAAGCAGGGCCTGCAGGGCGAAGTGCTCGAGCAGCAGGGCCTGCCAGGCGGGGCTGGAGCCTGCCAGCAGGCGGGGAGCATCGGGGAGATCCAGGAGGCTCAGGAGCTCGGCACTCTGGTAATAGGCCGGGATCTGCCCCGCCTCCCCCAGACAGAGCTCGCGCACCACCTCCTGTGCCCGCTCCAGGCCCGTGACCGAGGGGATGCGGGACCACTGCGGCATGGGGCACTCCCCCGCACGCACCGCCAGGATCAGGGTCAGGGTTCCCTCTGCCGTCAGACTCCACTGCTGCTCCGTTCGTTGACGGACAAGCCCCCACTGCTGCAACTGATCAAGGGTGTCGAGCAGCGCACGCCCGGGTACGCCCGGGGCATAGAGGGTGTCTTGCAGGTAACGAGTGCTGGCGGCGCGCTGCAATTGCAGCTCGCACAGCAGGGCATGGCAATCTGAAGAGAGGGTGAAGGCTGACATCAGAACTCACGGGCAAGTGCAAAGGCGGAATTTTAACGGGAAAGCGGCGGCGGCTCGACCCTTAAGCGCGAAATAGTGCAAAAAAGCTGGCGCCTTTGATGGGTACGCGAGCGACAAGGCTGACAGGGCACTCGCCCCTGCCACCGGGCAACGGGCTGCAGGAGGGGCGCTGTCATCAAAAAAGGCGCCGCAGCGCCTTCTGGAGACAGGTTGTTGGCTCAGCCTTCCAGTCGTGCCAGACGGGCTTCCAGCCCCTGCAACTGCCCCTTGAGGTGCTCGACCTCTTCTTCGAGCGCTGCCAGTCTGTCTGCCGCCGGTGACACAAGGTTGCCAGCGGGCGCCGCGTCGGCCAGCGCCTGCAGATCCACCTCGCCACTGAACAGGTGCGCGTAGCGGGATTCCCGCTTGCCCGGCTCACGGGGCAGCTTCACCACATAGGGCCCCCGTTCGATGAGGGTGGCCAGCACGGCATCCACTTCGGTCACATCGTCAAAGCTGCACAGCCGGTTGGTGCGCGAGCGCAGCTCACCCGGGGTCTGCGGGCCACGCAGCAAGAGTTCGCAGATAATGCCGAGCTCCTGGGCCGAGAACTTCAGCTCACCGAACTCGGTATTGCAGAAACGATGCTGATAGCGGGGCACCCTGGCGTTGAAACCGGCGGTATTGACCACCAGACGGCGGCGGATCAGCTCGTCGATCACGGCGCGAATATCCAGCTCGGCGAGCTCCAGCACGGGTTCCCGGTTGCTCTTCTGGTTGCAGGCATTGACCAGTGCATTGAGCGAGAGAGGGTACTGATCCGGCGTGCAGATCTCTTTCTCAATCAGGCAGCCGATCACGCGGGCCTCTAATGGGCCTAGTACTATCTCCATGTCATACTCCCTTGCCAAACAAGACGTTAAGACGGTTATCTTAGCCAAGGCGCTTGCGCCGTCCAGCAGATAACCCCATTTTTGCGAGCCGATGAAACCCTTGCTGCAACCTTGTACAGCAAAACGGCCTCGGTGCGCAGGCGAGGTGAAGGGATGGCCGGGAACCTCTTTGGCAACCAGCCCCCTCCCCCTTCAACGAGGCGGGCACAAAAACCATCACGGCCGCAAAGGCGGCCGTGAGGTTAAACGGGTTGAGACGGCCCTCATGAAGAGGGCTTGCGCTCCAGGGTCGCGGCCACCTTTCTTGCGGCCGACACGGTGAGCAAAGGCTCACCCGGATAGAGCATCAGGGCGCTTGCCCGCAGGTTGTCCGCCTCCGCCGTGCGCCCCAGGGCATTGAGGGCGATCACCATGTTGGCGTAGATATTGGCCCTCGGGGTATGGCGCACGAAGGCCTGCCCCCAGTCGAGGTAGGCTTCAAGCTCCGCCTGGTTGTTGGCCTGCAGACCGACCATGAGGCGCACCGCGTTCACGTCGAACTCCACCCGGGTCAGCCAGGCCATGGGGTTGACGATGTCGAGCAGGAGTGCAGGCTGCTTGTAACCGCCCCGCTCATACTTGGTCACCACCCAGGCGGTATGCAGGGCGGTCAGCATGAAGGGGATGACGATCAGGGGAATGGCGATGGCCATGAAGCGCAGCAGCAACCAGGGGCGACACAGATGGTCGCGCCAGTTGCCGTGGTCTTGCTCCTCCACCTCCGCATCCATCGCATACAGGAGCAGCAGGAGCGCCCACCACAGGGCGATGGCGTGGTAAAAGGGGTACTCGGTCTGGGTGTGCAGCAAGATGGGGGTCACCAGCGCAAGCAAGGCGGCGCCCTTGACCCAGCCCGCCCGGCTCAAACGCCACAGCAGGGCCCCGCCCATCAGCACCATGCCCAGCATGGGGGCCAGACCCCCTTCCACCGCCCAGTAGAGAAACTCGTTGTGGGGGTGATCCAGGTTGTACTCGATCTGCACCATGGCCGGGTTCAGCGCTTTGTCGGCCATGTAGTGATGGAGAAACACCGACTCGAAGCTGCCATAGCCCCAACCGGTCCAGGGCATCTGGGCAATCAGCTTGGCGGCGTAGGGCCAGTAGATGGAGCGCATGCCGCCGGACTGGTAGATCTCCAGCCCTCGTCTGGCTCCGGCCATCAGGTATTGCGAGGCCAGCCCGAGCAGAATGCCCAGGGCCACCAGCGCGAGCATCCGGCCCAGCCGCCGCTCACGCCCCAGCTGGGCAGACAGCAGCAAGAGAGCCATCACGCCGCCCAG
Source organism: Aeromonas sp. R10-1 (assembly GCF_040908465.1). Classification (NCBI taxonomy): domain Bacteria; kingdom Pseudomonadati; phylum Pseudomonadota; class Gammaproteobacteria; order Aeromonadales; family Aeromonadaceae; genus Aeromonas; species Aeromonas sp. R10-1. The sequence continues at coordinate 59,298 of NZ_JBFODT010000034.1, forward strand.
TTGCCCGACTCGCGATTGCAGGACCACCAGCAGCAGAGAAGTGGCCAGGATCACCCCATAGCGCAGCCCCTTGAGCCAGGGGTTGGCATCACCGCGCAGCTCCAGCCAGATGGCCAGTGACAGGCCGGTCGCCATGAAGCTCGCCATCACGTTGGGTTGCTGGAAGATGCCATAGGGGCGGTTGGTCTGGGTGTCGTACCCAATCCAGTTGCCCGGCACCAGCAGGTAATACTGCACCAGGCCGAGCAGCGCCTCGATGGCGACGGCCCCCAGCAGCAGATAGAGCAGCCTGTCTCGCGCCTCGCGGCCGAATCGCCACTGATAGAGGCTTGCCAGAAACAGCAGGCCGGCAAACAGCCCCAGCAGCCGGGGAATGGCATAGTCCTTGAGCTCGAACCCCGGATAGGCCATGGGCAGCAACAACAAGATCCCCCCCAGCCACTGGGCAGTCAGCAGCGGCGAGACCACCAGTCGCTGGCTGAGGGTCACATGCCACAACCCCAGGGCCATCACCAGGCTGGCGAAGATCCAGCCCCAGGCATTGAACGGCAGATAGAGCCCTGCCCCGCCTGGGTTGTGCATGAAAAAATGCATGCCAAGCAACCAGTAAAGGAGGCTGACAACCCCCAATATCCCTGTCGTCGACGTCACCGTCACTGCTCCCTGTTGTGTCATGCTCGTTTTCTTCCGACACGCCATACATGAAGGGGGGCAAAGCCCCCCTTGTTCACTTCAATCATCCTTGTGCCGATTCCGGTCGGCGAAACGCATGGCGCACCAGCACGATGCCCACCCCCAGCATGCCACCGAGCAGGGTAGCCAGCACCACGACCAGAGGACGCTTGGGCTGCTCGCGGCTCAGGGGTTCACTCGGCGAAGCCAGATAGGCGAACGACTGGAAGGGCTGTGCTTCAAGCTTGAGGGCCTCAAGACTGCCCAATTGCAGGCGCAGGTCGCTCAGCGCCGGGTTGAGAAACTCGGGGTTCTTGATCTCCTTGAGGATCTTGAGCTTCTCGGAGAGAGCGCGCGCCCCCAGATCGATGGGAAGGCTCCCCTGCTCCTGCAGATTCTGCACCGGCGCCTCCAGCCCGGCCGCCTGTGTAATGCGCAGACCATATTCGGTACGCAGAATATCGTCTTGCAACTGCTTGAGGGTATCGGCCTTGGCACTCTCGAACTGGGTCTGCAGCGTCTTGATGCGGTTCTGCCAGATGGTATACAGCTCCTTACCCTTGGCCGCCGACTCCTGATGCTGGATAAAGGCGATGTACTGCTCCAGCCGGGATTTGGCCTCCCCCGCCGTGGCCGCGGCAAAGGAGAGCGTCACATCTTCACGCAATTTGTCCGGTGCCTTGGCGCTGATCCCCTCGGCCATCTTCTTGAGCAGCAGCCGCTTGCCTTTGGGGTCTGTGACGTCGGCCTGCGCGGCCTCGGCATCCAGGTAACCCCTTTCTTGCAGGAACTGGCGCTTGTTGTTGAAGCTGTTGAAGTTGTTGACGAAGTCGCCATAGAGCGCCTTCTTGTCAAAGGCAGTAAAAGCCGCCACCGGTACCTGGGCATTGATCAGCTGATTGATGTTGAGCTCGAGGGACTCCACCTCCTTGAGGGTGGGCGACTTGATCTCGGCCTGGCTGACCCAGACCTGGGGGGCCAGCAGGGCATAGGCGATACCTGCTGCGGCAAAGACGCCTGCGACCAGCAGGATCAGTATTTTCTGGCGCCATAGGACCAGGATCAGCTCACGCAGATCGATCTCCTCGTTGGACTGGAGGGGATTCCACCCTTGAGGCAAATCAGACTTTGAAGTTGTTAGGGTTGTTTCTTGAATGCTCATACTGTCAAATTTCTCTGATTAGATACTGGATGAACTGACCTATACGCAGGAACCCAAGTATGCCTGCCGAGATCAGGTTTGCCGAAACATAGGCGCGATACCAGTCGACGAAGGCTTTCACACCCGCAGCAACAACCATTTAAGGCTCACAAACACTGAGATAAAATTGGTCTTAGGTATCAAACTGGCGGTCAACATCTATCAGCTAAGGCGCCGATATCACCTACCCTTTCTAGTCATCTCGTTGTCCTGGCAGGCAACCAATAGACCATCTGAAATAACATCCATGGTGCTACCACGTGCATACGATGGTAGCAAGTCGGATAGGCTGCGACCTTGATTACTGTCGACGTATGTGAAGGAATAATACCGTACTCGAAACTATTCACTGTAAACAGCCACACGATCTCAGAGCACTCTTCCAGAACCCCTTTGATGAAAGTCCATCATGTAAGGGCGCAAGAAAGATGAGCCGTCACTCCGTACAAGCCCTTGAGATAGCCAAGACCATCTCTTCACATTCCGACATCATAAAAAGCAGATAGCATCGGTGACTAAATTATCAATGAAACTCCAACTCAATAGGGTTGATGTGGCTGATTCCCAAGCAGTAGGTTGATTTCTCAGGTTAGTCACTACCAAACAAGTCACGGGTATAGACTTTGTTAGTCACATCGCTAAGCTCTACAGCCATACGATTGGAGAGGATCACATCGGAGAGCTGCTTAAACTCCTCTAGATCGGTGATGACACGGGAGTTGAAGAAGGTTTGCTCCTTGAGGGCGGGTTCAAATACTACCATCTCTATGCCCTTAGCCTTGATCCGCTTCATCACCCCCTGAATGGCAGAGGCTCGGAAATTGTCTGAGCCCGACTTCATGATCAATCGATAGACTCCGACTACCCTAGGGCGACGACGAATGATGGAATCGGCGATGAAGTCCTTGCGGGTGGTGTTGGCATCGACGATCGCCCGTACCAGATTGTTGGGCACATCATCGTAGTTGGCCAGCAGTTGCTTGGTATCCTTAGGCAGGCAATAACCGCCATACCCAAAGGAAGGGTTGTTGTAGTGACTGCCGATGCGTGGATCCAGCCCCACACCGTCAATGATTTGCCGACTGTCCAGGCCATGAGTCTGGGCATAGGTGTCCAGTTCGTTGAAATAGGCAACCCGCATGGCGAGGTACGTATTGGCAAACAGCTTGATAGCTTCGGCTTCCGTACTGTCGGTCAAGAGCAGCGGCACATCCTGCTTGATGGCCCCCCCTTGCAAGAGGGCGGCGAAACGCTCGGCCCGCTCGGAGCGCTCACCCACTATGATGCGCGAGGGGTGCAGGTTGTCATAAAGCGCCCTCCCCTCTCGCAAAAACTCGGGAGAGAAGATCAGGTTGTCGCAACCCAACTCCTCGCGTATCGCCTTGGTGTAGCCTACGGGCACAGTGGACTTGATTACCATGACGGCCGTCGGATTAATGGCCATCACATCCCGGATCACCGTCTCCACCGAGCGAGTGTTGAAGTAGTGGGTGTCGGCATCGTAGTCAGTCGGCGTTGCTATGATGACGAAATCCGCCCCCTGATAAGCCTGATGCTTGTCCAGAGTAGCCGTTAGATTGAGGGGAATGTGCGCGAGATAATGCTCCAATTCATTGTCTGCGATGGGGGACTTGCCTTGATTGATCAGCGCAACTTTCTCTGCCACCAGGTCGAGAGCGACCACTTCGTTGTGCTGGGCAAGCAGCACGGCATTGGACAGACCGACATAGCCGGTCCCCGCTACGGCAATTTTCACCATGGGATTACCTGATTGATTAAATTAAGGTTCTGACTCTGGGCTGGCAATTGTGCCACAAGAACACGGACTTACCCTAATTCTGGGCGGCAGAAATAGGGTGCCTTGGCATCTTTGGCAGACAGACTCAGCGCCACCCCTGCCAGCAGAGGCCAATCGATGGCCAAGGCGGGTGAGTCCCAGCGCAGAGTCCGCTCCCCGGCGGGATAGTAGTAATCGCTGCATCGATAGAGGAGATCAGCTACCTCGCTCAGGACATAGAAACCATGGGCAAAACCGGGCGGGATCCACATCTGGTGGTCATTTTCCTCTGACAGAAGCTGGCCGACCCATTGGCCATATGAGGCCGAATCGGGCCGTACATCAACCGCCACATCGAAGACGCGACCTCGCACCGCCCTCACCAGTTTTCCCTGGGGCCTCTCCTGCTGATAATGGAGTCCACGCAACGTGCCCTGCCAGGAGCGGCTGTGGTTATCCTGCACCAAGGAGTAAAAGCCGCAGTGGCGTTCAAACTCATCCTGGCGCAGGGTTTCCATGAAATAGCCCCGCTCGTCACAATGGCGAGTGGGGATCAGCAGTTTAACCTCTGGAATGGCAAGGGATTGATATCTCATAAATGCCTTCAATTAAAAAATGAGGTAGGTTGCGTTACCGTAAGATCTGAGCAGTGACCAGACACACACCTCTTTCAGGCAGCACCTGGTTGCGGATGACTAAAGTCGCCGGATAGAGCCGGGTTGCCGAACCACCGGCCAGTATGATGCCTTTACGCTGGATCATGGGACTCCATGGAATTAAGAGGGGCAACTCATGGGTGGGGGCGAACACCCACCGCCCCAAGATCGGCATCTTGGCTGGCCAGCCAGCTAGCCATCTGCTCCTGCCAAGAAGGCAGCCTGATGCCAAAAACAGTAGAGAACAGTCGGCAATCGAGCCTGGAGTTGAGCGGACGACGGGCCGCCTGGGGCCAGCTCGCCGACGGAATGGGATCCACCGGAACGGAATGCATCAACAGCCCCAACCGACAAGCTTCTCGTACCAGCGCAGAGGCAAAGCCATACCAGCTTGTCTCCCCCTCGCACGTCAGATGATACAAGCCTCCCTTACCCGGATCGTTCAGCACTTGTGACAGCGCAAACACCGCTACCCTTGCCAGCCAGTGAACCTGGGTCGGCGCACCCCATTGATCATCCACCACTTGAAGGCCCCCCCCCTCCCTGGCGCGGCCAAGTATGGAACGAGCGAAATGCGGGCCTTCACCACCATAGAGCCAACTGGTGCGAAGGATCAGATGATCAGGACACAACACTTGAATGGCCTGCTCACCGGCATACTTGCTTGCACCATATACATTGATGGGATTGGGCTTGTCCGTCTCAGCCCAGGGTCTTATCCCTGTGCCATCAAACACATAGTCGGTGGAAAAATGCACCAGCAGCGCCCCCCTGGCACCGGCTTCCCGGGCAAGCAGTGCGACGGCCTGATGATTGATACGCTCTGCCAGCTCGGGCTGGCTCTGTGCGAGATCGACTGCCGTATAGGCCGCACCGTTGAGGATGACATCAGGCTGATGGCGGTTCAGAGCGCTGATCAGCGCACCGGGGTCTGTGATATCACACGCATCCCTGCCAAGGGCCGTCACCTGCCAATGGGGATAATCGCGGCAAAGGGCAGAAAAAAGGGCTCGTCCCAACTGGCCACGAGCCCCCAGCAACAAGATCCGCATCGGAATTACCGTGCGCCAAAACCGGTCAGAATGGTGCGGATGGTCTTGAACACGATGAGCACATCCAGCCAGAGGGAGAAGTGTTTGATGTAGTAAAAATCGTGCTCAATCTTGATGCGCGTGTCATCGGCATCGGCAGCATAGCCGTGCACCACTTGCGCCCAGCCACTGATACCGGGTCGTACTATGTGGCGATACATGTAGAAGGGGATCTCCCGTTCGAACTGATCGACGAAGGTACGCTGCTCCGGTCTCGGCCCAATCAGGCTCATGTCCCCTTTGAGAACGTTGAAGAACTGCGGCAACTCGTCGATACGCAGCTTGCGGATCACCTTGCCCACACGGGTGACGCGCATGTCACCGTCCTGGGCGAACTGGGCACCGTGCTGCTCGGAGTTCTGGCACATACTGCGGAACTTGTAGATCCTGAAATCCTGGTTACCCTTACCTACCCGGTTTTGCAGGAACATCACGGGGCCCGGGCTCTCCAGTTTGATGAGGATGGCCGTCACCAGCATCAAGGGGGAGAACAGGGGGATCGCGATTACCGCGGCCAGTATGTCCATGCCCCGCTTGATAAAGGCATAGACGGGAGAGGGTAACAGGGAGCCAAGCTGGTTCTCGTGCAGATGGTCAATCTTCACCCGGCCGGTGAGGGTCTCGCTGATCTGCTTGATGTGATAGACGGGGATATGAGCCAGAGCGCAGCGAGCGAGGAAACGCTCCCACTCGCCAGCCAGCTTCTCATCCCTAAGGTCTGCTACCACGGCGTCATAGCGCACTGCGCCTAGGTCGGGCTTGTCCAGCAGACGCCACTGCACACACCCGTGCTGAGTCAGGGCCTGGTAGTCACCAAAGGGCAGCAGCGCATACTTGGGCGTCCGGTAACGGCGGCCGATGAAGTAGGCCAGCCAGCAGCAAAGCAGCGCCACCAGATATGACTCGAACAACACCTGCCTGCTGTAAGGCAGACGCAGGAAGAAGAGGATCCCTACAAGAGCACCATAAAGGGTCGTCACAGTAGGGATCATATAGGCCACCGGGCTGGCCCCCGGGTAGCGCAAGAAACGTTGGAGCACTATCCCGGTCAGTAGGAATGCCACAAAGGCCCCTGCCAAGGTATTGACTCTTACCGCATCGAGTCTCTCCCAAAACTCCCAACCCCAGCGTTCGATGGCGGGCAGACATACCGCTAACAAAGCACCAAGCAGAAACAAGGAAGGAGGGCTGAACAAGACGCGCTCATACCAGCGTGAGTGACGACGTTGAAATGACAAAGATAACCCCCAGAAGCCTAAAAAAGGTCAAAATAAATACACATTGGTTTCTAATTGTAGTTGAAGAATTTTCTTCCCAATGCAATCGATGCATATCTTAACCAATAATACAAACTATCAGGCAAGCTTAAAAGCATTTTATTTCGATATATATGCCACTGCCATTTAGCTGCGACCAGTTTATTTCCAGATAATGAGTTTTCACTCAATCTATATCGAGCGATGACATCTTGCACACAAGCAGCTTTTTTTGCAGTTCTCATGACTGACAACCACATCAAATAGTCTTCATGTCCACAATGTTCCTGATAAAATTTCCCAAGGGAATTTCTGTTATATATTCCAGTTAGATTCCCTATACGGTTACAACTGAGCATGTCATGATAGTTGAACTCTATCGGACTAGTGCGTATTGATATAGCGTGATTAGAGTCTGCCAGAAACGTCGAATAATTCCCACATACTACATCATAACCATGTTCCAAAAGTTCAACTTGTCTTTCTAATTTATCTTTTTCCCAAAGATCATCACTGTCAAGAAATGCAATGTATTTCCCTTGAGCCTTTTCAATAGCAATATTTCTCGCATTAGCTACACCGGCATTACGCTCTAGCAAAGTATATTCAACTCTATCGTCTTTGATTTGCTTTATAATAGCAGCCGTTTCGTCAGTAGATGCATCATCTACAATGTAAAGGCGCCAGTCATTATAGGTCTGTGCTAATACAGAGTTGATACTTTCACGTATAAATTTCCCTGCGTTATAAGCAGGCATAACTATAGATATGTTCTCTTTGAAGCTCATACGCTCCTCGTCATCACGTTACAACTCAGGCCCCTGAAAAAGCTAACTGCTAAGGCTTCAATATAAAAATAGAACACATTGACATCAGTAAATACTTCAATGACAAACGACTAAAGTTTTTAGCAGCAAACAAGGATAATAGAATGGAGCCAGAGAAGTATCCATATATGTATCTGAAACAAATCAAGCGCGACATAAGAGCATCATAGTTATCAATCGATAAGCCACTTGATAGATCTGGATGGGTACATATGGATATAGGTCGATACTCCACTACCAACCCTGATTTCATCAATCTACTTAAAAATACAGGTTCATCACAGCAATAAAATTTACTCCCCGCACCTAGATCTTCAGGAAAGAAAGCCCCAACCCGTTTAACGCCAGAAAGGCGAGCAGAAACTTCTATTGTTCCCACGCTGAGAATCGATCTTAAATTATGTCGATAAGGATGCGATTTGAACCTAGAAAGCACTCCAGATGTGGGAGTAGAATAGCTAAAAGTTATTGCGTCAATATTACTATCTTTAACATACTCATCGATAATGCTATCTATGAAACCCGCCGAGTAAGTAACATCGTCATCACAAAAAAGAATAATATCTCCCGTGGCCTGCTGAAGTGCAAAATTTCTACTTCTTGATACACCCTTATCTAACATCATGAAATATTTTACATCTGAGCGACGTGAAAATAGGTGCTGAGCGTTATGGCGAACATCATCGACTTGATGCACTATGATTACTTTTAGTTTATCACTACTTTCTGGGAGATTATGAAGCAATTGGTTAACTCTATCACCATATGTAGCATAAAGCATTTCCAGTTCCATTTTACTCACCGCTCAACTTAATCAAATTATTCTTTAAGTTATCCCAAGAGTAGTCACGCTTAAATCTAACCAACTCTATTTCGTCGATGGGACAAGATGCTGCATATTTTATTTTTGATGCATAGGATGCTGGATCCCCATCAGAAAAATACACAACACCGTGGTAGTTTATATATATTTCTGCCGTTGCTGTTTTAATACCAGGATGTGTAGGATCAAGTGCAACAACAGGTAATGATGACAGAGTGGCCTCAAGTAAAACTTGCCCAAAAGGTTCATAAGTTGAAGGGAGGCAAAATACATCAGCTACCCCATAAAATAACTCCGGCTCATCTGTCTTGCCAAAGAAAACGACTCGCTCAGCCACTCCGAGATCATATGCCAATGCGTTTAAACTCTCCTTCTCAGGCCCATCACCTACTAGCATTAGCTTGAAGTGCTCTGGTAATTGAACAAGGGAGCGAATAACCAGACCAAAATTCTTCACATCAACAAGTCGGCCAATACATAACAACAACACATCCTCTGGGCTAATGTTATTTTGGACCTTTACTGTGGCCCTAACTATTTCATCACGACGATAAAATCGATGAGCATCAGCACCAGGACTTAGCTTCGTTAAACTTGCACCACGATAAAACTCTCTAACCTGGCGATACATCTCATCACTAAACACCACATTATTATGGCAACGCTTAATAGCGAAACGTTGAATTATAACGTGAGCCCAGTATTTCAACTTTGAAATGATATTGAGGTTTTTCTCTCGATGATTTTGATGTTCGTACACACCAGGTATGATATATATATAATCTCGGCAGAAGAATGATATTATCCAGGCTAGAAAATGATGACGAACAACAACTATGTCAAATGCCTCTCTATTTAGAACTGTATATATAGTTCTAAACACACCTTTCTTATCAAAAAATCCATTTGTTTGATAAAAGGATATATTTTCAATAGGGCCTGTATATGGCTCAGACTGAGCTCGTGTAATTAAATGGCACTCCCAACCATCTAAATTGAAAGATTCCATCAAACTCCTGATAGAATTTTCAACCCCACCGATTGCAGGTAGAAATGAGGTATTGGCAAATAGAATTTTTTTCATGTCGAATATAACCAGTAAATTAATTCTTCACCGTGTGCTCGAAAACTATGTCTTTAGTACTAAGATAACACACTCTATAAATAACAATAACCAATGCTAATACCCAAGAAAAATGAGTGGTTACGTATTCGGAACGATATAGCCCGGTAATTAGCAAACTGACAAATAACAACAACCCCGATTCAAAGAAAATAGATTTCTTTCTTCTGTTGAAGAAAAATAAAATTCCATATCCCCATAACACAACAAATAATATAATCCCGACTATCCCTGTGTCCCATAGGTAATCAAGGTAAAAATTATTTGTGATTGCGAAATCTAAATATACCCCCCCCCCAGATATTTCATTAAAAAATGCAAGTGTACCGATTCCATGACCAAAGATGAGGCTTTTTAAACCAGAGGAAGACCACTCATTGAATATTGCTGTCATGACTTGAGAACGGAAGGAGGCACCCGATGATTCTGTTGATGTCTTAGCCTCGATAAAATCGAGTAGTATGGCGACCTCATTTTCAAAAAACATATATGCAACAAGACCAAATACAAGACAAACCGTTATTATCTTTAGTAAAGACATTAACCCTTTACCTGTAAAACTCATCCTCTGCACTATGAAGAAAAACAATAACAATATTAAATGAGCATAAGCCCCGCCGGAGAAGGTAAGAACCAAAATAACCAATGTAGAAAATATAAACACATATTTCCAAAAACCAGAAAAAATCAAACGTGCAAGAATGATTGATTCTATAAGGATTGGCGCATAAAAGTTGGGTTCTCTTGCTATCGATGTGATACGGTTTGGTATAATACTCCTCAGAACCTGAGGTACCCCATGCATATCAGAACGGCTTTCCACAAAGAAAGGTAAATGTAGGTAGAAAAATAACTGCTGAACATATGCAAAAAATAGAAATATAAGAGTAGACACACAGGCAATACTCAAGAATGCATAACACTCAGTTGTAGATGCCCTAGAACTCCAGATAGCAATGGACAACACAAATAGTATTGTACTTAAAACCGTAAAGAGCCGACCAAATAAAATCTGCTCAACATAAGATCCCGATAAATGCCCCTGATAATATATACTAGACATGTATCCCAAGAATGTAACAAGCACTAGAGACAATACTATTGATAGTGAGAAGTTAGATACCTTTATAGTTTTGAAGTTTAATAGTGCTATAAATATATATGAAGCAGAAATTAAAAAACAGAATACAAGGTTTATTTTGTCAAAAAAAGTTGTTGAGAAAGGCCCTAGTAATGCCAAAAGCAATATGGGGGAATTAATGAAGAAACGATTATTGGTAATGTAAGATAGCAATTAAAATGCCTCTGGGTCAGAGTTATATAAATGCCTGTACTTTTCAATAAATGAATCAATGCCTTTAATTAATTTCGCCGGGTTGCCGCCATAAACAGAGTTACTGGGGACATTTCTGGTGACAACACTTCCCGCTGCGATCACTACATTGCTGCCAATATTTACCCCAGGCATGATAATTGAACCATAGCCAATAAAAACATTATCACCGATAACTATAGGCTTTCGAAAACTACTCCGAGCTCCAGGTAACCAAGGCTTATCTCTATTAATAAGCTCAGAGAGAAATATTGTTGGTGATGCATCATGACCAAGTAAAGTACTGCCAGTTATAGTGCAGTTATTACCAATATAAAATTGGTCCCCTTTGTAGCTGGTCGAAAAAGTAGTTCCATACACGACACTATTTTCACCAAGAGTGACGCCTTTAGCTTTCAATCTCCGGAGATTCTCTTCATGCATCAATGAGGCGGAATAGTCTTTGAATGACTTTGTCGTTATAAAAATGCTGGCCTTGCCTATCATGAAACAGTAAGCCTTCATTACAATTATTTTAATCATATACTACCTATTAGTAACTTTGACTGAGGTTGACTTTAAACTTTAAGCCTCTCATGAGAAAACATAATGTTTATGTATAAAAATACAACTCCATGTCGTACCTCGGTACGGTCTTCTCCCCAATAACATGACTTGCCATATTTAATTTAATAATTATTGAAAAATAATAATTTAAGACTCAAAAATAATGCTGAATTATGTATACATTTATTCAGGAAAACATCCACCCCTTTAACATAATAATTACTTCCTATTCCTAATAATTTAAAGTCTCTGGAATAAAATAAGCATTAAATCTGCTGTTATTGGGCATGAGCTAAATATTTTTCAAAGAAGTTCGACCTCTATTCTTAACCAATGAAACCAACTTCCGCCCAACCATTAACACTTCACACCTAAAGAACCACAGACAACAAAGGAGCAATAGGCCCCAATATATATAAATCATATATCCTAGCAAATTCTGCTGCAGTGCCCCCATGACGGCCCCAATAACCGCCATAAAAGTGAAGCTATATAATGCAATTCTTGGCATAGGTCTCCAAACATGGATGGAGAACTCAGTACGGCACACTAAAAAGAACCAAAAAGATAATGCGGTACTACTGGCTGCACCTGCGGCACCAAAGAGTGGAATCAAGAAATAGTTGCATAACAAGTTTACCAGCAATGCTAATACAGCTGCCAACATGGCATATGAAGACTTGCGTGAGATACCAATCCCGACAACTGTAGTCTCTGAAAGAGTATAAAGAAGTGGGTAAGCTATACATGCGACTAATACCCACTGTACAGATGCATATTCGCTCGGAAGAATAAGTGGCACAATCCAGGAGAATAGGCCAGCTAAGCAAAATAATACAACCACGAGCATGAGAACATAACGATTAACCATTATAACTTTATCATGGCCTTCATTATTTCTCGCCCACTTATATACAGTCGGAGCCCATACCGTTGAGAATACAGATTGAAATATTGTCGCGGCGGCAGCAAAACTAACAGAGACAGAATAAATTGCTAGTTCGTTATAATTGCTCCAGCGACTTAGCATGACTCGGTCTACTGAGGTCAACCCCCAAAACGCTATGCCACTAAAGATTAATGGCAAACCAAAGTGAAGCATTTTTCTCAACTGCTGAATATCTATTTCACAAGAGAAGCTCAAATACAATTCAGTTCGAGCATTCCAAGAAAATATCAAGCATGCAAAAACTATTGATAAAGTATTCGCTAACAGTAGATTCTCAAATGTTTTCCCTATGTCTAGCTGAACATACGAAAGAATGATTAGTAAAATAAATGCTTTAGGCAGCACTTGACTCATTGAAAAGGCCAGGCCACGTTCATTCATACGTAGTACAAGCGATAAAAATCGTGATAAAAAGCTCGATAATAGGGCAATGGCCAGCATCCAACTAACGAAGGTTGATTGTATTGAAAATATCAGCTCACTTAAAAAAGACCCAAACAATAAACAGGTCATCAAACTGACTAGCAATACAGCAAAGCCTGGTAATACGGAGGTTTTTAATAACTGTGGTTTATTCAGCGACTCATGGAATTCACGAACGTAACCTTGATCAAGTCCAAGGGTAAAGAACAAGGTGGCAAAGCTCAGCAAAACCTGTAGTAATGCCATTTTACCCACGTCTTCTTGGCTGAAAAACCAAGCAATAATGGGTAATGAGATTATCCCCAGCAACGCCCCACCGACAGGGCCCAAGGCAAAATGGAGTATTTTTTTTGGTGTCATGCTGTAATATCACACATGGAGATATACCTATCAGATAGCATTTCAAGTAAAGATAATTTCAAGTTGTTTGATCAAATTACTCTCGCTGAAATAATCACTCACAGTTCTGTTATTTTCTAATGAAATTGTAGCGGGCTGAATGGTTATACTTAAATCTTCGAGAGAAAATACTGTGATACCAAGCTTATTCAGCAAAGTATAAGAACTGGTTCCATCACGCATAAACACAGTCTTACCACGACCAAGTAGATTAATTGTATTACCCATGCCTTGCTGGCGATTATGCGCAAATATGGCTATATCAATTTCATCTAAGATTTGGTTATATTGCTCTAATGGCATAAATTCTATCAATGGATGAAATTTATCCCCAAACATCATTTCTCCCATGAGTTTAATCTGACTCGCATACTCAGGATCGCCATATGATAGTGGGCAGTATATTTTCTCTACTAAATTGGATAAATCAAATTCAGCTAATTTTTCAAAAACATGTAGATGATTATTTGCTGGATCGGCTGAATTTCCAACAAGTAAATTCACCTTCTTTTTATCACTGAAAATACTTTCTTTTTCATCCGATGAAGATAATACTCCCCCACTATACACATTGCTCCTGTACATAATACATTCACAATATTTACCTTTGGCACCATACCACTGCTGTGCATTTTCATAATCACCATCAACATAGGTGACAAAACCTCCTAGCCGACTAATAAGAAACTTTCTAAATACCTCCATGAATCGGTAATGAGTGTTCTTCACTGCGAGCTGATGATAATAAAGATCCCATCCCCACATAACCCAATAGCATTTTTTATGTAACCATGGCATAAAACATAACAATACCACCAAGTGGTTCATAAACAACCCGTGTAATATTATTTTATCATGCCTGTGTAATTCTAATAGGAGTTGATATAAAACTCTCACACTTTTGAAAGTAGTGAAATGCATAGTGTTTGGAGTTTGATCATAGGGATACTTTTTCTTATCACCAAACGTCATCACCGTATGTAATTCACTACAAAAATGCTGATGCAACAAGTCAATAAAACCAGGAATAAACTTGTCAAGAGAAGCAAGATGTAATATTTTCTTTTTCATCACCGGTTAACAAAATCTGAAATTTTATCGCACACGAAATCCACCTGCTCATCAGTCAATTCATAGTACAGGGGTAAACGCACCAAGGTATCTGTATAAAAATCGGAGTGTGGTAGGGAAGGCCCAGAATGTTTGGCTTGATAATATTCACTAGCATGTAGTGATATATAATGAAAAACGGCATGTATACCATTAACTTTTAGATGGTGGATCAGTGCCGTACGTTGCTCAAGATCTTCACATACCAGATAGAACATATGAGCATTATTAGTTGAGTAATCGGCAACTTTCGGAAGGTCAATGCCAGTATTCATTAATGTTTTGACCAAATTATCGTAATAACGCTGCCAAATCGCTTTACGTCGAGCCTGAATGGTATCTATATTCTCAAGCTGAGCATAAAGATATGCAGCAATGATATCGGATGGCAAAAATGAGGAACCAATATCTACCCAACCATATTTAGCAACTTCGCCTCGAAAGAATGATGAGCGGTTCGTCCCCTTCTCGCGGATAATCTCAGCACGATGAATGTATTTATCATCATTGATGGCAAGCAATCCCCCCTCACCGGCGATGATATTCTTAGTTTCATGGAATGAGAACGTTCCAAATGTACCTATGCTACCAAGTGGTTTCCCTTTGTAATAGCTATCAATCGCTTGTGCGGCATCCTCTACCACAGGGATGTTATGCTGATTTGCAATTGCCATAATGGCATCCATGTCACACGCAACACCAGCATAATGTACAACGACAATCGCTTTGGTGTTAGGAGTGATCAGTTTTTCTATTTGTGCTGCTTCAACGTTAGGATGATCACTACAGCTATCTGCAAAGATTATTTTGGCGCCACGTAGTGCAAAAGCATTAACAGTAGACACAAATGTATAGGATGGTGCGATGACCTCATCACCAGGCTGAATATCTAATAGAATTGCAGACATCTCCAACGCATCTGTACATGATGTAGTCATTAGTACCTTTTTAAAACCATAGCGCTGTTCAAAAAAGTCATGACATTTTCTAGTAAAGGTACCATCACCGGAAATCTTGCCTGTTGCGACGGCCTGAGCAATGTAAACTAACTCTTTACCATGAAGATAAGGCTTGTTGAAATTTATCATTTTATTTGAACCTAATTCTAAGTTTATTTATCTCTAATTTATTTCCGCTATCATCTTCTATAGATTCCAGCCTGAGCAAACCCTGACCACAAACAACAACTGGCATATTATCCTCAAAGAAGATGATCTTTCCTGGCGTTCTATTTTCAATAACAACATCACGAACTAATGATACTTTTTTTATCCTCACCAATGCCCCATCAACGAGTGACGAAGCACCGAGATACGGATAACCGACACTGTTTATATGTCGTTCTATTGTATGAGAGTCAAGACTCCAGTCTATCGCATAGTCATCATTATCACGCCATAGACTATATGTTGCTAGCGATTCATCTTGGGGCTTTCCGTGTAACAACCCTAAAGTAAATAAATCATAAATCTCACCTGCAATATAAAAGTAAGCATCACTTACCATTATAATTGCATCTTCTATCGTGATTGGGTATACAACTGGCACTCTCACTTGAGATAAAATATCACCACGATCATATTTGTCTGCTGCCATTAAAGCAGTTACCCCAACACAGTCGTCTTTATTCAGTAACGCTGTTACCAAGGGATTAAAACCACGATATTTCGGCAATAAAGAATCATGGAAAACTATCAGCGCAGAAAAAGGGATATCAAATATCATTCTCTGCCATCCAGCAGCGACTGCAAGGCCAAACTCATGTTTGTCAGCATGTTTTGCACTAAAATAGTATTTTAAATTCTCTTGTCTGCAGTACGTTTCTATTTCATTGGAGAAATCATTTTTGACATTTATATCTTTTCCAATAACAACGATAATTTTATTAGTTTTCTCTCTAAATCCCTGTATTGCTTTAAATCCTTTCAACCCAGTAGCAAAGACTTTAATAGCTTTTGATTCTGCAGTATACATAGCAAACCCGATTCATTAAGCCCAAAAATTTGGTTTCTACTTTTTTAACGAACTCAAATACTCACCATAGCTATTTTTAGCCATCAAATTAGCAGCCATTGACAACTGTTCATCCGTCAACCACCCATTTCGCCATGCTATCTCTTCTAGGCAGGCAATTTTGTAACCTTGGCGTTTTTCGATGGTTTCAACAAAAGAAGCGGCATCATGTAAACTTTCATGGGTACCAGTATCAAGCCAAGCAAAACCACGACCGAGTAGTTCTACATTCAACTCACCGGCTTGCAGATACATATCATTGATAGTGGTAATCTCGAGCTCACCACGGGCTGAGGGTTTAACTTTTTTGGCCAACTCAACCACTTTGTGATCGTAAAAATAGAGTCCTGTTACTGCAAAGTTGGACTTTGGCTTAACTGGTTTCTCTTCAATACTGATCGCCTTTCTATTTTGATCAAATTCAACAACACCAAAGCGTTCAGGATCTTTCACTTGATAACCAAAAACAGTGGCACCAGTTTGACGCTGGGCGGCACGCATTAATATAGGAGAAAAACCCTGTCCCCAGAAAATATTATCGCCTAACGCCAAGCAAACGCTATCACGATCAATAAACTCTTCGCCGATTAAAAAAGCTTGAGCCAAACCATCTGGAGATGATTGCACTGCGAATTGCAGATTAATGCCAAGATTACTGCCATCACCTAGCAAACGTTGAAAACTTGCTTGATCTTCAGGTGTTGTGATAATCAGGATGTCCCTGATCCCCGCAAGCATCAATACTGATAGTGGGTAATAAATCATGGGCTTGTCATAAACTGGTAACAGCTGTTTGGATACGCCCATGGTGATAGGGTAAAGGCGAGTGCCAGAACCGCCGGCCAGAATAATTCCTTTCATTACTTCTCTTCCCCATAGTGCTGAGCGACCCAGGACTGGTAGGCCCCGCTCTTGACGTTGCCGACCCAATGCTGGTTTTCCAGATACCACTGTACTGTCTTGCGAATACCAGATTCGAAGGTCTCTTGCGGTTGCCAATTCAGTTCGCAGCTCATCTTGCTGGCATCGATGGCATAGCGGCGATCGTGACCGGGGCGATCGGTCACATAGGTGATTTGATCGCGGTAGCTTCTCCCCTCCCCCCCAAAGTACAAGGGAGACAGAGGTACCATCTCGTCGAGCAGATCGCAGATGGTATGAACGACGTCCAGATTCTGTTTCTCGTTGTGACCGCCAATGTTGTAGGTTTCACCGATCACACCTGTGGTGACCACGGTATAGAGTGCACGCGCATGATCCTCAACATAGAGCCAATCGCGAATCTGGTCGCCCTTGCCATAAACCGGCAGCGGCTTGCCATCCAGAGCATTGAGGATGACCAGCGGGATCAACTTTTCGGGGAAATGATAGGGGCCGTAGTTGTTGGAGCAGTTGGTAACGATGGTCGGCAGGCCATAAGTACGGCGCCACGCTCGCACCAGATGGTCGCTCGAGGCCTTGGAAGCAGAGTAAGGGCTGCTGGGCGCGTAAGGCGTATTTTCGGTGAACAGTGGCAGCACTGTACCGGTAGCGACTTCATCTGGGTGGGGCAGGTCGCCATACACCTCGTCGGTGGAGATATGGTGGAAGCGGAAGGCCGCCTTGCGCGCCTCGTCCAAACCGTTCCAATAGGCGCGTGCGGCTTCCAGCAACATATAGGTGCCGACGATATTGGTCTCGATGAAGTCGGCGGGGCCCGTGATGGAGCGATCAACGTGACTCTCAGCGGCCAAGTGCATCACGGCATCGGGTTGGTGGGCAGCGAAGATCCGATCCAGTTCGGCGCGGTTGCAGATGTCAACTTGTTCAAACGCATAGCGGTCGCTAGCAGAGACAGCCGCCAAGGATTCCAGGTTGCCCGCATAGGTCAACTTATCGAGGTTGACTACTGAATCTTGGGTGTGCCGGATGATATGACGAACAACGGCAGAACCGATAAAACCGGCACCACCAGTCACGAGGATCTTCATTGAAAGGTTCCCGATTGCAATCTGATTAAATGGAAAAGAGATTAAGAGATTCATGGTTGGCGGCCGTATGCCACCACATCTATAAACAAGCTAATGATGTAATGGCACAGACACCAGGACAGGTGTGGGAGGAGTCCATTTACCTCAATAGGTTGGCGCTTTATTTCAGGAGCATGGAAAAACAACATTGATGGAAACGCAGATTATGCCGTTGTCAGCCCAGAAGGTGAACAAGGCTTATGCTACCGCCCTTGGGTTACAGCTCCCAACATGCTGCTTTTAACCTGATTGTCCGTGCTGTTGGCCATAACATCCTCCAGCTTCTTGTTTTGATTGATGTTTAACAATGTTGTCGCATTACATTGCACACCCAGGCAGTCCACAGCCTGCATTGCTCACATCTTGGGCTATCTGTGCCCCAAACCCGATTCGGGGTCAGATTCTATCTTGTTTAACCCAAAGATGAACAGTCAAAACAATAGGAAAGCGCCTATTGAAATCAGGATTCAAAAAAAACCATTCATGTGATACTGCCCTCCGTGAATCCACTCAGCCGTTGCCGGGGATTGCCCTGCTTTGTTCCAGCATCCAGGCCAGGGCATGTAAACATGTTTAATTTCAAACAATTAAATTCATACCTCAAGCGCGTGCAGGCACTCGGGGATGGCCTGACGCCAGCAAGGCACCCCGCCCCTGTGTACCGGCAGGCTGAAAGCGGCAAGCCGCTTGTGCGATAAGAATGGTCGCGACCAGCCCCTGCACCGGCTCTGACCCTCAACACCCAGAAACCGGCAGGCACGGATAGCGAGCCTGAACACGAGGCTGATGGCACAGCGTTGCATCATGGGAAATGCATGAGGAAAGAAGACAGGGATGATTCAGTCCCGATACAGCGGGGTCAGGTAGGATCCAGATTGACTCTCCCTCTTGTTGACCCTCTAATTGGCAGCCTGGACCCTCATCATCATGCATCTTATGAAAATCCTACTGGTTGAAGACGACAAGCTGCTCAATCACCACCTCTCCACCCTGTTGACCGAGGCCCAGAACCAGGTTTACAGCACGGACAATGCCCAGGTGGCGCTGCACTACGCAGCCGACTACCCCATCGATGTCGCCATCATCGATCTGGGCCTGCCTGACATGGATGGCCTTCAGCTCATCACCCGCCTGCGCGAGCAGCAGATCCCCTTTCCCATCATTGTGCTGACGGCCAGAGGCAACTGGCAGGACAAGGTGGAAGGACTGGAGGCCGGGGCGGACGACTACCTGGTCAAACCCTTCCAGAAGGACGAACTGCTGGCCCGTCTCAATGCGCTGGTACGCCGCAGCGCCGGCTTCATCTCCCCCAGAGTGAAGGCGGGTGACTACGAGCTGGATCTCTCCCGCAAGGAGCTGACCATCGCCGGCGAGGTCACCGTGCTGACCAGTTTCGAATATCTGATCTTGGAATACCTGATGCGAAATGCCCGTCAGGTGGTCTCCAAACAGCAGTTGCTGGATCAGCTCTATGGGGATGGTGAAGGGGATCCCAACACCATCGAGGTGATGGTGAGCCGGCTTCGCAAAAAACTGGATCCGGAAGGGAGCATCCAGCCCATCTCCACCATCCGCCGCCAGGGCTACATCTTCAACCTCGCCTGCAGCTGATGCGCCTTGCCATGTTGCATCCCCTGACCCTGATCCGCCGCTCCCTGCACCTCAAGCTGATGCTGAGTGCCATGCTGGTCATCGCGCTCATCATGGCCTTCTCCGTCTACATCCTCTACCTCGGCCATGCCGAGGAGCAGGCCCAGAAAGCCAGTGTCCGCATGCAGGAGAACCTCTCCAAGCTGTTCTCGTCAAAGCAGCCGGAGCCCCACGCCATGACGGATCTAGGCAAGCTCACCCCGGATGCCATCGATCCCAATCTCGATACCCTGATCTGCCGCGCCGACGGAGTGCTGAGCTGGTCCAGCCTGCACATGCCGGAGGTGGTCTCCATCAAGGAGACCATCTGCCGGGATCTGATGAGATACCTGGGGGGACTGGATCAGGACTATTTCTTCAAGCTGCATACCATCAAGAACGGCGAGAGCTACTTCATCTACAGCCTGCGTTTCCTGCGCAATCATGGCGCCGGCCCCACCACCTACTACGTGGTGATGGTCGATTCCGCCCGGCGCTATCAGGCCCAGACCCGCGATTACCTCTACCGCTGCATTCGCCAGGCGCTGCTCGCCTACTGTCTGCTGGGCGCTCTGTTGCTGCTCACCAGTTTCTGGAGCCTCTCCTCCCTGCGCACCATGGCGCGCCAGATTGACGAGATCCGCGCCGGTACGCGAGAGGCGCTGTCAAACGACTACGAGCGCGAACTGACCCCCCTGACAAGCTCGGTCAACCAGTTGCTGGAGAACGAACGCCAGCAGACCCAGCGCTACTCGCACGCCCTCAACGATCTCGCCCACAGCCTGAAAACCCGGCTGGCGCTCATCCAGATCACCGCCCAGGAGCTCAAGCTCGGCCACGACATCCATGACAACATCAATGAACAGATCACCACCATGGATCAGATCATCCAGTACCAGTTGCGCCGCGCCGTCACCGGGCGAAAGCGCCTCGCGAGCAAGGGCACCGAACCGGTTCCCCTTATAGAGAAGCTGCTGGCCAGCCTCGCCAAGGTCTATCGCCACAAGAAGCTGCAGACCGGCTTCCAGTTTGACGACGATGTCTTCTTTCACGGCGAGCAGGGCGATCTGATGGAGCTGATGGGCAACCTGCTGGACAACGCCTGCAAGTTCGCCATCAGCGAGATCCGGGTTCATGTCCGCCACCGGGAGCGCGGCCTGCTCATCGTGGTGGAAGACGACGGTCCCGGCATCGACCCCGGCAAATCGCAACAGATCTTCCAGCGCGGCGTGCGGGCTGACAGCTCCCCCGGCCAGGGGATTGGCCTCGCCGTGGTGACCGAAATCGTGCACAGCTACGGCGGCGAGATCCGGGTGGATGACTCCCCGCTCGGCGGCGCGAGATTCCACATCACCCTCCCCTGACAGCGCAGGAGCCAGTACCTGGCTCCTGCCGCATTCGGGCATTGCCATCCCGGTGCTTTCCCTGTCTCACGCCTAACTCCTTATGCTTTGACCAGGCCAAGCACATGGCAGCGAGGCTGACGAGCTTGCCCCCCCATCAGAAGCTGGCCTGCAGCTCCCCTCAGCCCCATGCTCGCGCAGAAACGACAGGCATAAAAAAACCGGCCGCGAGGGCCGGTAAAACAGTTCAGGCTTGTCAGGTGACAATGCGCACCCAGCGGATGAAGACCGGTTTCAATTCCCTATGAAGCCCCGTCCTCTTGAGTACGTAGGTTCACTTTACGCCCCGGTCACTGAATCGGGACTGAACCATGTTCACCCTGGCAAGGCTCAGAGACGGATCCCGAGGGACTGGCGCAGATAGGCTCCCGCCCCGAGCAGCCCCGGCCCTTCATGGGTGATGAGGAAGACCGGAATGTCTTTGAGGTAAGGCTTGAAGCGCCCCTTGTCCTCGAAGGCGACCCGAAAGCCCGATCCGATGAAGAACTCCTGGAAGCGCGGCACTATGCCACCGGCGATGTAGACACCGCCGAAGGTGCCCATGTTGAGGGCCAGGTTGCCGGCAAAGCGGCCCATGAGCACGCAGAACAGGCTCAAGGTGCGGCGGCAATCGAGGCAATCCCCCGCCAGCGCGCGCTCGGTGATGTCCTTGGGGGCAAAGGGTTCGGGCTCGCGGCCATCGGATTTGACCAGGCCGCGATAGAGATTGACGAGCCCGGGGCCCGAGAGGAAACGCTCCGCCGACACATGGCCCAGCTCGCCGCGCATCACCTGCAGAACCGCATCTTCCTCTTCCGTGTTGGCGGCGAAGTCCACGTGACCGCCCTCACCCGGCAGGCTCAGCCACTGCTCACCGGCCTGCACCAGGTGGGCAACGCCAAGGCCGGTCCCTGCGCCATAGATGGCGATGGGCTTGCCGGCTACCGGGGCCGCGCCCCCGAGCTGGATGCGATCGCTCTCGCCGAGCACGGGCACCGCCATGGAGACAGCAGTGAAATCGTTGATCACCTGCAGGCGTGCCAGGCCGAGGTTGGCCTGCATCTCGCGGATGGAGAACTCCCAGCTGTGGTTGGTCATGGCGACCCAGTCACCATTGATGGGACAGGCGATGGCGATGCACGCCTCGCCCACGGTGGCATCGTGCTCTTCGAGATAGAGGCGCACCACGGCCTCCAGGCTGGGATGGGCCAGCCCCGAATAGGTTTTTGCCTGGGAAATGGCGCCCGTCGCCAGTTCGCAGAGGGCCAGCCGGGCATTGGTACCGCCAACGTCGCCCACCAGCGCATGGGTATGCTGCATAACAAACTCCTTCGTTACCGACTCGGGGCGGCCCTTACCGTCCCGACATTATTATTTGGCTGCAATACTACTCGAGCCCGCAGCCGGGCTGCGCGATTTATGCAGACAAGTGTGCGCCCGCTCACAGTGTTGTTGCTTTGCAACATTTGTAAGCGTTTTCAAGACGCAAATGGAAGTTTGCAACTAAAAACACGAAATAATTAGACATGAGTCATACTTTGCAGGGCCGAGATTAGTTCCGATAAGCGCTTGTCTTGTATAGTCATCGCGGAGACTGGAAACCTGCTTGAGCTGTGAATTTAGTGCACAGACACTGAAGTTAAATTACAAAAATGCCTGGTGGTAATGATGAATACCCTCGATAAAATTACGAACAATCTGGAAAGTTTCAGTAAATCAGAGCGTAAGGTGGCTGAAGTGATCCTGGCCTCACCCCAGACCGCCATTCACTCCAGCATTGCTACCCTGGCCAAGCTGGCCGATGTGAGCGAACCGACCGTCAACCGTTTCTGCCGTCGCCTCGATACCAAGGGTTTTCCCGATTTCAAGCTGCACCTGGCCCAGAGCCTGGCCAACGGCACCCCTTATGTGAACCGCCACGTGGAAGCGGAAGACGGCCCGGATACCTATACCGCCAAGATCTTCGAATCCACCATGGCCTGCCTCGATGCCGCCAAGAACAGCCTGGACATCTCGGCCATCAACCGCTGCGTCGATATTCTGACCCAGTCCAAGAAGATCAGCTTCTTTGGTCTGGGCGCCTCCTCCGCCGTCGCCCGGGATGCCCAGAACAAGTTCTTCCGCTTCAATATCCCCGTCGTGAGCTTCGATGACATCGTCATGATGCGCATGAGCTGCATCAACAGCAGTGAAGGGGACGTGGTGGTCCTCATCTCCCACACCGGCCGCACCAAGGCCCTGGTGGAAATTGCCGCGCTGGCCCGGGAAAACGATGCCACCGTCATCGGCATGACCGCCAAGGACTCTCCCCTGGCCCGCGAATGCAACCTGGTGCTCTCCATGGACGTGCCGGAAGACACCGACGTCTACATGCCCATGGCCTCGCGCATCGCCCAGCTCGCCCTGGTGGACGTGCTGGCCACCGGTTTCACCCTGCGCCGTGGCATGAAATTTCGCGAAAACCTGAAGAAAGTCAAAGAAGGTTTGCGCGAATCCCGCTTTGATACCCCGCACTCCTCCTGATCATTCGGGGGTCCGCCCCCGACTGTCTATGCCAACGGGCTTGGTGTAGTATCGAAATTCAATCAAACAAGGCCACCCAGATGGCCTGCCAGTTGGCGCCATGCCACATGCTTGACGGGGCAGTATTTCAAGTCATATCAACTTCACATTGGAGTCTTTCATGCCAAGACGTACAAAGATTGTTACCACACTCGGTCCGGCGACCGATCGCGACGGCATTCTTGAGGGGATCATTCGCGCCGGTGCCGACATGGTGCGGATGAACTTCTCCCACGGCACTCCTGAAGATCATATCCAGCGCGCCAACCAGGTGCGTGACATCGCCGCCAAGCTGGGCCGCCACGTGGCCATCATGGGCGATCTGCAAGGCCCCAAGATCCGCGTCTCCACCTTCAAGGATGGCAAGATCTACCTCGCCATCGGTGACAAGTTCATTCTCGACGCCGCCCTCGGCAAGGGCGAAGGCTGCCAGGAGCAGGTTGGCATCGACTACAAGAGCCTGCCGCAGGACGTGGTATCCGGTGACATCCTGCTGCTGGACGATGGCCGCGTGCAACTGAAGGTCGAGCAGGTCGAAGGCACCCGCATCCACACCACGGTGACCGTGGCCGGCCCTCTCTCCAACAACAAGGGCATCAACAAGAAGGGGGGCGGCCTCTCTGCCCCGGCCCTGACCGAGAAGGACAAGGAAGACATCAAGACCGCCGCCCGCATGAACGTGGACTACCTGGCGGTCTCCTTCCCCCGCAGCGGCGATGATTTGCGCTACGCCCGCGAACTGGCCCGCGAAGCCGGCTCCAACGCCAAGATCGTGGCCAAGGTCGAGCGCGCCGAGACCGTCGCCAGCGACGAGGCGATGGAAGACATCATCCTTGGCTCCGATGCCGTCATGGTGGCCCGTGGTGACCTGGGTGTCGAAATCGGCGACCCCGAACTGGTGGGTGTGCAGAAGAAGCTCATTCGCCACTCCCGCCGCCTGAATCGCGTGGTCATCACCGCGACCCAGATGATGGAGTCCATGATCAACGCACCGCTCCCGACCCGTGCCGAAGTCATGGACGTGGCCAACGCCGTGCTGGACGGTACCGATGCGGTGATGCTCTCCGCCGAGACCGCCGCCGGCCAGTTCCCCATCGAGACCGTGACCTCCATGGCCAGCGTCTGTGTGGGCGCCGAGAAGCACCCGAGCCTGAACGTATCCAACCACCGCATGAACTACACCTTCACCTCGGTGGAAGAGGCGGTGGCCATGTCCACCATGTATGCGGCCAACCACCTGGAAGGGGTCAAGGCGATCGTGGCGCTGACCGAGTCGGGCACCACCCCGCTGCTGATGTCCCGCATCAGCTCCGGCCTGCCCATCTTCGCCATGTCTCCTCACAACAAGACCCTGGCCTGGGCCAACCTCTACCGCGGCGTCACCCCCGTGCTGTTTGATGGCGACGAGACCAAGCCGGTCTACGAGGTGTGCCGCGACGCGCTGGACGTGCTCAAGGCCAAGGGACTGCTGCAAAGCGGCGACATGGTATTGCTCACCCACGGCGACAAGATGGAAACCGTCGGCAGCACCAACACCTGCAAGGTGATGATGGTCGAGTAATCGCCCCTCCTCCCTACAACAAAAACGGCTCCCGCGGGAGCCGTTTTTTTATGGGATCTGCCCCGGGTTCAACCGCGAAACAGCTCCACCTTGTCCCCATCCTGCAGGCTGCCGGCGCCGCGCACCACCACCTTGTCTCCCTGCTTGAGAGCGCCGCTCACCGCCACCTCCCGGCTGTCCCCAAAGAGCACGGTGACCGGCACCCGGTTCACCTTGAGCGCCTCGCCGCGCTGCTCCACCTGATAGACCACGCTCCCCTCGGTGCCGAGCACCAGGGCATCCCGAGGCAGCAGCATGGTGTGCTGCTCTCCCATCGGCAGCGCCACCCGCACTGGCGAGCCGATGATGAAGGTACCCGCTTCCGGCTTGAGGCGCAGCTCGATGAGCCGGGACTTGGGATCGGCGCTCGCCGCCCGCTGGTAATAGATGGCGTGGCTGCTGAGCTGCTCCCCTTCCACCCGCAACCGGGTCTGGGTAGCCAGTTGCCGGGCCCAGGCGATGGGCGCACGCAACCGGATGTCCGGCTGGTCCGGATTGACCAGCTCAAGCGCCTGTTCGCCCGCATCCACATGCTCCCCCGGCTGGATGAAGTGTTCATTCACCACTCCGTCAAACGGGGCAAAGATGCGGCTTCTGCGCAGCTGCTCCTCAATCTGGCGCACCTGCACCCGCGCCAGCTGCTCGGCCAGCTCAGCCTGCTCCACGTCATAACGCGCCTTGTCATACTGGCTCTGGGAGGCACTCTTTTGCTGGTGCAAACGATCCAGGCGCTGGAACTCGGCGCGAGCGTAACGCAGGTTGCTCCCCTCTCTGGCTTGTTCCGCCCTCGCCTGCTCCAGCGAAAGGCGCAGGGTCGCGCTGTCCAGGCGCAACAACTCATCCCCCGCCTTCACCCGGCTGCCAAACTCGGCTATCCACTCCACCCGACCGCTCACTTCGGCGCTGAGCGCCGCCTGCTGGCGGCTTGCCACCGTGCCGCTGACCCAGATGCTGGCCCCCGCCTCTCCCTGGGCCACCTCCGCCAGCGTCACCATCTTGCTTTGTGCAAGCGCAGGCAGCCCGCCAGCCAGCAGCAGAGCCCCCACCACTATCCTTGTGAAACCTTGTGTCATCGATGAGCTCCTTGCTCAGGCACGCTGCCGAAGGGCGTGCGGTATGTCGGTCTGCTCCCCCAACCGCAGGAAGGCGGGCAACAGGATCAGGGTGAAGAGGGTGCTGCAACTCATGCCGCCGACGATGACGGTGGCCAGCCCCCGGTAGATTTCGCTCCCCTC
Source organism: Aeromonas sp. R10-1 (assembly GCF_040908465.1). Taxonomy (NCBI): domain Bacteria; kingdom Pseudomonadati; phylum Pseudomonadota; class Gammaproteobacteria; order Aeromonadales; family Aeromonadaceae; genus Aeromonas; species Aeromonas sp. R10-1. The sequence goes on from NZ_JBFODT010000034.1 coordinate 85,914, forward strand.
GCTCGGACTCAGCATCAGGGGCAGCATGCCGAAGATGCTGGTGAGGCTGGTCATGGCGATGGGACGCATCCGGCTTTGCAGAGCATCGGTGACTGCCGACTGCCGGCTCATCCCCTCCCGCTCGGCCATCCTGGTCTGGTGCACCAGCAGAATGGCGTTGTTGACCACCAACCCGAGCAGGATGACGAAGCCGATGATGGTGAGCAAGTCCATCGGCAGCGGCGCCACCAGACCGCTCAGGTGCAGCGCCAGCACGCCGCCTACGGTGGCGAGCGGCAAGGTGAGCAGCACCAGCACGGCATCCTTGAGGGAGGCGAAGACCCCCCACAGCAGAATGAGCAGTATCATCACGGCGAACAGGAAGATGCTGCCGAGGTTGCCGAGCGCCTGCTGCAGGCTGTCGGCATTGCCGGCGACCCGCAGCTCCCCCCCGGCCGGCAGCAATGGCCGGATGGCGGCAAAGCTCTTGTGCTGCAGGGTGTCGAGCACCTGCTCCATGCTCATTCCCGCCGGGGGCGATATCTGCAGGCTGATGCTGCGCCGCCCATCGGATCGGAAGATGCTCTCAGGCCCGAGTTGCGGCTCCACCCGCAGCAGTTCCCCAAGGGGAACGATGCGCCCGGACGGGGTAGCAAGCGGCACCGCCTTGAGCTCGTCCGGGTTGGCGGAGGCCTGCCCCATCAGCAGGATGTCGAGCCGCTCATCCCCGTCGAAATATTCGCCGACCCGCAGACCATCGCCAAAGGTCTGGATGATGGCGGGCATGGGGGAGCGATCCCAGCCCACCTCGGCCAGGCGCCTGTCCTGGGGCACCAGCCGAAGCTCGGGAGCGGTGAAATCGAGTCCGGGCTCTGGCCTGACCTGGGCGCCGGGCAAGTCCCGCTGCACTATGGTCATGCTCTCCCTGGCCGCCTGATAGAGTTCGGGCAGCCCACCCCCCTGGATCAGCAGGGAGATGCTGTTTTCACTGTCAAAACCGCCAAACAGGGACCCCTGACCGCCAAATACCCGGGTGTCGGGAATGCCCACCAGCAATTGCTTCATCAAGAGCTGCTCCAGCACCTTGATCTGGTTATCCTCCTTTGGTCGCACCCCGATCTGGGCACCACCCGGGTAGCGCAGGATGTAGTAGTTCTTGAGGACAGGCTCCTTCTCCCCTTTCATATAGGGGTCGAGGCGGGCAATCAGAGTATCGATCACCTCCTCCCGCTGGGCCTTGAGATTGACCCCGGGGGTGAAACTCATCCAGACGTCGATGGCGTCCCGCTTCACATCTGGCAGGTAGTTCATCTTGGGCAGCAGCAGCCAGCTCGCCAGCACAGGCCCCGTCATCATCAGGACGATGATGGCCCAGCGCCTGGGGGCGGTGGCAGTCCAACGGATCACATGGCGAGTGGCGCGGCACCACAGGCGCTCAAAGGGATCAATCAGCCGCTCGTGCCCCATCCAGCGCGCCGCCACCGCAGGCAACACCGTGACCGCCACCACCATGGAGACGGTCACCGCGCAGGCGATGGTGAGCGCAAGATCAGCAAACAACTGCCCTTCCACATCGTTGAGCAGGAGCACCGGCAGGAAGATGGCGACCGTGGTCAGGGTGGACGCCACCAGAGCGGTCCACACCCGGCGGGTGCCCTCCAGCGCCGCCTCTCCCTTGCTGATGTCACCCCGCTCATGGCGCCGGTAGATGCTCTCCAGCACCACGATGGCGGCGTCGAGCACCATGCCGACCGCAAACGCAATGCCCGCCAGGGAGATGATATTGAGGGTCCGCCCCATCACCTTGAGCAGGCAGAAGGTGAGCATGATGCTGATGGGAATGGCGATCGCGATCATCAGGGTCGCCTTGAGCTGGCGCAGAAAGACCCAGAGGATGGCGCAGGAGAGCAGCACCCCGAGCCCCAGGTTGGCGGTCACCATGCTCACCGCCCGGTTGATGTAGAGAGAAGCGTCAAACGACTGCTCCATGTGCAGGCCGACCGGCTCCAGCACCTCCCGGTTGAGCTCCCCGACCTTGGCCTTGATCCCCTCGAGCGCCGCCAGGGCATTGGCGCCGCTCTCCTTGAAGATCTGCGCCGCGATGGCGGTGTTGCCGTTCTGGATGCGCAGCACCGGGTTCTCCTCCCGGGCCACTCTGATCTCGGCAACGTCCCGCAGATAGATGGGCAGCCCGTCACGCCAGTCCACCACCTTGTCCCCCAGGGCCGCCACGTCATAGCGACCGGCAAAGCGCAGCTTGTACTCCCAGCGTCCGATGTCGAGGGTGCCGGCCGACACATCCCAGCCCGTCGTTGCCCGGCTGGCGAGCACCGGGATCTCCACCCCCAGCTCAGCGGCGCGGTAAGGGTCGAAACGGATCTGGATCTGGCGCTCGTTGATCCCCTCGATGTCGACCGTGGACACCCCGGGGATCCGCTCCAGCTCGGGCTTGACCCGCGCCTCGATCAGCGCCTGGTGATCGTCTATCTCCCCCTTGGCGCCGGGCAGTTGCTGGATGAAGAAGAAGGTCAGGGTGTCGTTGCTGCTGTAGTTGTTGACGTAAGGGCCACCGATGTTGTCCGGCAGCCCCGAGACCCGGTTCAGGCGGGAGATGACGTCAAGCTGGGCCCGCTGCATGTCGGTGCCGAGGGCAAACTCCATGTCGATTTCGGTGAAGCCGGGGTAGCTGTTGCTGCTGAGGCTCTTGAGCCCCTGTACCCCCTGCATCTCCTGCTCGATGGGATCGGTTATCTCCGACTCCATCTCCTGGGGCGAGGCCGAGCGCCAGTCCACCGTGATGTTGAGGTGAGGACGGTCTATGTCGGGAAACAGCTGGACGGGCAGTCCCCGGATGCTGAGCAGGCCCAGCAAAAAAATCAGCACGACCGAGACCGCCACCCAGATGGGGCGTTCGATCGCCGTTTTGGCGAGGTTCATTCACTCTTCCTGAGTTGTTGTTATCGGCCATTCCGATGGCCTTGCTTCCTGCCCCAAGGGTGGGGGCCATTGCATTAAACTGGAATTAATCGACCTTGTAAATGCCTGGTTAAACAACAAAAAACCGGCCACTAGGGCCGGTTGTCGGTTTACGCTCGGGGTCAGGCTGCATGCTCGACCGGGTTCGGTTGAGACAATCCTTCCAGCTCGCCAGGAGCGAAGTTGTCCACCTGGATAGCCTCGTAGCGCAGGGCATCGGCGGCCAGCAGCTTGTCCGCCTCCTCCTTGCCGAGGATGGACTGGGACAGGGCCGCAGCCACCAGCTCAGGCAGCGCCAGCTTGCGGGGCAGTCTGCCCTCTTTCTGGGCCTGCACCAGCTTCTTCTCGATGGGCTGCACCGAGACCATGGCCTGGAAGGCACGCTCCATCAGCCCCACCGGATCCGCCTCGTCCTTGCCCACATAGCAGAGTGCGGTCAGACGATCCCGGAACTCGCCCGGCGTCATCATGGCCAGACAGATGGCATGGCAACGATCGTCCGCCGGCATCTTGTAACCGACGCCGAACGGGAACACCACCCGCTTGAGTACGGCACCCACCACCTTGTTCGGGAAGTTCTGGAAGAAGCCCTCGAACGCCTTGCCAATCAGGTAGAGGTTGCGCTCCACCGCGTACTGCACGAACGGCAGGTCAGAGACCATGCGGCCCTGATCCTCGTAATGCTTGAGGGTGGCGGAGGCCAGGTAGAGGTGACTCAGCACGTCACCCAGACGGGCGGAGATCATCTCCTTGCGCTTGAGATCCCCGCCCAGCATCAGCATGGAGACGTCGGCGCACAGCGCCAGCCCTTTACTCATGCGAGAGAGCTGCTTGTAGTAGCGGGCGGTTTCACCAGCCACCGGCGCGCTGTTGAACTGGCCCAGGGTCAGCCCCTGGAACAGGGAACCAAAGAAGTTGCCGGCGCCAAAGGCGATGTGCTTCATCAGCAGGGCGTCAAACTTCTCGAGACCGCGCTCCACGTCGGTATCGGCCGCCGCTTCCAGCTCGGCAAACACGTACGGGTGACAGCGGGTAGCCCCCTGCCCGAAGATCATCAGGTTGCGGGTCAGGATGTTGGCCCCTTCCACCGTGATGGCGACCGGAATACCCATGTAGGCGTAGCCGGTGTAGTTTTTCGGGCCCAGCTGGATGGCGCGACCGGCGTGGATGTCCATGGAGTCATCCATGATCTGGCGCGCCATCTCGGTCATGTGGTACTTGGAAATCGCGGTGACGATGGCCGGAGCCTGACCCAAGTCCAGGGAACCTGCGGTCATGCGACGAGCGCCTTCGAGCTGATAGGTGAGGCCGCCAATGCGGGCCAGCGCTTCCTGCACCCCTTCAAACTTGCCGATGGACATGCCGAACTGCTTGCGCACGTAGGAGTAGGCGCCCACGGTGCGGCTCGCCATGTGTCCACAGGCGGTGCCCAGAGCAGGCAGCGAGATGCCGCGACCGGCGGAGAGGCACTCCACCAGCATGCGCCAGCCGCGGCCGGCGTAATCCGGGCCACCGATGATCCAGTCGAGCGGAATGAACACATCCTTGCCGAAGGTCGGGCCATTCAGGAACGCCAACCCCATGGGGTAGTGGCGATCGCCGACGCGCACGCCAGGGTGACTGGTCGGGATCAGCGCACAGGTGATGCCGATCTCTTCCTTGTCACCCAGCAGTTTTTCCGGGTCATAGAGCTTGAACGCCAGCCCCAGCACGGTGGCACGCGGCGCCAGGGTGATGTAGCGCTTGTTCCAGTTCAGACGAATGCCCAGCACCTCTTCACCCTTGTGCATCCCCTTGCAGACGATCCCCTTGTCCGGGATGGCGCCCGCATCGGAGCCCGCTTCCGGCCCGGTCAGGGCGAAGCAGGGTACCTCCTTGCCGTTGGCCAGCCCCGGCAGCCAGAAATCTTTCTGGGCCTGGGTGCCGTAATGCATCAGCAACTCGCCCGGGCCGAGGGAGTTGGGCACCATGACGGTGACCGCGACGCTCAGGCTCTTGGTGGCGATACGGGTGACGATGGTGGAGTTGGCAATCGCCGAGAACTCGCGGCCGCCGTAGGATTTCGGGATGATCAGGGAGAAGAAGCCTTCTTTCTTCAGATAGTCCCACACCGGCTCCGGCAGGTCCTTGGTCTCGTTGACGATCTTGAAGTCGTCCACCATGGCGAGCAGGGTTTCGACCTGGTTGTCGATAAAGGCCTGCTCTTCTGCACTCAGCTCGGCCTTGCCGTAGCCGTGCAGTTTCTTCCAGTCCGGGTTGCCGCGAAACAGCTCCCCGTCCCACCAGACGGAGCCGGCCTCCATGGCCTCCCGCTCGGTGGCCGACAGGGGCGGCAGTATCTTCTTGAAGATGCCGAACACGGGGCGGGTCACCACCTTTTTACGGATGGCGGGGACACCGAGCACCACGGCTATCGCCAGCACCAGCAGGACAAGCAATGTGATCATACCGAAGTTCCTTCTATTTCACTGTTTCCGTTGATTATTGTTAGGTGTTACACGGCCAGGGAGAGCCTGGTCGACTCCACGGGCGCCCCGACACCGGACGCCAGATAAGGAATGACGTTGCGCACCAGCCCTTCCACATCGAGCTGCTGACCAAAATCGGCCTGGGCGATGTCACGCAGGGCATCCGCAGAGGCCATGGTGAAGACGACGGTGCCCAGGGTGAAGTGCAGGCGCCAGAAGAGATCCGCTGGCGACAAATCCGGATTGGCCTTGGAGATGGCCTGGGTGATCCCGTGCAGGGTCGCCCCATAATGGGTGGTAATAAAGCGGCGCAGGTGGCCCTGACTGTCGATATAGCCGCGCCCCAGCAACTGCATGAAGAGCGCCGGACCATTCGCCCTGACGGCCGACAGTTTCATCAGAGGTTCGACAAAGCTCTCGAACACCTGCAACAGGGTCAGCTGATCCTGCGCCATCAACGTCTGTAACCGCCCGTCCAGTGCCGGCATGAAGAGGCTCAGATAACGGTCGAGCACCGCCTGGATAAGCTCCTTCTTGGAGCCGAAGTGATAATTGACCGAAGCCAGGTTCACATCGGCCTCGCTGGTGATCAGACGCAACGAGGTATCGGCGAACCCCCGCTCGGCAAACAGCACCTCGGCGGCATCGAGAATACGGTTCTTGGTATCGATTTTACTCACTGGACACCTCACTTAAACGAATGTTTAAAAAGTACGTTTCACGCCCATCCATGTCAAGAGAATGTGAACAAGTGTTGGCTAAATGTTTTTAATCAAAAAAGAGGGAAGATGGCGGGAACTTCGCGGCGAGACGGCACTCTATATCTATGCCACTGCAATTAAACATTAAGTCTCGCCCAACCTGCGTCATGCTAGTTGGGCATTTTTTTGCCCTGCCGTCACCCGATGCGCTGAAAGAGAACCAAAAAAAAACCGTCGCAGGGGCGACGGCGGGGAAAACGGGTCTGACCATCCAGTGTCGACCCATCGATGGGTGTTCAGGCTTGCATCGATGTCGCCATCCTCGCAGTGAAACGTCATCAGACTTTGTCAGCACAGACCCAAATTGTGACAAAGTATGGCAACCAGCCACATGGCCCAGCTTCGCCAATCTTGCTATGCTGTCGCCTCATGCCAGAGGGGAGAGAAGATGAAGTATACGGTCGATACCCACACGCACACCGTCGCCAGCACCCACGCCTACAGCACCATTCACGATTACCTGCCCATCGCCAAAGCCAAGGGAATCAAGCTGTTCGCCACAACGGACCATGGCCCGGACATGGCAGATGCCCCGCATTACTGGCATTTCGTCAATCTGCACGTGTTGCCCAGGGTTGTGGACGGGGTCGGTATCCTGCGCGGCATCGAAGCCAACATCAAGAACATCGACGGTGAAATAGACTTCCCCGAGCGCTACGAGTCCCGGCTCGACATGATCATGGCGGGCTTTCACGAACCGGTGTTTCCCCCCTGCGATCAGGCGACCCACACCCAGGCCATGATCAACGCCATTCGAAGCGGCCGGGTCGACATGATTAGCCACCCCGGCAATCCCGCCTTCCCCATCGATATTCAGGCGGTGGTCAAGGCAGCGGCAGAGTATCGAGTGGCGCTGGAGGTCAACAACTCCTCGTTCAGTCACTCCCGTGCAGGCAGCGAAAGCAACTGCCGCGCCATCGTCGAGGCGGCGCGCGATCTGGGTGCCTACCTCACTTTCGGCTCCGACTCCCACGTGGCATTCAGCCTCGGCGACTTTGATCACTGCCATCGGCTGGTCACCGAAGCCAACTTCCCACATGAGCGGATCCTGGCCCGCTCCCCCCGCGCCCTGCTCGATTTTCTCGAGAGCCGCGGCCGCGCTCACATCCCGGAGTTCGTTGACCTCTGATATGCCTTAACATCATGAGCCAACTCATAAAATCGAGTTGGCTCAATTGACTTGTCCGGCTTTTTTCACGACTCTGAACATCAAACCGCCGGTATAGCTCAGTTGGTAGAGCAGCGCATTCGTAATGCGAAGGTCGTAGGTTCGACTCCTATTACCGGCACCAGACAGACGAAGGGTTGGCCTCAGTGCGAGGCCAACCCTTCGTGCTTTTTGTCCCGGGTCTCTGACCAAGACGCCGGTGTGACTGCACCAGAACCCCCTCCCCCTCCAGGACACCGCCATCCGCGACGGTCCTGTTCATCTTTCAGAGCCTGACGCGCCAACCTGGCCCCACCATCAGAGAGGGCAGCCAGGCAGCCACGCCCCGGCTGCACCTGGGCGAGCATCGTTATCCCGGGGCACCTCAGCGCTGGGCATAGATCTGGTCGAACACCCCGCTCTCCTTGAAGTGAGTACGCTGGATCACAGGCCACGCGCCGAAGGTCTTCACAACGTCGAGGAAGGTGGCGTTCGGGAAACGGTCTGCAAACTCGGCGAGGATCGCCGGGTTGCGCGGGCGTAGATAGTTGCTGGCAGCAATGCGCTGGCCTTCGTCAGACCAGAGATAGGCCAGATAGGCTTCGGCCTCCTTGCGGGTACCCTGCTTGTCGACCACCTTGTCCACCACTGACACCGGCAGTTCGGCCACGGCAGTGACGCTCGGATAGACCACCTCGAAGCTGCCACGACCGAACTCCCGGGCAATCATCTCGGCTTCGTTTTCGAACGTGACCAGCACGTCCCCTATGCGGTTCTGGATGAAGGTGGTGGTGGCGGCGCGGCCGCCGGTGTCGAGCACGGGAACCTGCTTGAACAGCTTGCCGACAAATGCCCTGGCCGCATCTTCATCGCCCCCCTGCTCCAGCACATACCCCCAGGCAGACAGATAGGTGTAGCGGCCGTTCCCCGAGGTCTTGGGGTTGGGCACGATGACCTGTACCCCCTCCTTGAGCAGATCAGGCCAATCCTTCAACCCCTTGGGGTTGCCCTTTCGCACGATGAACACGGTGGCCGAGGTGAAGGGGGCGCTGTGATCCGGCAGGCGATCCGCCCACCCCTTGGGCACCAGGCCCCCATGCTCGGCGAGGGCGTTGATGTCGGTGGCCATGTTCATGGTGATGACATCGGCGGGCAGGCCGTCGATGACGGCGCGCGCCTGCTTGCTCGATCCGCCGTGGGACATGTTGATCTGCAGTGGCTCCCCGCCTTCGGCCTGCCAGTGCTTCAGGAAGGCTCCGTTGTACTCCTTGTAAAAATCGCGCATCACGTCATAGGAGGCGTTGAGCAGGGTGGTCGCCTGGGCCAGCGGGGCGAGAGCCAGTCCTGCAACAAGCAGGGTGGCGGGCACGAGTCGTTTCATTTCACATCCTTGGAATGAGGGGCGAGTGACTGACTATAAGAGCCGACCATTTATTCTTTGAAAGAATAATTACGACACAGCTTATGCGATAAATGGCATCTCCTGGGTCCGGCGCAACGGATGACGGCGATGAGGTGGTCACCTCCAGGCGGGCCATGATGGCTGCCGAGGACGGCGCCCATGAGCCTGGGGCTCCTCCTGCCCGCTCCCTGCCCCGGGCAGGGAGCGCCATTGTCACCAGCCTCAATTTGGCTTCTCGACATGACAGATAAAAAACGGGGCGAACCTAGTGGTTCGCCCCTGATGCTTTTTACGTCAACCCCGAGGGGTCAACCCTGTTTGTCTGATGCCGGCTCTGCGTCCTTCGGCGCCTGCCAGCCGCCACCGACGGCCTTGTAGAGGGCGACCTGGTTACTCAGCTGGGCGAGCCGGGTGCTGATGAGCCCCTGCTTGGCGCTGAACAGGGAGCGCTGGGCATCGAGGCGGGTCAGGTAGCTGTCCACCCCTTGCTCGTAACGCACCTCAGCCAGCCTGAAGTAGGTCTGGTTGGCATCCACCAGCGCCTGTTGCGCCTGCAACTGCTGCGCGTAGTCAGCCTGGGCACCGAGGGTGTCCGCGACCTCCTTGAAGGCGGTCTGGATGCTCTTCTCGTAGCTGGCCACCGCCTGCCTGGTCCCCACCTCGGCCACGTCCAGATCCGCAACGCGCTTGCCGCCGTCGAAGATGGGCAGATTGACCTGGGGCATGAAGGTCCAGGTGCCGGTGCCGCCGTCAAACAGACCGCTCAACTGGTTGCTGGCGGTGCCAGCCGTCGCGGTGAGCGAGATGGTCGGGAAGAAGGCGGCACGGGCCGCTCCGATATTGGCGTTGGCCGCCTTCAGGTTGTGCTCCGCCGCCAGGATGTCCGGGCGTTGCTGCAACAGGCTGGAGGGAGCCCCCACCGGGATCGGCGCCAGTTTCACCTCGGCCAGGGTGGCCGGTTGTGCCGCCAGCACCGGGATATCGGTGCCAAGCAGTAGGGCCAGACCGTTTCTGTCCTGCTTCACCAGACGCTGGTATTGCGCCTGGCTGACCTTGGCGTTTTCCAGTGCCGTGCGCCCCTGGGCCAGCTCCATCTCGGAGGCGGCGCCCAGGCGGTATTTGTGCTCGGTCAGGGCATAACTCTCCTGCTCGGTGGCGAGGGTCGCCTGGCTAAGGGCCAGCAACTCCTGATCCGCCAGCAGGGTGAAGTAGGCATTGGCCACCGAGGCCACCAGCGCAATCTGGGTGCTGCGCTGGGTCTCGATTTCCGCCAGATAGGTCTCAAGGGCCTGATCTTTCAGGCTCTGGATCCGGCCAAACAGATCCAGCTCATAGGCGGTGATGCCGATGTTTGCGCCGTACTGGCTGCTGATGGTGCCCTGCCCCGTACTACTGAGATCATCGGATCCCTGCTGGCGGGTACCGCTGCCACTGGCGGCCAGGGTCGGCAACTGGGCCGCCCGCTGGATACGGTATTTCGCCTCGTAGGCCTCGACGTTGAGGGCTGCCAGGCGCAGATCCCGGTTGCTCTCAAGGGCGGTGCCGATCAGCGTCTGAAGGGCCGGGTCCTGGAACTGCTGGCGCCAGGGGGCAAGTTCCCCGGCGGCCAGGTCAGCTTGCCAGGAGGCGCCTTGGGGCAGCTCGGGGCGCTGGTAGTCGGGGGCCATGGAGCAGCCCCCCAGCATCAGGGTCACGCCCAGGGCGATCAGGGTCTTAGTCATGGTTGATCTCCTTGGTGTGGACACTCTCTTCCCCGGCATGCTTGCGTTCGGTGAAATAGCGCATCACCAGCACGAAGAAGAGCGGCACGAAGAAGATGGCGAGCACGGTGGCACTGATCATCCCCCCCATCACGCCGGTCCCGATGGCGTTTCGGCTGCTGGCGCCCGCCCCGGTGCTGATCACCAGGGGCAGTACCCCCAGGATGAAGGCGAGCGAGGTCATCAGGATGGGGCGCAGGCGCTGACGCGAGGCCTCCACCACCGCATCCCCGAGCCTCATCCCCTTGTCGTGCAGCTCCTTGGCGAACTCGACGATGAGGATGGCGTTCTTGGCCGACAGCCCGATCGTGGTGAGCAGGCCCACCTGGAAGTAGACGTCATTCTCAAGCCCGCGCAGGGTCGCGGCCAAAATGGCCCCCAGCACCCCGAGCGGCACCACCAGCATGACCGAGAAGGGAATGCTCCAGCTCTCGTAGAGGGCCGCCAGACAGAGGAAGACCACCAGGAGCGAGATGGCGTACAGGGCCGGCGCCTGGGAGCCTGCCTGACGCTCCTGGAAGGAGAGGCCGGTCCACTCGATACCGATCCCTTCCGGCAACTGTTTCACCATCTCCTCGATGGCCGCCATGGCATCACCCGTACTCTTGCCCGGGGCCGCCTCACCGACGATCTCCATGGCGGAGACACCGTTGTAGCGCTCAAGACGGGGCGAGCCGAAGCTCCACTCCGTGCTGGCAAAGGCGGAGAAGGGCACCATCTGGCCCGCGCTGTTGCGCACGTACCACAGCTTCAGATCTTCCGGGTTCATCCGGAAAGGGGCATCCGCCTGCAGATAGACCTTCTTGACCCGGCCTCTGTCGACGAAGTCGTTCACATAGGAGGAGCCCCAGGCAGCCGACAGGGTGTTGTTGATGTCGGTGATGGAGAGCCCCTGGGCCAGCGCCTTCTCGTAATCGATCTTGATGTCGAGCTGGGGCGTGTCTTCCATCCCGTTCGGGCGTACCCGCACCAGGTTGGGATCCTGCGCCGCCATGCCGAGCAGCTGGTTGCGCGCCTGCATCAGCTTCTCATGACCCAGACCGCCACGGTCCTGCAGGAAGAAGTCGAAGCCGGTGGCCGTGCCGAGTTCCGGAATGGGGGGCAGGTTGAAGGCGAAGACCTGGGCTTCCTTGATGCTGAACAGGAACCCCATGGCGCGGCCGATGATGGCATTGGCGCTGCGCTCTTCTCCCTTGCGCTCACTCCAGTCCTTGAGCTTGATGAAGGCCATGCCGCTGTTCTGACCGCTACCGGCGAAACTGAAGCCCGCCACCGTCAGCACGGAGTCCACGTTCTCCTTCTCGTTCTCGAGGAAGTAGTCGCGCATCTCCCCGAGCACCACCTCGGTCCGCTCCTTGGTCGCCCCCACCGGGAGCTGCACCATGGACATGATGACCCCCTGATCCTCTTCCGGCAGGAAGGAGGTGGGCATGCGCATGAAGAGCACCGCCAGCACCGCCAGCATGGCCAGATAGATGATGCCGTAGCGGGTGCCCTGCTTGATCACCTTGCGCACGCCGTTCTGGTAACGGTTGGCGTTGGTGTCGAAGAAGCGGTTGAACCAGCCGAAGAAGCCGCGCTGGGCGCCGAATTCACCGTGCTTCATGGGTTTGAGCAGGGTGGCACACAGGGCCGGGGTCAGGATCAGGGCCACCAGCACCGAGAGCACCATGGCCGAGACGATGGTGAGGGAGAACTGGCGATAGATGGCACCGGTAGAGCCACCGAAGAAGGCCATGGGCACGAACACCGCCGACAGCACCAGGGCGATGCCCACCAGGGCGCCGGTGATCTGGGTCATGGACTTGCGGGTCGCCTCGAGGGGAGAGAGATCCTCCTCGCTCATCAGACGCTCCACGTTCTCCACCACCACGATGGCGTCATCCACCAAGAGGCCGATGGCGAGCACCAGACCGAACATGGTCAGGGTGTTGATGGAGAAGCCGAAGGCCGCCATCACCCCGAAGGTGCCGAGCAGGACCACGGGCACCGCGATGGTCGGAATCAGGGTCGCCCGGAAGTTCTGCAAGAACAGATACATGACGCAGAACACCAGGAAGATCGCCTCGATCAGGGTCTGCACCACCTCCTCGATGGAGATCTTCACGAACGGCGTGGTGTCGTAGGGATAGACGATCTCCATGTTGGCCGGGAAGTACTCGGAGAGTTCACCCAGCTTGGTCCGCACGTGCTCGGCGGTGTCCAGTGCGTTGGCACCGGTCGCCAGCTTGATGGCGACGGCGGCGGTGGCCTGGCCGTTGTAGAGCGCGGTCGCGTCGTAGTTTTCACCGGCAAGCTCGACCCGGGCCACGTCCTTGAGCTGGACCTTGGAGCCGTCCTGGTTCACCCGCAGCAGGATGTTGTTGAACTCCTCCACGGTGGAGAGCCGGGTCTGGCCCATGATGGTGGCGGTAAATTGCTGATCGCTCACCGCAGGGGTCCCCCCCAGCTTGCCGAAGGCAACCTGGGCGTTCTGGGCCTTGATGGCGGCCTGAATGTCGGCCGGGGTCATCTGCACCCGGTTGAGCTTGTGGGGATCGAGCCAGACGCGCATGGAGTACTGGCTGCCGAACAATGTGATGTCACCGACCCCGTCCAGACGGCTCAGGGGCTCCTTGATGTTGGCTACCACATAGTCCGCCAGGTCATCGTTGGTCATGGCGCCATCGGTGGAGATGAAGGCGGCCACCATCAGGAAGCTGCTGGAGGTCTTCTGGACCCGCACGCCCTGTTGCTGCACCTCTTGGGGCAGGAGCGACATGGCCTGTTGCAGCTTGTTTTGCACCTGCACCTGGGCGATGTCGGGATCCGTACCCGGCTTGAAGGTGAGGGTCACGCTGACGTTCCCTGACGAGTCGGATTGCGCCGACATGTAGAGCAGGTGATCCAGCCCGGTCATGTTCTGCTCGATGATCTGGGTCACCGAGTCTTCCACCGTCTTGGCGGAGGCCCCCGGGTAGCTGGCGGAGATGCCAACCGCCGGCGGGGCGATGGTCGGGTACTGGGCCACCGGCAGGCCGATGATGGCCATGGCCCCGGCCAGCATGATCACCAGGGCGATCACCCAGGCGAAAATGGGTCTATCTATGAAAAAACGTGCCATGAGGCGACTACTCCATCCTACTGCTTGGTTGCCGGGGTCTGTTGTGCGCTGTTGCCGGCACGTTCAGTGGGCGCCACCACGACCCCGGGTTTGACTTTCTGCAGACCGGCGACGATCACTTTCTCGCCAGCCTTGAGACCGGACTCCACCACCCAGCTGTCGCCGGACATGCGGCCGACCTGCACTTCACGCAGTTCCACCTTGTTGTCCGCCGTCACCACCATGACGGTGGCACCGCCCTTGGGGGTACGGGTCACGGCAGTCTGGGGCACCAGCAGGCCTTGCGGGCGCTCGCCCTCCTGCAAGGTGGCGCGCATGAACATGCCGGGCAGCAGCAGTTGATCCGGGTTGGGCACGATCACCCGCAGGGTCACCATGCCGGTCGCCTCGTCCACGGTCACGTCGGAGAACTGGAGGGCCCCTTTCTCGCCATACTGGCTGCCATCTTCCAGCTGGAAGCTGACACCGGCCCCGTCCTTCTCCCCCTGGGTCAGCTTGCCCTCGGCCACCAGGCGCTTGAGGCGCAGCAGGTCGGCGGTGGACTGGCGCACGTCCACGTACATGGGGTCGAGCTGGGAGATGGAGGTGAGGCTGTCCGCCTGCTGGGCGGTGACCAGGGCACCCTCGGTCACCGCCGATTTGCCGATGCGGCCGCTGATGGGGGCCGTGATGCGGGTGTAGGCCAGGTTGATGTTGGCGGTCTGCAATGCGGCCTTGGCGGCCCCGATCTCGGCCAGCTGCTGTTTCCAGGCCGCGTCGGCGTCGTCATACTCCTGGCTGCTGATGGCTTTCACCTTCACCAGCTCGGCGTAGCGCTGGGCCTTGAGACGGGCGCTGCGCTCGTTGGCCTCGGTCTTGGCGAGGTTGGCCTTGGCGGAAGCCACTTGGGCCTGATAGACGGCGGGATCAATCTGATAGAGCAGCTGACCGGCCTTGACGTCGCTCCCCTCGGTGAACAGGCGCTTGAGGATGATGCCGTTCACCTGGGGACGCACCTCGGCCACCCGCAGGGGGGCGGTGCGGCCGGTGAGCTCGGACAACAGTTGCAGGGGGGCCGTATGGAGGGTGACCACGTCCACGGCGGCGGGAGGCATCTCCCCCATGGCCTGCTGGGCCCCGTCCTTGTCACCACAGCCAGCCAGCAGGCCGCTTGCCAGCAAGGCAAGGCCGACCGAACGTGCGAGAATATGTTTATGCATCAAGTCTCTGAACCTCAGTTTCAATCAAAAAGAAGTGACAAAACCACAGGGTTTATAAGGCCCCTGTTGGTAAAACGGCGAAGATGAGGCAATATACATACATTCATGAATGTATGTAAGAAACTTTTTTCACTTTTAAACAGGACCGGAGTCAATGGCCAGACGCACCAAAGAAGAGGCGCAGCAAACCCGCTGCAACATCATGAGCACGGCCCTGGATCTCTTCTGCCAACAGGGGCTGGCACGCACCAGCCTGACCGATATCGCCAAGGCGACGGACCTCACCCGGGGCGCCATCTACTGGCACTTCAAGAATAAAGAAGAGCTGTTCGTCACCCTGTGGGAGGAGCTGTGTGCCCCCCTCTCCCACCAGCTCGATGCCTGCGTCGACGAGGCGGAGCCGGATCCCCTGGGCAAGCTGCGCAGCTTTCTCAAGGAGGTGATGCTCAAGATCAGCACCGAGCCCGCCCACCAGCAGATGTTCACCATCATGTTCAATCTGGAATCCATGGAGGGAGAGGCCGCCGTCATGCGCGAGCACATGCACCTGCAATCCATGAATTTCTTCCGGGATCTGGAGATCACCCTGGCCAATGCCGTGCACCGCGGCCAACTGCCCGAGGGGCTGGATCTGCGCCGCGCCGCCACCCTGCTCCACTGCACTCTGGACGGCTACATCATCAACTGGCTGCACTTCCCGGATCGCATCGATCTGATTGAGGAGTCGGACTTTCTCCTCGATACCCTGTTCACCCTCATCGCGAGCCCCACCCTTCGCCGCCACCCCTGAGTCTGCAAGACGCGCCGCCCCCGCCAATGCTCAACTGCCGGGGGCAAACCTGCTAGAGTAACGCCCCCCCACCACGATGAGCCCGACACCCTTGCCACACGCCCCCGCGCCGGCGCACGACGCCGCCCCTCGCCCCGCCCTCGTGGCAGGCGCCCATGCCCTCTTCCTGGCCCTGCTGGGCAGCGGCCGTCATCTGCTGGAGGCCGGTTGCGGGGCAGGAGAGGATCTGCGCCTCTTTCGCCAGCAAGGCCTCACCGTGACCGCCTTCGATGCGAGCCGGGCGCAGGCCGCTGCCGCCTCGCGCCTGTGCGGTCAGCCGGTGCGAGTCTGCCGCGTCGAGCAGATGCAAAGCGTCGTTCCCTATGACGGCATCTGGGCCAGCGGCTCCCTCCCCTGTCTGCCCGAGCACGAGATAGCCCCGGCGCTCGGTCATCTGGCCACCCTGCTCAAGGCCGGGGGCCCCCTCTACGCCTCCTTCCCCCACGGGAAGGGCGAACCGCTGCCACGGTCGGGGGAATATCCCCTGCAGACCCGGCTCGACGAGGCGAGGCTGCGACGCCTGCTCGCTCCCCTCCCCTTCACCCTGCACCATGGCTGGGTGGGGGAAGATGAAGTGAACGGCCCCTGGCTGCACGCCTTGCTGGTACGGCGCTGATCCGCGAAAGCCCCCGGGGACAGTGACACCTCACGGCATTCAGCCCATTAACAATATTTAACCCTGGGTTAACCACCATAAAGCAGACAAGATGCGGTGTTTGTGTTAAAAAGCGGCATTAAAATCAAAATTAAATAACAAATCAGACACCAACACCTGGATTCCCCCATGAAACTCGTTCTCAATCTGGTTGCCGGTATCCTCGCCGGCCTGCTGCTCGGTCTCTATGCCCCCGAATGGGTCGCCCGCGTGCTGTTCACCGCCAAGACGGTGATAGGCCAGCTCATCACCTTCACCATCCCGCTCATCATCCTCTTCTTCATCATGAGCGGCATCGCCAGCCTGCCGAAGAACTCCGGCAAGCTGCTGGGCAAGACGGTGGGGCTCTCCTACTGCTCCACCATACTGGCGGGCCTGTTCGCCTTCACCGTGGCAAGCCACCTGATCCCGCACCTGACCACGGCCGCCGAGCCCACCGCCGAGGCTGCCACCAAGCTCGCTTCCTACATCAACCTCGAGATCCCGCCCCTATTCGGGGTGATGTCGGCCCTGGCCGCCGCCTTCGTGTTCGGCATCGGCATCAGCGCCACCCAGGCCACCGACCTGCGCCGGGTCGCCGATCAGGGCCGTGACATCATCGACCGCCTGCTGGCACGCGTGATCATTCCCCTGCTCCCCTTCTACATCGCCGGCGTCTTCGTCGAGATGACGGTGGAAGGCACCGTCTTCGCCACCCTCAAGACCTTCGGAGTGGTGCTGGTGATGGCCATCGTCATGCACTGGATCTGGCTCTGCGTCCTGTTCGTCGGCACCGGCCTCGCCCAAGGGCGCTCCCCCGTCATGCTCATCAAGAACATGCTGCCCGCCTACTTCACCGCCCTTGGCACCATGTCCAGCGCCGCCACCATTCCGGTGGCCCTGCAAGCCAGCAAGCGCAACGGCGTGAGCGACGGCATCGCCAACTTCACCGTGCCCCTGTGCGCCACCATCCACCTGTGCGGCTCCACCATCACCCTGGTGACCTGCGCCACGGCGGTGATGTTCCTCTCCGAACACCTGGCCATTCCGGGCTACGGCACCATGGTGCCCTTCATCATGATGCTGGGCGTCATCATGATTGCCGCGCCGGGCGCACCGGGTGGCGGTGTCATGTCCGCGCTCGGCCTGCTCACTTCCATGCTCGGCTTCGGTGAGGCCTCCATCGCCCTGATGATCGCCCTCTACCTGGCTCAGGACAGCTTCGGCACCGCCTGCAACGTCACCGGTGACGGCGTCATCGCCCTGTGGGCCGACCGCTTCGCCCGGGGCGAGCCAGCACTCAGCACCGAGCAGGACGCAGCCTGATAGCGCAGGCAATAAAAAACGGGAGCCATCGGCTCCCGTTTTTTATTGGCGCAAGGGGGCGTCTCAGCCCCGGCGGCGGATCACCCCTTCCTGCATGGTGCTCGCCACCAATACCCCATCCCGGGTGAAGAACTGGCCGCGCACCAGACCCCGACCGCCGCTGGCGCTCGGGCTGTCCACCACGTAGAGCAGCCAGTCGTCCAGCCGGAACTCCCGGTGGAACCACATGGAGTGATCGATGGTGGCCACCTGCATGTCCGGCTCCCAGTAGGAGACCCCGTGGGGCTGCAGGGCGGCGAACAGGAAGTGGAAGTCGGAGGCATAGGCCAGCAGGTAGTTGTGGACCCGCTGATCGTCCGGCACCGGGCCATTGGCCTTGAACCAGGTGTAGCGAAGGGGCTCGTGGACATCCGGGCGAATGGGGTCCACCAGGGTCACGGGGCGAATTTCGATGGGCTTCTCGCACAGGATCTTGTCCCGCAGGGCCGCCGGGATCATCTGCTCGTAGGGACGCACCAGCTCCAGCTCGCTCTTGAGCTGCTCCGGGGGCGTGATGCCGGCCGGCATCTTCGTCTGATGCTCGAAGCCCTCCGCCTCCACCTGGAAGGAGGCGTTGAGGTAGAAGATGGGCTTGCCATTCTGGATGGCCTTGACCCGGCGGGTGGAGACGGTCTGGCCGTCGCGGATGTTCTCCACGTCGTAGACGATGGGCTTGTTGGCATCCCCGGGGCGCAGGAAGTAGGAGTGGAAACTGTGGACCTGGCGGTCGCTTGCCACTGTCTGCTTGGCGGCTGACAAGGCCTGCCCCATCACCTGTCCGCCAAACACGGATCGCAACCCGAGATCCTGGCTCTGGCCCCGAAACAGGCCCTCCTCGATCTTTTCGAGCGCCAGCAACGCCAGCAGCTCATCCAGTACCTTGCTCATTGGTTTCTCCTGTCTTTGTGCGCGAAAGGCTAACAAGCACGTCCCGGCAGGGCAACAGCTCCCTCGGCAGGGTCGAAAAAAGAAAGAGAAATTGATGAAAACAAAAATGCATTAGTAAAAGGAATGAAAAAGCCCCCTGCGCCGCCCTCTTTGTCGTACCAGGCCGGGAACATGTCCGGAACACAAAAAAGCCCGCACCTTGGGGTGCGGGCTTGTGGCGTCTCCGGGGCGAGCGGCCCGTGGTGGCGGCTTACTTGCTGCCGGAGTTGCGGGTCGAGGCTTGCGGCTTGCGACGGGCGGTGGTGCTGCGAGCGCGCGGCTCCTTGCCCTGCATCTCCTTGTGGCGCTTGACGGCGCGACGGATCTGGGCGGCCTGCTTGTGGCGGGTGCTCTTGCCATCCTGCTGCAAATCGACCTTGGATTCGGTCTCGTTGGGCAGATTCACCAGGCCGCGCAGGTAGTTCACCTCGGGGAGTTTCAGCTCCTGCCAGCCGCCGCGGGGGATGCCGCGATCCAGCTTGACGTCGCCGTAGCGGATACGCATCAGGCGGCTCACCTGCACTTCCTGGGATTCCCACAGGCGGCGCACTTCCCGGTTGCGGCCCTCGGTCAGGGTGACGTTGAACCACTGGTTCAGCCCTTCACCGCCAGCCGGCTTGATCTTGTTGAACTTGGCCATGCCGTCTTCCAGCTGCACGCCCTTGCGCAGGCGCTGCAGCATGGCTTCGGTGATCTCGCCAAAGACCCGCACCGCGTATTCCCGCTCCACTTCGTGGCTCGGGTGCATCAGGCGGTTCGCCAGCTCACCGTCGGTGGTGAACAGCAAGAGGCCTGAGGTGTTGACGTCGAGGCGGCCGACCGCTATCCAGCGGGCGCCATCCATCTTGGGCAGACGATCAAACACGGTGGGACGTCCTTCCGGATCGTGACGGGTGCACATCTCCCCTTCGGGCTTGTGGTAGGCCAGCACGCGGCAGATCACTTCCTCTGCGGCGCGGGTCTTGACCTGGTGGCCATCCACCCGGATCACGGCGTTCACTTCGACGCGATCCCCCAGCGTGGCGACCTTGCCATCCACGCTGACCCGACCTGCGGTGATCAGGGCCTCCATCTCACGACGGGAGCCTTGACCCGCGCGGGCCAATACTTTTTGCAGTTTTTCACTCATCGGGTTTACCTGATTGTTGATCGCTGCCCGCCGACATCGCGGACAACCTTGGCTCTTGTGGGAAGGCCCCGTTGGTCTCCCCACCATGTTCATGCTCAGCACGGCCTGCCAGAGGCTGACCGTCACCGCCCTCGCCCGGCATGAGCGACAAGGGGGCCTGCAGCTCGGGATCCAGCTCGGGGAGCTGCTCCAGACTCTGCAGGTTGAAATAGTCCAGAAATTCACGGGTGGTGGCGAGCAGCTCGGGGCGACCCGCCACCTCCTTGTGGCCGATGCTGCGCACCCAGCCACGCTCCTTGAGGGTGTTGACGATCTGGCTCGACACCGCCACCCCGCGGATGGCTTCTATCTCCGCCCGGGTGATGGGTTGACGATAGGCAATCAGCGTCAGCGTCTCCATCACGGCGCGGGAATAACGGGGAGCTCGCTCGCTCCACAGGCGCGACAGCTCCTCGGCATACTCCTGGCGGGCCTGGAAACGCCAGCCGGAGGCCACCTCTTTGAGCTCGACCCCCCGCTCGCTGTAATCCTGTCTGAGCTCTGCCAGCAGCAGCTGGACATAGCGGCCGGTGACCGGGTAGTCCGAGAGCACGCTGCCCTTGATTTCGCTCACCGTGAGGGGACGCCCCGCCACGAAGATCGCCGCCTCGATCAGGGTCTTCAATCGTTCAGCAGGCAGCGCCACGGTGGACCTCCCGGGTCCACGCCCCTGGCGCCGCCCCTCGCTCAGTGTAGATGCTCATGCTCCTCCCCCTTCCCCTGACTCGCCAGGGCAAAATGGATGGGGCCCAGGGGCTCCGCCTGCAAGATCCAGATCAATTGCTCCTTGCACAGCTCCAGCAGGGCCAGGAAGGTCACCAGCACCCCCATGCGCCCCTCCTCGGCTCGCAGCACCTGCTCCAGGCGCAGGGTCTGGCCCAGGGAGAGCATGGCGAGGATCTCCGCCATCCGTACCCGGGTCGGGATCTGCTCGCGGCGGATCTGGTGATGTTCAAAATGAGTCGCGCGTTTTACCACACTTTGCATGTAAAGGGCGAGTTCAACCAGAGAAACATCGGGCGCCAATGGCTTCAAGGCACCAAAATCCGGCGCCATGGCGGCGGCGACGAAGATCTCCCGCTCCACCCTCGGCAGGGCATTGACCCGCTCCGCCCCCAGCTTGTAGCGCTCGTACTCCTGCAGGCGACGAATGAGGGTGACGCGAGGGTCTTCTCCCTCCTCCTCGTCTTCCAGCTCCGGGGCCTTGGGCAGCAGCAGGCGGGACTTTATCTCCGCGAGCCAGGCCGCCATCAGCAGGTATTCCGCCGCCAGCTCGAGGTTGAGACCCTGCATCAGATCCACGTACTCCATGTACTGGGCGGTGATCTGCAGGATGGGCAGGTTGAGGATATCGAGCTGCTGGCGCCGGATGAGGTAGAGCAAGAGATCCAGCGGCCCCTCGAAGGTGTCGAGAAACACCTCCAGCGCATCGGGGGGGATGAACAAGTCCTGGGGCAGCTCATGGTAGGGCTGCCCCAGCACGGTGGCGATGGGCGGGGGAAGGGAAGCCTCCCCCGTCGTGCCCGCGGGGGTTGTCAGCGCGGGCACGGGGTCGGCAAGATCACTCAAACGGCGTCGGATCCCCGGCACCGCGGCGACGCAGCACGGGCTCGTCGTCGGAGAAGTCCACCACAGTGGTGGGCTGCTCGCCCAGATACCCGCCGTTGACCACCAGATCCAGCTGCTTGCCGAGCTTGTCGGCAATCTCCTCGGGGTCGAACTCCGCCATCTCGGAGCCCGGCAGGATCAGAGTGGTGGAGAGCAGCGGCTCACCGAGGGCCTCGAGCAAGGCCAGCGCGATGTTGTTGGCCGGGACCCGGATGCCGATGGTCTTCTTCTTCTCGTTCATGAGGCGACGCGGCACCTCCTTGGTGGCCTTGAAGATGAAGGTGTAGGGTCCGGGGGTGTTGTTCTTGACCAGCCGGAAGGCGGTGTTGTCCACCTTGGCATAGGTGGAGATCTCCGAGAGATCCCGGCACACCAGGGTGAAGTCGTGGTTCGGCTCGATGCGACGGATGCGGCAGATGCGCTCCAGGGCATCCTTGTTGCCCATCTGGCAGCCCAGGGCGTAGCCGGAGTCGGTGGGATAGACGATGACGCCGCCGTTTTGCAGGATCTGCACCGCCTGGCTGATGAGGCGAACCTGGGGATTGTCGGGATGTACGTAAAAATGCTGACTCATATGCTCTTCTCGCGATAGGGGGCACGCTCGTTGCCCGCTTCATGGTCAAGGGCCCCTTGGCCCATGACACTACCTTAACCTGTTTGACGCAGACTCGCCTGCATCAAAGATGCCGGCCCGGGGGGTCAGCGGCTGGCCAGCAGGCCCGCATGCTCCTCGGGGGTGAGCCCGAAATGACCGGGGTGACCGAGCCACAGCGGCATCCCCTCCTTGGGGAGCCAGAGGTGGCGGCCAAGCTCGGTCCAGTTGGAGGGGAAGTGAAAATCGGACCCCACCGAAATATAGAGATCGTGCTCCCTGGCCCACTGGCCGAGATTCGCCCGCTCCTGTGGGCTCTGCTGGGGCAGGGAGACCTCCATGGCATCCCCCCCGACGGACTTGAAGGCCACCAGCAGCCGCTTGATCCACTTGGCGGTGAGATTGTAGCGGCTCGGGTGGGCCAGCACCGCCAGCCCGCCTGCGGCGTGGATGGCCTCGATGGCCTCCCCCATCCCAGGCCACTCGGCGGGCACATAGCCCTTGTTGCCCCGGCTCAGGTACTTCTTGAACACCTTCTGCATATTGTCGGCCACCCCGCGCGCCACCAGCACCCGGGCAAAGTGGGCCCGGGTCACGGCGGCGTCACCGGCAAGCTGCTTGGCCTCTTCATAGGTGCCCGGGATGAGGCACTTCTCCAGACGACGCCCGATCTCCTCGGCGCGCGCCTCCCGGCGGGCTCGCTGCCCTGCCAGAAAGGCGAGCAACTGGGGATTTTTCTCGTCCACCCCGAGGGCCACGATGTGGATCTCGTGATGCTCCCACCCGGTGGAGATCTCCACCCCGCTCACCAGGCGCAGTGGCAACTGGTCGGCCGAGATGGTCTGGCGCACCTCCTCAAGCCCGTCGAGGGTATCGTGGTCAGTGACCGCTAACACCTCTACCCCTTTTTCGGCGGCGCGGCGCACCAGGTCGGCGGGGCTCAGCACCCCGTCCGAGGCGGTGGTGTGGCAATGAAGATCGAATCTCATCGGCGTGTTTCGCTCTTGTTTGGGACCTGCCTGGAAAAGGCCGGCAAAAAAGCGACTTGACTTGGCCGCGGCTTTATCGTTTTCTGTAGGCACTTCATTGCAAACATCTTTTTACAGGACTCAATCTCATGCAAGCGACTTCCATCCTGACCATCTGGTGGTGGCACACTCCCTGACATGCGGGCGTGTGGTCGTTGCTGTACCTGTAATCTGACAGCAAGTTAAGAACCCAAAGAAAAAGCCCGCTGACCCCAGCGGGCTTTTTTATTATCCGGCAAATGGACCTGTGATGAAACCGACAATTCAGAGAAGCACACTGACATGGCGATGGCGAACTCGCTGACGTGACCCGAACCCGACCCATTTTCAAGAGAGACAGCGCCATGACCATCGGTGACACACAACACATGCAAGGGAAGGCATTATGACAGGCAACAAGACCCGTTTGCCCCTGGGCGAATTCGATACCATCCGGCTCAATGCCCCCTATGTGACAGACCCCCTGGCACTCTATACCCGACTCTGCCAGGACAGACCCAACAACCTGCTGCTCGAATCGGTGGAGATCGACTCCAAGGCCGGCACCCAGAGCCTGCTGCTGGTGGACGCCTGCCTGCGCATCGAGTGCCGCGGCCGCGCCGTGCAGGTGCGCCCCCTCGGCGACAACGGCGCCGCCCTGCTGCGCCTGCTGGAGCAGCGCCTGCCCGCCGTCATCACACAGACCCGGGTGGCGGACGAGCTGCACCTCGACTTCCCGGCGTCCGATCGGGAGCTTGACGAAGACAGCCGCCTCAAGGGCAGCAGCGTGCTGGACGTGCTGCGCACCCTGCAGCGGGAGCTGCAATGCCCGCAGGGCAAAGAGGCCCTCTTCATGGCGGGCAGCTTCGCCTACGACCTCATCGCCTCCTTTGAAGACTTGCCCGAGGTGCCAGAGGGGAGCAACGACTGCCCTGACTACTGCTTCTATGTGGCCGAGACCCTGATCACCATCGATCACATCAAGCAGAGCACCCAGTTGCTGGCCTGCCTGTTCGGCGGCGAAGAGGATGAGCAGCTGGACGCGCGCTACGCCCGCCTGACCGCTCGCCTCGAGTCCTTCAAACAGGCCTGTCAGCAGCCGCTGCCTGCGCCGCAGGGCACGGCGCCGCTGACCGGCGCCCTGGCCGTCGACAAGGGGGACAAGCAGTTCTGCGCCGAGGTCGAGAAGCTCAAGGGCTTCATCCGCCGTGGTGACATCTTCCAGGTGGTGCCGTCCCGCAGCTTCTCCCTCCCCTGCCCGGATCCCGTCGCCGCCTATCGCCGCCTCAAGCAGACCAACCCCAGCCCCTACATGTTCTACGTGCAGGACGAGGGCTTCACCCTGTTTGGCGCCTCCCCCGAGAGCGCGGTCAAGTTCTGCGCCAACAGCCGCCAGGTGGAGATGTACCCCATCGCCGGCACCCGCCGCCGTGGGCTCAACCCGGACGGCAGCATCAACCTGGATCTGGACGGCCGCATCGAGCTGGAGCTGCGCCAGGACGAGAAAGAGGTGGCCGAGCACCTGATGCTGGTGGATCTGGGCCGCAACGACATCGCCCGCATCTCCGCCCCCGGTACCCGCTACGTCAAGGATCTGCTGAAAGTGGATCGCTACAGCCACGTCATGCACCTGGTCTCCCGGGTGGTGGGCACCCTTCGCGACGACCTTGACGCCCTGCACGCCTACCAGGCCTGCATGAACATGGGCACCCTGACCGGTGCCCCCAAGCTGCGCGCCAGCGAGCTTATCCGCATGGTGGAAGGCAAGCGTCGCGGCAGTTACGGCGGCGCCGTGGGTTACCTGAACGGCGCAGGGGAAATGGACACCTGCATCGTCATCCGCTCCGCCTTCGTGAAAGAGGGGGTCGCCCATGTCCAGGCCGGCGCCGGGGTGGTCTATGACTCCAAACCCCAGGCCGAGGCGGACGAGACCCGCGCCAAGGCGGCGGCCGTGCTGGCCGCCATCGCTGCCAGCCATGGCACCTCCCTGCAGGCCCTCAGCGCCCAGCAGGAACAACACAAGGACGTGAGCCATGACTAACATCTTCCTGCTCGACAACTTCGACTCGTTCACTTACAACGCTTTGGCCGACCAGTTCCGCACTTCGAAGGAGCAGTCCCATGACTAACATCTTCCTGCTCGACAACTTCGACTCGTTTACCTACAACCTCGTCGACCAGTTCCGCACCCTGGGCTACCCGGTGCGCATCTACCGCAACAGCCTGCCTGCGAGCCGCATCATGCAGGAGATCGACGCCTGCGAAGGGGACGCCGTGCTGGTGCTCTCCCCGGGGCCGGGCGCTCCCCATGAGGCGGGCTGCCTCATCGATCTCATCAAGCTGGCCCGGGGCCGGGTGCCCATCCTCGGCATCTGCCTCGGTCATCAGGCCCTGTGCGAAGCCTACGGCGGCACCGTCGGGGCGGCGGGGGAAATCGTCCACGGCAAGCGCTCCCTCATCGAGCACAACGGTCATGGCGCCTTCGCGGGACTGCCGAGCCCCTTGCCGGTGGCCCGCTACCACTCCCTGGTGGCCACCTATGTGCCACAAGAGTTGCAGGTGATTGCCCACTATCAGGGCATGCCCATGGCCATCGAGCAGCGTGACGAGCGGGTGCTGGGCTTCCAGTTCCACCCGGAATCCATCATGACCAGCGAAGGAGCCCGCCTGCTCACCCAGGCCCTCGCCCATGTCACCCGTCCAGAAAGCCACGTGCGGTAAGGAAGAGACCATGCATCAACATCTCAATACCCTCTATCAGGGTCAGTCTCTCACCCGCGACGCCGCCCGCGATGCCTTCGGCCAGGTGGTTCGTGGTGAAGTGGATCCCATCGTGCTCGCGAGCCTTTTGACCGCCCTCAAGATCAAAGGGGAGACCCCGGAGGAGATCGCCGGCGCCGCCGAGGCGCTCTTGGCCGAAGCCCGTGACTTCCCGCGCCCGGACTATGCCTTCTGCGACATCGTCGGCACCGGAGGGGACGGCCTCAACACCATCAACGTCTCCACCACCTCGGCCCTGGTGGCCGCCGCCTGCGGCCTGAAAGTGGCCAAGCACGGCAACCGCTCGGTCTCGAGCAAGTCGGGGTCGAGCGATCTGCTCGATAAAATGGGCATCAAGCTCGACATGAGCCCGGCCCAGGCCCGCCGCTGCCTGGACGAGCTCGGGGTCTGCTTCCTGTTCGCCCCCCAGTACCACGCCGGGGTACGCCACGCCATGCCGGTGCGCCAGGCCCTCAAGACCCGCACCCTGTTCAACGTGCTGGGGCCGCTCATCAACCCCGCTCGCCCCAGCTTCCAGCTGATGGGGGTCTATGCCCCCGAGCTGGTGCGCCCCATCGCTGAAACCCTGCTGGCACTCGGCCTGAAAACCGGTATGGTGGTGCACGGCGCCGGCCTCGACGAGATTGCCATCCACGGCCCGACCCAGGTGGCGGAGATCCGCGACGGCGAAATTCGCGAGTACTTGCTCACCCCGGCGGACTTTGGCCTCGACACCTACCCGGTCAGCGCCATCCAGGGCGGTGAGCCCGAGGAGAACCGCGCCATCACCGCCGCCATCCTGGAAGGGCGCGGCAGCCCGGCCCACAACGCCGCCATCGCCGCCAACGTGGCGCCGCTCCTGGTGATGGCGGGCGAGGCCCCGGACTTTCGGCAGGCCGCCGCCCGGGTGCTGACGGTGCTGGCAAGCGGCCAGGCCGCCCTCCTCGCCCGGGATCTCGCCACCCTGAGCCATCAGGAGGCATGATGTCAGCCACCACCACAGCGTGCCCCAGGGGCACTCACCCAGAACGCCCGACGGGCAACAGCCAGCTTCGCAAGGATAACGAGATGTCAGATGTCATTGCTCCCCACGCCTTTCTGAACATGGCCTCCATCAGCCAGACCATCCTCGGCAAGATCGTGGCGGCCAAGCAGGAGTGGGTCGCCGCCCGCAAGGAGAGCCAGCCCCTGGCGAGCTTCCAGGACGCGCTGACCCCGAGCGATCGGGACTTCGAGGGGGATCTGCGCCAAGGCTCCACCCGCTTCATTCTGGAGTGCAAGAAGGCCTCCCCCTCCAAGGGCTTGATCCGCAACGACTTCAGCCCGGAGGCCATCGCCGACATCTATGGCCACTACGCCACCGCCATCTCGGTGCTGACGGACGAGAAGTTCTTCCAGGGGGATTTCTCCTTCCTGCCCCGGGTACGCGGCCGCGTCCAGCAGCCGGTGCTCTGCAAGGACTTCATGATTGACCCCTATCAGGTCTATCTGGCCCGCCACTATCAGGCGGACGCCATCCTCCTGATGCTCTCCGTGCTCACCGACGAGGGGTATCGCGCCCTGTTCAACGTGGCGAAAGAATTGGGCCTCGGGGTGCTCACCGAGGTGAGCAACGAGGAGGAGCTGACCCGCGCCATCGACCTCGGCGCCCCGGTGATTGGCATCAACAACCGGGATCTGCGGGATTTGAGCGTCGATCTTGCCCGCACCCGGCAGTTGGCGGCCAGGATCCCGGGGGATCGGGTGGTGATCAGCGAATCCGGCATCAACCACCGCGCCCAGGTGGCGGCCCTGCGCCACCACGCCAAGGGCTTCTTGGTGGGCTCTTCCCTGATGGCGGAGCCGGATCTGGAAGCCGCGGTGCGCAAGCTCGTGCTCGGCCAGAACAAGGTGTGCGGCCTGACCCGTCCCGAGGACGCCGCCGCCGCCCATCAGGCGGGAGCCGTGTTCGGCGGCCTCATCTTTGTGGCGAAAAGCCCGCGCTATGTGGACATTCCCGCCGCCCGCGCCGTGATGGCGGGTGCGCCGCTCTCTTACGTCGGGGTGTTTCGCAATGCCCAGCCCGCCACCATCGCCAAGACGGTGGATGCGCTGGGGCTCGCCGCCGTGCAACTGCACGGGGACGAAGACGCCGCCTATATCGAGACCCTGCGCCCCCTGCTGCCGGCGGGCTGCCAGATCTGGAAGGCAATTGGAGTCACAAGCGGCGAGCCCCTGCCCACCCTCGACTACCCGGCGGATCGCCTGCTGCTCGATACTGTCGTGAAAACTGCGGTCGGCAGCCAGAGCGGCGGCACCGGCCAGGCGTTCGACTGGACTCTGCTGGCCGGGCTCGACAAGAGCAAACTGATGCTGGCAGGGGGGCTCAACCCCGACAACGCCCTCGAGGCCGCCCGGGTGGGCTGTGTGGGCCTTGATTTCAACTCCGGGGTGGAGAGTGCCCCGGGCAGGAAGGATGCCCACAAGCTGGCTGCCGCCTTTGGCGCCCTGCGCCAACTGTGAGCGCCCCCGTGACTCATTCAACGAATTAATGAACTGCGTTTGCCCATAAGCACAAGGAATAATGTATGACCCTGCTCCATCCGTTTTTCGGTGAATTTCGTCGATGACATGTATGTGCCCCAGCCATACGCCTCAGCCCGCCAAGGCTCATACCTGATCTCAATTGCAGAATGTAAAGGAAGATAACCATGACCCTGCTCAATCCGTTTTTCGGTGAATTTGGTGGCATGTATGTGCCCCAGATCCTCATCCCCGCCCTGCTCCAGCTGGAGAAGGCTTTTGTCGATGCCAAGGATGATCCGGCCTTCATCGCCGAGTTTCAGGCGCTCCTGACCGAGTACGCCGGTCGCCCGACGCCGCTCACCCTCACCCGCAATTTGACCAAGGGCACCAAGACCCGCCTCTACCTCAAGCGTGAGGACCTGCTGCACGGCGGCGCCCACAAGACCAACCAGGTGCTGGGTCAGGCCCTGCTTGCCAAGCGCATGGGCAAGCACGAGATCATCGCCGAGACCGGCGCCGGTCAGCACGGTGTGGCGACGGCGCTGGCCTGCGCCCTGCTCGGCCTCAAGTGCCGGGTCTACATGGGGGCCAAGGATTGCGAGCGCCAGAAGCCGAATGTGTTTCGCATGAAGCTGATGGGTGCCACCGTGATCCCGGTGCACTCCGGCTCCAGCACCCTGAAAGATGCCTGCAACGAGGCGCTGCGGGACTGGGCTGCCAACTATGAAACCGCCCACTACCTGCTCGGCACCGCCGCTGGCCCCCACCCCTTCCCCACTATCGTGCGGGAGTTCCAGAAGATGATCGGGGAAGAGGCCAAGGCCCAGTGCTTCGAGAAGGAGGAGCGCCTGCCGGATGCGGTGATCGCCTGCGTCGGCGGCGGCTCGAATGCCATCGGCATGTTCGCGGACTTTATCGATGAGCCTTCCGTGCGCCTGATCGGGGTCGAGCCGGGTGGTCACGGCATCGAGAGCGGCGAGCATGGCGCGCCGCTGGGTCACGGCAGCAAGGGGGTCTTCTTTGGCATGCACTCCTTCCTGATGCAGGACAACCAGGGCCAGATCCAGGAGTCCTACTCCGTCTCGGCGGGGCTGGACTTCCCCTCCGTCGGCCCCCAGCACGCCCACCTGGCCGCCATCGGCCGCGCCGAGTACCCCTCGGTGACCGACAAGGAGGCGCTGGACGCCTTCCAGGAGCTGGCCAAATCCGAAGGGATCATCCCGGCGCTGGAGTCCTCCCACGCGTTGGCCCACGCCCTCAAGATGGCCCGCAGTGAACCGGAAAAAGAGCAGGTGCTCATCGTCAACCTCTCCGGCCGTGGCGACAAAGACATCTTCACCGTTGCCGACATTTTCGAGAAAGAAGGAACCTTGTCATGAACCGTTACGCACAACTCTTCTCCCGTCTGGACGAAGCCAATCAGGGCGCCTTTGTGCCGTTCGTGATGCTGGGTGACCCCACCCCCGAATTGTCACTGGCCATCGTTGATGCCCTGGTCGAAGGGGGCGCCGACGCCCTCGAACTCGGCATTCCCTTCTCCGATCCGGTGGCAGACGGCCCCACCATTCAGGGTGCCGCCCTGCGTGCCTTTGCCAGCCACACCACCCCGGACGACTGCTTCGGCCTGCTCGCCCGCATCCGCGCCAAGTACCCACAGCTGCCCATTGGCCTCCTGGTCTACGCGAACCTGGTCTATGTGCGCCACATCGACGGCTTCTACGAGAAGTGCCAGCAGGCAGGGGTGGACTCGGTGCTGGTGGCGGACGTGCCGGTGCAGATGTGCGAACCCTACAAGGCGGCCGCCGACAAGTTCGGCATCGACAGCATCTTTATCGCCCCGCCCAACGGCGATGCCGAGACGCTCAAGGCCGTTGCCGAGCTCGGCTCCGGTTACACCTATCTGGTGAGCCGCGCCGGCGTGACCGGTGCCGAGACCAAGGCCGGCATGCCGGTGGAGGGCCTCATCAACACCCTGCGCGAGTTCAACGCCCCCCCCGCCCTGCTCGGCTTTGGTATCAGCGAACCGGCCCAGGTGCGCGAGGCCATCGCCGCTGGCGCCGCCGGTGCCATCTCCGGCTCCGCCGTGGTGAAGATCATCGAGACCCACCACCAGAACCCGGAGCATATGCTCACTCGTCTGAAAGAGTTTGTGGAAGGGATGAAGGCCGCGACCAATCGATAAGGGGCGGCATAAGCCACATGCCATTGGCCATGTCTGCAAAAAAGGGAGCCTGATAGGCTCCCTTTCTCTTTCCTGCTTGCTGCCGCTCCCGACGTCTTTGTCCCCTCTCCCCTTGGGAGAGGGCTAGGGTGAGGGGAGTCAGGGTTCCCCGAAGGTTATCGATTTGATGGATGCCCGTAAGGTTCGAATAGGGTCGCGTATTCGGACGTTCGCGATCCGAGTGGAGTTAATCCGAACTCCCAATCCTGCGAATGCCCCTGATGGCGTGGCTTTGCCACGCAGGATGCGAGGACTCCGTCCTCGACGGGGTTTCGCCCGCCCTTCGGGCTGGGGCGAGTAACTTTGGAAAGACCCAAAGTCACCAAAGGTCTTCTCCCCCACCAAGCCGCCCGCCTACGGCGGTTTCCCTCGCCTCACTCTTTGGGTCGGACGGAACGCCGCAGATGGTACATCCCTGTACCAACTGCGACTGCGCCGTCATCCCTGACGGCGCTCCTGACCCATTGAGCTCGACTCGGCAGCTTGGAGGGGGATCAAAACCGTACCAGCCCTCAGCTCCCGTCTAACCGCAAACAAGCCCCCTCTCCCCCGGGAGAGGGTTGGGGTGAGGGGAATTCCCTCTATTATGCTCACCCAACAGCCAACTAGAACGACAGTTGCTCACTAATTGATTGAACCAGTTGAGATTTTTATCAATCTCCTCTTTCCATGTCTCAATCCGGCCCCTTAAGATGGCAATCGACACTCCGTCTCTAGGGAGAACGTCATGACAGCGATGGTTGCTATCTCACAGGTAACAGGCAGCAGACTGGGGGCTGTAACTCAGGGGCGGTAGCCTTGCCGTCAGTTAACATATCCAACGTCGAATTGTTTCTTTATACCGTCGCTACGGTAACGCTATCGGAACCGTTCATTGAACACTCCAAGATGCCAGAGTCAGACTGGTAATATTTGATTTAATTTTCTTTTTCGTGGCAACTATCAGGGCAGAGCAGTGTTATATGGAAAGCTCTGCTATCGGATTAGTGCCGCCTTCTATCTAATCACTGTTATGCATGTGAGAGCATATGTTAACCGAGACCTTAAAAAATGATTTTATCCCATTAAAGGGAGAAATGTATCAGCTGTGCCTAAGCCTATACAGCTATCGCGAAAAGTTTGACAATCTCGGGGAGAGGTTTCGAAAAAGCTCGAGGTATTTTCTACTGGAGGAGGTCACGGCTCTACGCGCTATTTCAAATGAGATAATTATGCACTTATGTAAGCTTGACGAAGACAAGTCTAAAGTCTCTTTTCACGCTGCAAAAAAGGCAATTAATAAACTTCCAGGATTAGTTCAAGAGAAACGAGCTTTAAATGAAGCAATCAAAAATTTTCGCAACTCTATAAATACAATAAAGACAAAGCATAGAAATAGATATATTGCACACTTAACAGAAGATGGATACCCAGAACCGTTTGAACTGCCAGACTTCAAAGCAGAATTTCAAGGGGTAGTTAAAGAGGCTTATAAGGTTTTCACCCTCATCTGGGGGGCTGATGTTAATTTTGGATTCAAGGTTGGTTCACAAGAAAGATTTTTGAACTTCAACGAAGAGTTCTTACAAAGTGCATAATAAGGCCATTAAATTCGCTCCCTTCAGTCGCCGGGCGCTCGCAAGCTCGCACCGCTTATGACAGCATTATATGAATTTTTGAGCTCGAATAGGGAGAGCCAAGATGGCAAATGAATACAGTAAAGTTATAGAAGCATGTACTAGCTTGGCAACAATCGCTTCTATCCAAAATAAACTAAATAAAATTTTCATCTCTACCGATGATTCTACGCTCCATTCTTTTCTAAAGCCGGTTTTAGATAATTTGGTTCAAGCACAAAGAACTGCTGCGTCGAGGAAAATCTCTGGGCAGAAAGTGCAGTGCAACCTAAGTCAACCACCATTCAAGGCGCTGGCGGATTATTGTAAAGTGTGTGTCTTATCCAAGAAACCGCAGTGGCAAATCATTGCAGAACAGCATGGGTGGTCAAAAAAGTGAAATCATATAACAATCGGCTGTTGTCGCCCCTTAGGTGCTGAGACGGCTTTTCCGCCGCTGCGCGGCTCCAAGTCTGCCCCAAAGCTGGGAATATATAAAAGGGAGTTTGAATGTCAATTTCAACAATAAACAGCTCTATCTCTAGACTTCAAAAGGAGATAGCAGATCTTCATCATAAAATTAGCTTAGAAACAAAAAAAGAAAGTGATTGTAGCAATCGAATTGGTCAGATAAATCGAAGTATTACCAAAAGTACTCCAGTTTCTACTCTGAAGAGTAAAGCGGCAGAAGTTGATCGAAAGAATAGTGAGATAGTAAAAATTCAAGTTAAAAAAGCTGATCTTTATAAGAAACTATCAGATAAAGAAGGCAGCTTGCTAAAGTTAAAGCAAGATCTTCTAAAAGAAGAAGAGAAAGAGCGAAAAAAACAAGCAACTATAGAAGAGCGTGAAAGAAAATAGCTGATTTGGAAAAGAAACAACAAAGAGAACAATTATCTCATCAAAAACAGCTCCAGGCTGAGATTCGTAGAACTAGCGAAATGGTTTCTAATATTAAAAAGGATGTCGGTGTTTTAAGTGACCTTCCAGATATTGAATACGACCTGTTTATATCTCATGCGTCAGAAGATAAAGAGGAGTTTGTCCGACCTCTGGCTGAAACTCTAGAAAATATGGGGATTAAAGTTTGGTATGATGAATTTACACTAAAGGTTGGTGACAGTTTGCGGAAAAGTATTGATCATGGCTTGATAAAGTCTAAGTTCGGTACAGTGATTCTTTCTGCTGCTTTTTGTTCAAAAAACTGGACTCAGTATGAATTAGACTCAATGGTTGCTAGAGAAATGAATGGGCATAAGATGATATTGCCAATCTGGCATAAAGTTTCGAAGGATGAGGTTATTAGATTCAGCCCAGCTCTTGCAGATAAAGTCGCATTAAATACATCAATTAGCAGTATTAAGGAAATAGCAGGAGCACTATCCGAAGTTATTCTTGGAGTCGAAGCATAACACAGCATTGCAGCGAACAATTCGCTGAATGTGGCGTTATTTAACTGCTCGTAGTTTTGATTTTTTAATTTAATTTTGGACACCCATCTTTCTGAGCCTGGCGTAGTATACGCCAACATAAAAAAGATGGGTGTCCCAGTTCTAATGAAGAAAAGAATGTCTTGGTGCAAATGAATTCCCCACGCCACGTTGTGCCACTAGAAATATCAACCATCGTCACCACACCTGATGTTGCAGGTAAAGCAATATGCCCGATGAAATACAGCTGGCATTTACGCCAGACAATGTAAAACAGGTTTTGACATGGGGCGCCCATCCAGAAAGTGCACCTCACCATCATGAGTCCATTGCTCACTGGTGTGAGGCTTTCTGGAACAAATACGCTGATATAGATGCCCCCGCAGAGATTGATGCCGTGATGCCCATCCTCGCGGAGGTAGAAACGAACTGGGATATCCACGTTGCGTTGAATAAAGAGTCTGCCTCCATGCCTGCTGAATGGTTTGTCGCATGGTTATCTCAACTACCGGAGTGACAAGGCAACTCCTCGCCAGACCGGAATCGCAAAATAGCACGCACGTGACAAAATAGAATGCCCGAAGAAGAAGACCCATCGTTGAATTACACCAACTGGCATGGCTGATTAACGCAGCGAAAGGCTCGCGACAAGCACCTGCTCCTCCATATTTCGCATCCAGTAAGTGAATCGCCCCATGACAAAAACACTTATCCAGCTTCTGTTGACACCGCTTCTGGCGGTTGCCTTCCTCTATCTTTGCAGCCTGCCGGAGGATCTCTATTTCGACCCGCCGCTCTTAAGCTATGTCGTCATGTTTCTTGTCACTCTGGCTGGCACCACCTATGGCAGGATCAAGGCCTGGCGCGCCTCCTGACCGACCTCATCACAGATTCTCAAGGCTGCGCAGACGCAGCCTTGAGCCCATGACGGGCATTGCCTACAATGACCCACTTTTTATCACACTCAGGTCTATAAAATGAGCGACAACAAACCTGCACTGCCCGACCGTCTGGCGGCCAACCCGCGCAGCCCGCACCATGTGGCAGAGTGCTTCGAGCACGAGATCGGCATTCGCGTAAACGGCAAGGAGCGCACCAATGTCGAGGAGTACTGCATCAGCGAAGGTTGGGTGAAGATCCCCTCCCCCAAGGCCAAGGATCGCTACGGCAACCCCATGCTGATCACCGTCAAGGGCACCGTCGAGGCTTTCTACGCCTAAGCGGCCCTGACCGCGCGCCCCGCCGGGCCCGCCGCCATGCTGTTCAGAACACCGGCCTTGCGCCGGTGTTCTGCTTTTGGGCTGGCCCAGGGTTACAGGCAGCCTCTCTTTCTTTGCTCTCTTTTGCCTTCCTGTTTCTTCCTTTCCTTCCCTTTCTTTCGCCTTTTCCTTTTCATCTGGGCCCTGATCCGGCTGGCGAGCCACCTTTGGCATCCAGGCAGGGCGACACTCTTGTCATCCCTGCCGGTTTACCCAGGCCATCACCGCATCACTCACCCTCGGGAGCGCGGCTTGCCGCCCTGCCAGCGTTGCAGCGCAGCCCCCGCCAGCACCAGCAGGATGCCGAGCAGATCGCTCGCGGCCAGCCGTCCGGCCAGGGCATCGAGCAGTGCGCCCCCCGCCAGCTGGCCCGTGACGATGAGCAGGGCGCAGGCCAGGGCGCCGACCCGGCCTATGGCCCAACTGCTGATGGCGACGAACAGCGCCCCCAGCACGCCGCCGAGCAGCAGCCAGGGATCGAGCCCGGCGAGCAGCTCCCAGGGTGCCCCTTTGAGGATGAGCAGGACGCCGAGCAGCCCGAAGCCGAGCAGGTGGTTGGCAAGGGACGCCGTCATGGCGCCCCGGGCGCTGGCGAGGCGGCCATTGAGGGTGCGCGACAGGCTCACCGCCACGCCGTTCAGCAGTCCCAGCAGGATCAATAAGGTCATGGTGTCTCTCCTAATGCAGCACGATAAGCAGGGCGCCTGCCATCACCAGCAGGGCGGCGAGCGCGTCTTTTCCCGAGGCGCGGCGGCGAGCCAGTCCGAGCCAGCCGAGGCCATCGCACAGGGCACCAAACAGCAGTTGGCCGAGCAGCAGCAGGGCCAGGGTGCCCGCCATGCCGAGGGGCGAGTTGAGGCACAGGGCCGCCAGTACCACGGTGATCGCCCCCGGCAGACCGCCGAGCCAGGCCCAGGGCGGGGCCGCCTCCGGCGTCGGGGGCCTTGGGGAGAGCCACCACAGGAGCCCGGCCACCAGGCTGCCGACCCCGTGGGCCAGCCAACTTGCGAGCCAGGGGTCGGTGGCGCGGGACAGGGCGCCGTTCTGGGCGATCATCAGCGCCAGCAGCAGGCCGGCGGCGAAGGCGGCCAGGGCACCCAGGGTCTGGCCAAGTGTCTGGCCGAGGGCGGGGCGGCCGGGGCCGCGGTCAACAAGCGGGGGGATCATGGGGTTGCTCCTTGGTTGAACTGACGAGCAGGGTAAATTGTTTTTGATTTGGGGATAATCTACCCTCCTGGAACAACATTGTTTCCATATCGAGAACAACATGAACCAGGAAGCCTTCGCCCTGCTCCCCGCCTTCGTCGCCGTGGTGGAGTCGGGCACCTTCTCCGGCGCCGCCCGTCAGCTCGGCCTCAGCAAGTCGGTGCTGAGCAAGAAGGTGAGCCAGCTCGAGCAGGCCCTCGGCTGCCAGCTCCTCTATCGCACCACCCGCTCCCTCACCCTGACCGAGGCGGGGGAGCGCTACTTCGAGACGGTGCGCCATGCAGTGCGCCTGGCCAACGACGGGGAAGATGCCATCGGCGCCCTGCAATCGGCCCCCCGCGGCCTGCTGCGGGTGACGGTGCCCATGGTCTATGGCCGGCGCCACATCGCCCCCCTTGTCCCCGAGTTTCTCGCCCTCTACCCCGAGCTGCAGTTGCAGCTAGAGATGAGCGACGCCCGGCAGGATCTGGTGGCCGAGGGGTTCGACGTGGCGGTGCGCATCGGCGAGCTGGAGGATTCGAGCCTGGTCGCCCGCCGCCTCGCCCCCTGTCTCAGCACCCTGTGCGCCGCCCCCGCCTACCTGGCGCAGGCCGGCACGCCCCGCACCCCGGCGGATCTCGAGCGCCACAACTGCCTCTTCTACTCCCTGTTTCGCGGCGGCACCCAGTGGCGGCTGCACGGGCCCGAAGGAGAGGTGGCCATCACCCCCAGGGGCAATTTCGAGGTCAACAACAGCGATGCCATCCACACCGCGCTGCTGGCGGGGCTTGGCATCGGCAACATGCCGGACTTCATCGTGGCGCGGGATCTCGCCATCGGGCGGCTGGTGCCCGTCCTGCCAGACCATGCCCTGCCCGAGCACGGCATCTGGTGCGTCTATCCCAAGCGCCGCCACCTGCCCGCCAAGGTGGAGGCCTGGCTGGCCTTCCTGCAGGCGCGTCTGGGGCTGCGCTGAGGGGGGCCATCGGGATAACCGGAACGGTTCACGTTTTTTTCATCGGGAAGGGAGTAGAGTAGGCAGCAAACCAAACATCTGTTTTTATTGGAAAAGCATTCAGGGGACGAGCCACGGCATCGCGCCCCGCACCCCACAGGGAGCCCCATGATGAAGAAAACCGCGATTGCCCTGACCCTCACCAGCCTGCTGACGCTGCCGCTCGTTGTCTCATCCGATGCCTGGGCCGCCCCGGTGCGCTCCCTGCAAAAGGAGCAGAATTACGAGCAGTTCATCAGCAAGCGCCAGGTGGTGGATCAACTGCTGGCAGACGCCGCCCGCATCTTCCACTCCCCTGCCCGGGTCTCAGATGCGGGCTTCACCGCCAAGATGCCGAGCAACATGGAGCAGGTGACCACCCTGCTGCTGGAGGCCCACCAGCTCGAGCCCTATCGCACCGATCTGCTCATCTCGGCGGCCAACGCCCAGATCTACAACGGCAACGTGGACAGGGCCATCGCCCTGTTCGAGCAGGCCCTCACCGCCGCCCCGGACGATCTGGACATCAACACCTATCTGGCCACCTGGCAGCGCTTCAAGGGCAACCAGGCCAAATCCGATGGCTACCTCAAGCGGGTCGGCGAGCTCAATGCCGGTCGCGCCGCCGACTTGCAGCGGCTGTTCGCCACCGTGGACAGGGTGGTCGCCACCCCCCTCAAGGAGCGTCAGGGACGGGGCGAGAAGAAGGGGCGCCGCGCCATCGTCACCCTGGGCTATGCCCTCAATCCCGATGGCTCCATGCACGACATTCTGCTGGGACGCCTCGAGACCACCCGCGCCCTGGCCCAGGCCGATCCGGCGGCCCTCGTCATCCTCACCGGCGGCGTGCCCCAGAACCGCCAGACCGAGGGCAAGCTGATGGCGGACTGGCTGGCGAAAAAGGGCATCGACCGCTCCCGCATCATCGAGGAGAACTACGCCACCAGCACGGTGGAGAACGCCCTCTACAGCGGCTATGCCCTCGCCCGCCACGAGATTGAGTTCGCCACCCTGGTGAGCTCGGCGAGCCATGTGCGCCGGGGCCAGACCCTGCTGGAAATCGCCTGCTGGCAGAGCGGCCCGGCGAACATCCGCATCGACAGCGTCGCCTACCCGGACAAGCCGCTGTCGGCCCTGACCAAGGCAAGCCCGGAGGAGCTGCTTGGCATCTACCGGGACGCCCTGCGCACCTATGGCCTGTGGAGCTACCGCTCGGCCCCGCTGGTGGAGCGCTGATCCCCCGGCCCCGCCACCCTGGCGGGGCCTTTTCCTCTCTTCCCTCTACCAGTCACTGCGCCCCCTGGTGGCTGGCCCCTGCACGCACCTGCTGGCCCCTTGCGCCAGCCACCCGATAGACGGCGGGTGAGCAAGCTATCCACTTTCTGGCATATCTCAATCAGATCATTGATTTACCGTTCTTTTTCTAAGAACCAAACGGCATGAGAGCACCCTTCTCGTTCCTTCGCCACCGGGGATGTTCAGATAAAGATGTGGCTTCCAACACCCCCAACAAGGAAGTGCATCATGACAGCAAAAGGCATCTCTCTGTGGCTCGCGGCCTCCATGCTGCTCGGCCAGTCCGCCCAGGCCCTCGACGTCACCGTGGCCTACCAGACCTCCGCCGAACCTGCCAAGGTAGCCCAGGCCGACAACAGCTTCGCCAGGGAGAGCGGCGCTACCGTGGATTGGCGCAAGTTTGATAGCGGCGCCAGCGTGGTGCGGGCGCTCGCCTCCGGCGATGTGCAGATAGGCAACATCGGCTCCAGCCCCCTGGCAGTGGCGGCGAGCCAGAACCTGCCCATCGAGGTGTTCCTGCTCGCCTCCAAGCTCGGGGAGTCCGAGGCCCTGGTGGTGAAGCAGGGGCTCGCAAAACCCGAGGATCTCGCGGGCAAGCGCATCGCCGTGCCCTATACCTCCACCACTCACTACAGCCTGCTGGCAGCCCTCAAGCACTGGAACGTCGACCCCGCGACGCTGCAGATCGTCAACCTGCAACCACCGGCCATCATCGCCGCCTGGCAGCGGGGCGACATCGACGGCGCCTATGTCTGGGCCCCCGCCCTCAACCAGCTCACCAAGGAGGGCAAAGTGCTGACCGACTCCGCCCAGGTGGGTGACTGGGGGGCGCCGACTCTGGACGTCTGGGTGGTGCGCAAGGACTTTGCCAAGGCCCACCCCGAAGTGGTGCAGGCCTTCGTGAACAGCACCCTGGCCGCCCAGCGCGACTACCTGGCCAACCCCGACGGCTGGCTCACCAAACCGGACAACCTCGCCAAGCTGGCCAAGCTGAGCGGTGTTCCCGAGGCGGACGTTCCCGCGCTGGTGAAGGGCAACACCTACCTCGATGCGAAGGCCCAGAGCGCCGAGCTCGGGCGCCTCGTCAACCAGACCATCATCGACACCGCCCGCTTCCTCGAGAGCCAGGGCAAGGTCGCGAACGCCGCCTCGGACTACCGCCAGTTCGTGACCGATCGCTTCGTGAAAGCCGTGGCCCAGTAAATCCAAGGAGACGACCATGTTGCAGCTCTCTCATGTGTCCGCCGAGTACGCCGGCAGGCGGGTGCTCGACAACATCAACCTCTCCCTGTCCGAGGGGGAGCTGATGGTGGTGCTGGGGCCCTCGGGCTCGGGCAAGACGACCCTCCTCAACCTGGTGGCGGGCTTCGAGCCTTGCCACCACGGCCAGATAAGCCTTGAGGGCAAGCCGGTCACCGGCCCCGGCGCCGAGCGCGGCGTGGTGTTCCAGAGCGAGGGGCTGCTGCCCTGGCGCAACGTGCGAGACAACGTGGCCCTCGGCCTGCAGCTGGCGGGTGTGCCCAGTGCCGAACGCACCGAACAGGCCCAGGCACTGCTGCGTCAGGTGGGGCTGGAGGGGGCCGGCGATCGCGCCATCTGGCAGCTCTCCGGCGGCCAACGCCAGCGGGTCGGCATCGCCCGGGCCCTGGCCACCCAACCCCGCCTGCTCCTGCTGGACGAGCCCTTCGGCGCCCTGGACGCCTTCACCCGGGAGCAGATGCAGACTCTGCTGCTGCGCCTGTGGCACGAGCACCGGCGTCAGGTGCTGCTCATCACCCACGACATCGAGGAGGCCATCTTCATGGCCACCGATCTGGTGCTGCTCTCCCCCTCCCCCGGGCGGGTGACGGAGCGGCTGACCCTGGATTTCGGTCGCCGCTTCGCCGCCGGGGAGCCCTGCCGCAGTATCAAGTCCGATCCGGCCTTCATCGAGCGCCGTGAATACGTGCTGGAACGGGTGTTCGCAGAGCGGGAGGCCTTCGCATGACCCTCGCCCTCGCCCGGCAACGGGATCTCACCCACGCACGGGCAGCGGGCTGGCCCCTGTCCCGCCGCCTGACCCTGAGCCTCGCCACCCTGATCGTGCTGCTGGCCCTGTGGTGGCTGGTGGCCCACTTCGGCTGGGTCGACCCCCTGTTCCTGCCGCCCCCACAGCGGGTGTTGGCACAGCTCATCACCATCGCAGGCCCAACGGGCTTTATGGATGCCACCCTGTGGCAACACCTGGGGGCCAGCCTGGGGCGCATCCTGGTGGCGCTCGCTGCCGCGGCGTGCTTTGGCATCACGGTGGGCATCGCCATGGGGCTCTCCCCCACGGTGCGCGGCGTGCTGGATCCCCTCATCGAGCTCTACCGCCCGGTGCCGCCGCTCGCCTACCTGCCACTCATGGTGATCTGGTTTGGCATCGGTGAAACATCGAAGGTACTGCTCATCTATCTGGCCATCTTCGCGCCCGTGGCCCTGGCGACCCTGGCGGGGGTGCAGAGCGCCAACGCGGTGCGAGTGCGGGCGGCCCAGGCGCTGGGCGCATCCCGGTCCCAGGTGCTCTGGCACGTGATCCTGCCCGGCGCCCTGCCGGACATCCTGACCGGGCTGCGCATCGGGCTCGGGGTGGGCTGGTCCACCCTGGTGGCGGCCGAGCTTATCGCCGCCACCCGGGGGGTGGGCTTCATGGTGCAATCCGCCGGCGAGTTTCTCGCCACCGACGTGGTGCTGGCGGGCATCCTGGTGATCGCCCTGATCGCCTTCGTACTGGAACTGGGCCTGCGCGCCCTGCAGCGCAAGCTCACTCCCTGGCATGGAGAAGGACAATGAGCCACAGGCTGACCGCTATTCTTCGCCTCCCTTTCCTATTGGTATCGGGCCTTCACGCCCCCAGACATGGAGCAAGACCATGACCGACAAGTTGACCATTACCCCCCTCGGCCCCCACATCGGCGCCGTCATCGCCGGCGTCAATCTGGCCGAGCCCCTGAGCCAGGGGCAGTTCGAGCAGCTCCATCGCGCCCTGCTCAAATACCAGGTGCTGTTCTTTCGCAACCAGCCCATCACCCCGCGAGCCCAGCGGGCGCTGGCGAACCGCTTCGGGGATCTGCACATCCACCCCGTCTACCCCCACACGGAGGAGGCCGAGGAGATCATCGTGCTCGATACCCACGATGACAATCCGCCGGACAACGACAACTGGCACACCGACGTGACCTTTATCGAGACGCCCCCGGCACTGGCCATTCTGGCCGCCAAGCAGCTGCCCCCCACCGGGGGGGACACCCTCTGGGCCAGCGGCATCGCGGCGCTGGCGGCCCTCTCCCCTCCCCTGCAAACCCTGCTGGCAGGGCTGGAAGCCGAGCACGACTTCACCAAGTCCTTCCCGGCCCATCGCCATGATGACAGCGAGGAGGCGCGCCAGCGCTGGCAGGCGGCCGTGGCCCGTCACCCGCCCCTGCGCCACCCGGTGATCCGTACCCATCCGGTGAGCGGCCGTCAGGCCCTGTTCGTCAACGAGGGGTTCACCACCCGGCTGCCCGGGCTGCCCCCCAAAGAGAGCGACGCCCTGCTCGGCTTTCTGTTCGAGCACATCACCCGCCCCGAGTTTCAGGTGCGCTGGCGCTGGCAGGAGAACGACATCGCCATCTGGGACAACAGGGTGACCCAGCACTATGCCAATGCTGACTACCTGCCGGCCCGCCGGGTGATGCACAGGGCCACCATTCTCGGGGACAAGCCCTTCTGGCGCCCGGGCTGAACGTCCCCCATGGAGAACGACCATGAGATAACGCCCAGCAAAAAGCCCGCCGGCTGGCGGGCTTTTTCATCATCTGATGGGCCTGGGTCTCGCTGACGGGCCTGGGTGTCCCTATCGGCCCTTGCCCTCCGGCCACCAGGGTGAAGCCCCGATGGCCGGTCTCAGCCCTTGAGCTCCAGCCACAATGGTGAAGCCCTCCAAGACCAGGCGGGCTTTTGGCGCTGGCGGGGTATCAGCCCTTGAGCTCCAGCACGGTGGTGAAGCCTCCGAAGATCATGCGGGCGCCGTCAAACGGCATGGTCTGGTGCAGGGGATTGGCGGGGTCCATCCTGGGGTCCTGCATCATCTTGCCCATGGCGTCGTCCCGCACCGCCTTGCTCGGCCACTCCACCCAGGAGAAGACCACGGTTTCATCCTCCCTGGCCGCCACCGCCCGGTAAAAGTCGGTCTGCTTGCCGTGGGGCACGTCGTCCCCCCAGCACTCCAGCACCCGGGTGGCGCCGTATTCGAGGAAGATGGGGTCAAACTGCCCCGCATGATCGATCAGGGCCTGCTTGTTGGCCGTCGGCACGGCGAGCACGAATCCGTCCACGTATGACATCAGAGGTTCCTCCTGTGAGTGAGGATCTCAGCATAGCAGCCGCCCATCAGCCCGCGCTCTGCGCCGCCCCGCGCAGCCAGCCATCACAACGAGACCAGCCGCTCCAGATCGCTGCGGGTCAGGCGCTTGCTGTCCACCTTCACGTAGAGGGAGTGCTCCTCGCGCACCAGCAGCACGTCGCTTACCCCCTCGCAGGCGCGGATCCGCTGCTCCAGGGCCGGGGTGGCCTCGACCCCTTCCGGCAGCACGATGCGCAGGCTGCTCACATAGGGGGGCTCGGCCATGGTGAGGCTCACCCCGAGCCAGGCGAGGGCCAGGGCGGCGCAACCGCCAAACACCAGGGGGCCACCCCCCAGGCTGTAGAGCAGGCCGCCGAGACTGCCGCCGATGGCGACCCCGAGGAACTGACTGGTGGAGTAGACCCCCATGGCGGTGCCCTTGTAGCCCGGCGGGGACTCCTTGCTGATAAGAGACGGCAGCAGCGCTTCCATCACGTTGAAGCCGATGAAGAAGAGCTGCAACCCGGCGAGCAGACCCCACAGCTGCTGGCCGCTCTGCCAGAGCACCAGCTCGGCGGCCAGCATCACCACCACGCACCCGATGAAGACCCGCTTCATCTGGCGGTGCTTCTCGGCATAGATGATGAAGGGCACCACACTCACGAAGGCGATCAGCATGGTGACCAGATAGGCCTGCCACTGGCTGTCACGGGGCAGCCCGGCACGCTCCAGCAGGGGCGGCAGGGCCACGAAGCTCGACATCAGCAGGGTGTGGACGCAGAGGATGCCGAGGTTGAGTTTGAGCAGGCGAGGGTTGGTGAGCACGGTACGAAAGCTGCCTCGCACCATGGCGGACTCGCGATTTTGCAGGTGGGCCGCCGGGGTCGGCACCACCCAGAGCACCATGGCGATGGCGGCCAGGGCCAGCAGGGCGATGAGCCAGAAGAGGCCGGACAAGCCCAGGGCATGGGTGATGAGGGGGCCGGTCACCATGGCGATGGCGAAGGTGATGCCAAAGCTCACCCCGATGAAGGCCATGGCCTTGGTGCGATTCTGCTCCCGGGTGAGATCCGACAGGAGCGCCATGACGGCGGCGGAGATGGCGCCGCTCCCTTGCAGGGCGCGCCCGACGATGACCCCCCAGATGGCGTCGCTCAGGGCGGCGATGACGCTGCCAAGGGCAAACATCAGCAAGCCGCCGACGATGAGGGGCTTTCGCCCCACCTTGTCGGAGAGCAGGCCGAAGGGGATCTGGAACAGGGCCTGGGTCATGCCGTAGATGCCGATGGCAAGCCCGATGAGCGCCTCGGAGGCGCCCGCCAGGGACATGCCGTAGGTGGTCAGCACCGGCAGCACCATAAACATGCCGAGCATGCGCAGCGAGAAGACGGAGCCGAGCGCCCAGGTCGCGCGTCGCTCGCCCCTCGTCATGGTGAAATCATTCATGAGGGCCTCGATGAGTCAAAAAGAAGAGAGAAAGAAAGGGGTGACAGGCGCACGGCCGCCCCGAAAAATCGGCGATGCCCCTCGTAGGGCGGCGCCCATAATAGCAGAGCCGGGAAGATTCCCGGCTCTGGATTTCATGCATTTCAGGGGTGCAGTTCACACTATCAGGGCAGCATGCTCACCAGCACCGGCGCTGCGTCCTGCTGGAAGCCCACCGACATCATCACGCTCAGGCAAGTGAAGATGATGACGACGATGGAGAACATGTCAGCTCCAGCGTCAGGGCAGCATGCTCACCAATACAGGCGCTGCGTCCGGCTGGAAGTCCACCGACATCATCACGCTCAGGCAAGTAATGGTGACGATGGAGAACATGAACAGCTTGC
The DNA here is from genome assembly GCF_040908465.1 of Aeromonas sp. R10-1. NCBI lineage: Bacteria > Pseudomonadati > Pseudomonadota > Gammaproteobacteria > Aeromonadales > Aeromonadaceae > Aeromonas > Aeromonas sp. R10-1. The sequence goes on from NZ_JBFODT010000034.1 coordinate 130,261, forward strand.
GCGCCCAGAGGGAGTCGTCCACCGCCGCCTTGTAGCCCGACAGCGCCATCCCCAGCCACCAGACGCTCACCGCGGTGGCCACCACCAGATACTTGTACCCGGCGTAGCCGCCGAGGAACAGCATCAGGGTCGGCACCATGAACGCCAGGATGTAGAGGGTGATGTGGAGCTTGGCCACCGGGATCCCCTTCACCACCGGCAGCACCGGGATATTGGCGGCCTGGTAGTCCTTGAAGCGGAAGATGGCGATCGCATAGGAGTGCGGCATCTGCCACAGGCTGAAGATCGCCAGCAGGATCAGGGCCCCCGAGTCGAACTGCCCGCTCACCGCGCAGTAGCCGATGACCGGCGGCGCGGCGCCGGAGAGGCTGCCGACCAGGGTGCCATAGACCGAGTGGCGCTTCATGTAGAGGCTGTAGACCCCCACATAAACCAGGAAGCCCAGCACCGCCAGCAAGGCGGCCAACGGATTGGCCGCAAAGTAGAGCAGTGCAATGCCCGCAACGCCCAGCGCCGTCGCATACCAGAGGGAGACACCGGGGGCGATGAGCCCCCGCACCAGGGCGCGGTTCTTGGTGCGCTCCATGATGCAGTCGATGTCCCGGTCGATGTAGTTGTTGAACACGCAACCGGAGGCCACCACCAGTGACACCCCCACCATGGTCAGGATGAACAGGGGCACATCCAGGCTCCCCTTCGAGGCCAGCAGGAATCCCCCGATAACCGAGATGAGGTTGCCGAAGATGATGCCCGGCTTGGTCACTTGCAGGTATTGCTTCATCATCATCAACCCGCTCAGTGAACCATCATGTTGATGTTGAGGTTGTACATGATCCACAGGGAACCCACGACCACGATGGCGATGATGAGCACGGTAAAGACCAGTGCCACCAGGTTCCAGCGCTCCTCAGAGGAGGTGTTCATGTGCAGGAAGTAGACCAGGTGTACGAAGATCTGCACCACCGCCATGGCCACCACGGTGCCGAGCACCACGGCGTGGGAGGCGGAGCCGTCCATCACCATCCAGAACGGCACGGCGGTCAGGATGAGTGACAGCACGAAGCCGATCATGTAGGACTTGACGCTGCCGTGGCTGGCGCCGTGATTGTCAACGGAATGACTCATTTACATGACCCCCATCAGATAGACCACGGTGAAGACGCAGATCCATACCACGTCGAGGAAGTGCCAGAACAGGCTCAGGCACATCAGGCGAGTGCGGTTGCGCTCGGTCAGCCCCTTCTTGGTGATCGACACCATCATCACGATGATCCAGACCAGGCCGCTGGTCACGTGGATACCGTGGGTCCCCACCAGGGTGAAGAAGGCAGAGAGGAAACCGCTGCGATCCGGGCCCGCCTCGTGCACGATCAGGTGATGGAACTCGTAGATTTCCATCGCGATGAAGCCGGCACCCAGCAGGAAGGTGACGAACAGCCAGGTGTTGACCGCCGCGACCTTGTTCTTGTTCATGGCCAGCATGCCGAACCCGAAGGTGATGGAGCTCAGCAGCAGCAGCATGGTTTCGGCGAACACGAACGGCAGTTCGAAGATGTCCTTGCCGGTGGGGCCGCCGGCAGTGCCGTTGACCAGGACCGCATAGGTCGCGAACAGGGTCGCGAACAGGATGCAGTCACTCATCAGGTAGATCCAGAAACCGAATACCTTGGTGGCACCGGCATCGTGGTGCCCATCCTCATGGGCACCGTGAGAGTGATGTAGTACGTCAGTCGCCATGGAATTAAGCCACCTTGTTGATGTTGTCGAAATGCTGACCTTCGATGCGCTCGATCTCGTCAACCTGTACGTAGTAGTCCACATCGTCGTTGAAGCTGTGGATGATCCAGGTGGCGATCATGCCGATGAAGCCGGCGATGGCCATCCACCAGATGTGCCAGATCATGGCAAAGCCGAACACCACGCTGAAGGCGGCGATGATGACACCGGCACCGGAGTTCTTCGGCATGTGGATGGGGGCATACTGGGCAGGCTTCTTGTAAGCGCTGCCGTCAGCCTTGGCTTCCCAGAAGGCGTCCAGACCGGTGACTTTCGGCTCGATGGCGAAGTTGTAGAACGGCGGCGGAGAGGACGTCGCCCACTCCAGGGTACGGCCACCCCAGGGATCGCCGGTCAGGTCGCGGTTCTTCTCGCGGTCGCGGATGCTGACCACGATCTGGATGACCTGGCACAGCACGCCCAGGGCAATCAGACCGGCGCCGCAGGCGGCGACCACCAGCCAGCCGTGGAACTCGGGATCGATGTTCTGGCTGACACGACGGGTCATGCCCATGAAGCCCAGCACGTAGAGCGGCATGAAGGCCACGAAGAAGCCGGTGATCCAGCACCAGAAGGCACGCTTGCCCCAGACGTCATCCAGCTTGAAGCCGAACGCTTTCGGGAACCAGTAGGTGATACCGGCGAAGCAGCCAAACACCACGCCGCCGATGATGACGTTGTGGAAGTGGGCGATGAGGAACAGGCTGTTGTGCAGCACGAAGTTGGCGGCCGGCACGGAGAGCAGTACCCCGGTCATGCCACCCACGGTGAAGGTGATGATGAAGCCGACGGTCCACAGCATGGGCGAGGTGAACTCGATGCGACCGCGGTACATGGTGAACAGCCAGTTGAAGATCTTCACCCCGGTCGGAATGGAGATGATCATGGTGGTGATGCCGAAGAAGGCATTCACGTTGGCGCCGGACCCCATGGTGAAGAAGTGGTGCAGCCAGACGATGAACGACAGCACGGTGATCGCCACGGTCGCCCACACCAGGGAGGTGTAACCGAACAGCTTCTTCTTGCAGAAGGTCGCTACCACTTCGGAGAAGATCCCGAACACCGGCAGCACCAGGATGTACACCTCGGGGTGACCCCAGGCCCAGATCAGGTTGATGTACATCATCATGTTGCCACCCATGTCATTGGTAAAGAAATGGGTACCCAGGTAGCGGTCTGCGGTGAGCAGGGCGATGGTGACGGTCAGGATCGGGAAGGAGGCGATGATCAGGATGTTGGCACACAGGGCGGTCCAGGTGAAGACCGGCAGGCGCATCATGGTCATGCCAGGGGCACGCATGCGGATGATGGTGGCGAAGAAGTTCACGCCGGTCAGCAGGGTCCCCAAACCCGAAATCTGCAGACTCCATATCCAGTAATCGACCCCGACCCCGGGACTGAACTCCAGCCCCGACAAGGGCGGATAGGCCAGCCAGCCGGTCTGGGCGAATTCACCGACCCCGAGGGAGACGTTGATCAGCACCACGGCCGCGGCGGTGAACCAGAAGCTCAGGTTGTTCAGGAAGGGGAAGGCCACGTCACGGGCACCGATTTGCAGCGGCACCACGATGTTCATCAGACCGATCACCAGCGGCATGGCCACGAAGAAGATCATGATGACGCCGTGGGCGGTGAAAATCTGGTCGTAGTGATGGGCATTCAGGTAGCCTTCGCCACCCCCGGAGGCGATGACCTGCTGGCCACGCATCAGCACGGCGTCGGCAAAGCCACGCAGCAGCATGACCATGCCCAGAATGAGATACATGATACCGAGGCGTTTGTGGTCGACCGAGGTCAGCCACTCTTTCCACAGATATTGCCACTTGCCGTAGTAAGTGATGAGACCGGCGATGGCCAGGCCCCCCAGAATGATACCGGCTATCGTGACCATGATGATGGGTTCATGGTACGGAATAGCCTCGAGTGTCAATTTTCCAAACATCGATTATTCCTCGGATCCTGCTTTCACACTCTTGTCGGCCGACATGGCCATGTGTCCGGCATGGGCGTCATGGTTCATGGCCTGGTTCTCCATGGCGTCCTCTTGCGAGGCCTCATGGTTCATCCCTTCGTGGTCCATGGCACCCGCTTTCGGGGCGGCGTCATGGTTCATGGCCTCGTGGTTCATGCCCTCGTGATCCGCAGAGCCCGCAGCCGGGGTGGCGTGACCACCATGGGACATGCCGCCCATGAACTTGTTGATGATGTTGACGAACAGCTTGGGATCGGCGCTGGCGAAGTACTCCACCGGGTGGTTTTCGCTCTTCTTGGCCAGGGCATTGAACTCATCCATGGTGCTCAGGGCCTTGGAAGAGGCCTTCACCTTGGCTACCCAGGCGTCGAAACCGGCTTGGTCCTGGGTCGCGATGGCCTTGAACTTCATGCCGGAGAAACCGGCACCGCTGTAACCGCCGGAGATGCCCTTGTACTCGCCCGCTTCGTTGGCAATCAGGTGCAGCTTGGTCTGCATGCCGGCCATGGCGTAGATCTGGCCGCCCAGTTGCGGGATGAAGAAGGAGTTCATCACGGTGTCGGAGGTCACCCGGAAGTTGACCGGGGTGTTGACCGGGAAGGCCAGCTCGTTGACCGACGCAATGCCCAGCTCCGGATAGACGAACAACCACTTCCAGTCCAGGGAAATGACATCCACCTGAACCGGTTTGACGTCCGATTCCAGCGGCTTGTAGGGGTCGAGGGAGTGGGAAGTTTTCCAGGTGATCACCGCCAGGATGACGATGATGATGACGGGTACAGTCCAGACGACTGCCTCAATCTTGTTGGAGTGGGCCCAGTCCGGCGCATAGGTGGCACTGGTGTTGGACGCCCGGTATTTGTAGGCGAACGCCACCGCCATGACAATCACGGGCACCACCACGATCAGCATCAAGCCGAGTGCGGTGAGTATCAGTGACTTCTGCTCCATACCGACCTGCCCCTTGGGGCTCATCAGTGCCATGTCGCAGCCACTCAGCAAGCTGGCGGTCGCGAGCAGCAGCAAAGCGCCCAAGCCCCTCTTCACATCAAAGAGTCTCATGCAATGTCCTCATCTTTTGAAGGCTTATTGGTATAAAAAAATGCAGCATTTTATTGCATCAGACCGGCATGTGAACAACATGAAAAATTAATCCCAAAAATGTTCAAAAGGTGATGGAAAGCGGTATCAGATGTTAATCCCTTGACAATGACCAATTTATTCAAGTTACACCGCGGCAATTCATCTTCCGTTAATCTCTCGCGCCACCAAAAGTGACCACCAATTAACCAAAAAGATCCATCTGGTCTGTTTTCAACCCGCCATTGCGATCAAAAAAGAGCCATACAGCCCCTTTTCGACTCACAGGTCATTTCTCCACACCTTGATCTGGATGGGTGTTTTTCGGGGAAGATTAAAAAAATAATTAATCAAACGAATGTATGATTAACTTCCCGTCCCCCGACAACGGTCGCAACCCCTGGCGCCAGAAGGCACACTTCGTAACAAAACGGGCCCTTGTGCGGGCCCGTTGACAATCGTTTTCTCTCCCTCCCTCGGAGTCGGAGTCAGGAGTGATCATGTTCCATCCGGGTCGCCACGGCGATCCGGTTCCAGGCGTTGATGGTGACCACCTGCACCAGACACTGAGCCAGCAGGGTTTCCCCCAGTTGGGCCAGCGCTGCCTCATAGGTCTGCGTCGTGAGCCCCTTGTCGGCAATCAGGGTCACCTCGTCGGTCAGGGCCAGCACCGCCCGCTCCCGGGCGTCGAACAGCGGCGACTCCTGCCAGGCGGCCAGCGCCAGCAGACGCTGGGCGCTCTCCCCGTGCTTCATCGCCACGTCGGCGTGCATCTCGATGCAGTAGGCGCAGCCGTTGATCATGGAGGCGCGCAACTTGATGAGCTCTTTGAGCGACAGGGGAATGTCGGTGCCCCCGAGGTAGGACTCTAGGCCCATCATGGCCGAGACGGCGGCGGGCACCTGGTTGGCGAGCTGGATACGGTGTGACATGGCAAGACTCCTGTGATGGACCCCGGATGGGGCGGTGAGCTGATTGTTCACTTTTTCATTGTTGATTAGAATATCGTCATAACCTGCAACAGTTTTGCGTTTATCGCAAAGGTGAATCCATGCTGGATCGCATCCGCATCCTGGCCCAGGTGGTGGAATCGGGCAGTTTCTCCCGTGCCGCCCGCGCCCTCAACCAGGCCCCCTCCTCCGTGACCCGTGCCATCGACGCCCTGGAGCAGCAGCTCGGGATCCCGCTCTTCAAGCGCAGCACCCGCCAACTGGTGCTGACCGAGCAGGGCGCCTATTTTCTCGCCCGCTCCCTGCCCCTGCTGGAGGAGGCGGATCAGCTGGTGCAATCCCTGCAACCCCTCTCGGTGGCGCCAGAGGGGCCGCTGCGGGTCTCGGTGTTCGAGAGCTTCGGCGCGTCCTGGCTCTCTCCCCGCCTGCCCGACTTCCTCGCCCGCTACCCCGGGGTGCGCCTGGAGGTTGCGCTGGACAACCGCGTGGTGGATCTCGATGCCGAGAACGTGGACGTGGCAGTGCGCATCGGCAAGCCCGCCGACAGCAGCCTGCACACTCGCCATCTGCTCACCAACCGCTCGCTGCTGGTCGCCTCCCCCGCCTATCTGGCCCGCCATGGCGAACCCGCCCATCCCGCCGAGCTGGCCCACCACAACTGCCTCATTCGCGGCCATGGGCGCCAACGCCAGCACTGGTACTTCCAGCAAGGCACGGAGCGCGAGAAGGTGGCGGTGCAGGGCAACCTTGCCTCGGTCGGGGGCACGCCCCTGCTCTGCGCCGCCCTCGCGGGGTGCGGCGTGCTGCTGCTGTCGAGCTGGATGGTGCAGCAAAGCATCGATGAGGGCACCCTGCTGCCGCTGCTGCCAGAGTGGCTCGCCTCCCCCTACGAGGATCGCCAGGACGAGATCCACGCGGTGTTTCGTGGCGGCCGCTTCCTCAAACCCCAGACCCGCGCCTTCATCGACTTTCTGGTCGAGGCGATCAGGCCCCTGCAAGGGCCGCGCTGACCGCAACAGAGCCTCCTGGCGAAACCCTGAAAACGCAGACGCCGGGCACAGGGCCCGGCGTCTGGAAATGAGGGTCGCCACGGCGACCGCTCAGCGTGATTTTCGCCCGTCAGGGCTTGGGGAGAGCCCCCGGTAATCCCCGTAGGGGAAGATATTGCGCAGGCGCTGGGCCACGGGCTCGGGGATGGAGCGGGAGAAGACCAGCCTCACCCCGTTGCCGTCCCGCAGGCCCAGGATGCGCCCGCGCACCGGCTCATGGTGCAGGATCTGGGTCGCCTGGGTCACAAAGCGCGGCGGCACCGAGCCCCGCTTCACCACCACCTTGCCCGGCGCGAGCCGGACCTCGAACAGGGCACCGCGCCCCAGCGTCATCAACCACCCGATCAGGGCTATCGCCACCAACAGAGACAACCAGGCCATTGCGTCTTCCTCCCGTCAACCCGATGTTCGCCAGTATAACCGGGGGCGCCTCACCATGACCCGGCCGCCATCACGCTTTCACTCACTGCCGGGCCTTATCGGCGCCCCTTGCCCCAGGCCACCAGGGTATCCCGATAGAGGGCGAGCAAGGCCTGATCCCGCACCGCGACCCCGACCTGCTGGGCCGGGCAGTGGGCCCACTCATCATGGGGATGGCGGGTGTCGTCAAATTTTTGCAGGGTATGGCCGATGGCGGGCCCCTCGGTGATGACCCGCACCGGCCCCTTGCGCAGGGTGAACAGCGCAGGATCGATCACATAGGCGATGGCGGAGGGATCGTGCACATGGCACCCCGCCATGCCGATGCGCTCGGAATAGAAGCGCAGGTAGAAGCGGCTGACATCCCACAGGAAGCGGCCCGGCTCCCCCGCATCGTCCCGCAGGGCATCCAGATAGTCGGCGGTGAAGATGCTCTGCTGGGTGACGTCGAGTCCGATGATCACCAGGGGCCAGGGGGCGGTGAAGACCCGGTCCGCCGCATCGGGATCGTCGTGGATATTGGCCTCGGCATAGGGGGTCACGTTGCCGCGATGGCCGTTGACGCCAAAGGCGCCGCCCATCACGACCACTTCTTTCACCAGGGCGGCTACCTCGGGGGCCGCCTCGAGCGCCAGCGCCAGGTTGGTGAGGGGCCCGATGGTCACTAGCGTGATCTCGCCGGGGTGGGCCTTCACCGTCTCGACGATGTATTGCCAGGCCGGGCGGGGATCCGGGATGAGGGTCACCTCCCCCGCCTGGACGTCGCCAAAGCCGCTCGGGCCGTGCACCACTGTCGTCGGCCCCACGGGCTCGCGCAGCAGCGGCGCGGCGGCGCCCCGGGCCACGTCCGCCTTCATGCCATATTTTTGCTTGAGCCAGAGGGCGTTGCGGGTGCCGTTTTCGATGGTGGCATTGCCAAACACCGTGGTGATGGCGAGCAGGTCAATGGCGGGGTGCGCCTCGGCAAACAGAATGGCCATGGCATCGTCGATGCCGGGATCGGTATCCAGAATGATCTTGTGGGTCATGGGTCCTCCGTGAAACGAGCAGCCAGTGTAGCGGGCCGTCGCCGCTTTGACAGCACCGGGATCACAACCTCGGGGTTTCCTTTGCATCAGGCATGATGGCGGGAGCGCTCGCCCTTGGGGTCAGGGCAGGGTCACTCGGAAGGGGCGACCACGGCCTCCTCTCCCCTGGCGGTGCGTTTCAGTTGCCCCATGAATTGCTTGAAATGGGGGAGAAACCCCTTGAACAGCTCCTCTTTGCGATGCTGCATCATGACTTCGCCAAACAGCTTCAACCCGACGATAAACGCCTGATGTTCCTGCTCCGACATGGCCAGCTTCCCCTTGCTGAGCGCCAGGATGGCAAAGATGTCGTCGTGATTCTGGCAGTCGAACTGCAACGGGGGCACCTCGCGGTCCAGCGCCTGGACCTGTACACGATAAGTGTGTGGCATCTTTCATCTCCTCTCGGGCTGGGCTTTTGCTCATATGGTTGATAAAATCAATTAAACCCTTTTAAGTTGACTTTATCAACCATGAAGTTATCAAACCGCCTGTTCCGGATCCTCGATCAGTACAAAATCGCCATGACGCAGCATTTCCGGGCACAACAGATCGCCCTTAGCCCCCTCCATTACAAGGTGCTGCAACTGATCCATGCGCTGGATCCCGCCACGCCGCAGCTCATCGCGCAGCGGTCGGGCCGCGACAAGGCGCAGGTGACGCGCCTGCTGCAGGAGATGGAGAAACAGGGGCTCATCGAGAAGCGGCCCCATCCCACTGACAGACGCAGCATCTGTCTGGCCTTGACCCCGCTGGCCTGCGAGCGGGTCAACCAGGGGGAGCAGGAGGCCGCACGGCTCGACGAACGGCTGTGTTCCCTGCTGACGCCGGCGGAGATAGCGCAGTTGCAGCAACTGCTGGACAAGATAGAAAAAGGGCTTGAGTCGACCGATTAGGGTCAGCGTCAGGGAGGCCGCTGCCTGATTTGTGGCCAACCAGCGCGGCCTGCGCTGGCGGCGCCTTGTGAGCCACTCCCGGAGATGGTATCACTGGCCCCACTCTCCCCTTCCCGCCGAGGCGCCATCGTGATCACCCTGATTAAAGAGTCCGACCAGTTGAAAATGCCCTGGAAGAACAGGCAGGGCACCACGGCCCAGATCCTGATCTCCCCCCCTGGTTCGACCCTGGACAAGCTCGACTTTGACTACCGGCTGAGCTCGGCCCCCATCAAGGAAGCAGGGAATTTCTCCCGCTTTCCCGGCTACCAGCGCATCCTGCTGCCCGTCAGCGGTGCCGGTTTCGTGCTCAACGGCCACCCCTACGCCACCTACGAGGCGGCCCACTTCAGCGGGGATGACGAGACCCGCTGCGAGCTGCTGAAAAAAGAGGTGACGGATCTCGGGCTCATCTACCACCCGGCGCGCATCAGCGCCAACGTGCGGGTGCTGAACCTGCCCTTCCCCCTCAGCCTCACCCTGGAGGCGGACAAGTGCTACCTCTGCCACCTGCTGGAAGGCCAGCTCACCGTGCAGGGGCAACAGGTCGCACCGGGCGAGACCCTGGTGGTGCAGGGGGAGGAGAGCATCCGCTTCGAGTGCGGCAAGAAGACCACCCTCGCCTTCTTTACCCTGCAGCCCAGGCCGGCCGCCGTTTAACGCCGGGGGGCACGGCCCCCGCTGTCGAGGCAGGCCTGCATGGTGTCATAGGGGGTATAGTGCCTGGTGCGGCTGTAGTAGGTGCCGCCCTTGGGGTGACAGATGCCGCTCCGGCTCTTCTTGACCGGGGGCTCGGCGGCCAGCGCGATGGCACACAGCAGCATCAGGCAACAGCCAAGCATCCATTTCACTGCGTTCATGCTCTCTTTTCCGAAGGGGCGTAGGCGGGCCACTGGCCCATTTGCGGCCTATTCTACGCCGGTCATCTCCTGGCCACCCCAGACCAGATCATGAAAGCGCCGCGACGCAGCACAAGCGAAGACAAAAAAGCCGGGACCCTCCCGGCTTTTGCTTGTGCTGGCGGCGACACGACCCTTGGCACTACCCCACCTTGAAGCTGCCCTTCATCAGGGCGAAGTGGCCCGGGAAGGAGCAGAAGAAGGTGAGCTCCTTGCCCGCCAGGCCGTCGGTCTTGAAGGTGACGCTGGTGCTCTCGCCGCCCCCCACCAACTGGGTGTGGGCCAGGATCCTGGGGTCATCCTTGGGCAGGTAGTCGTGATCGACCCCGGCGCTCATGCCGGCGGTGGCGATAGCCTGATAGTCGGCGGTGTTGGCCAGCACCCAGTTGTGGCCCATGTTGGCCACCGGCAGCTTGCCCGTGTGATTGAGGGTCACCGTCACCTCCTTGCAGGTGGCCGGCACGCTCATCGCGGTCTGGTTGTACTGCATGGCGTCATTGCCTTCGATCACCAGTGCGCACTCGTCGGCCAGGACCGGGGTGGCGAGGGAGCCAAGAAGCAGCAGGGTTAACACCTTTTTCATCATTTTCTCCTTTGATTGACGAAGGATGACAGCACAGGCATCTCGCCCCCGTGGGCGCGACCCGCAAAGATGCTGTCAGGATCGATCTTCATTGTATTCAAATGTCGCCGAAGGACGATGGCTTTTGGGCCAGCCTGAGGGCCCGGTCACTTCTTTTCTCCCGACCCGGGGCCCAAAGCGGGTTGATCACATCCCCGTCTGGCTTAATTATTTGCGGCCTTCCCGCCCACGGCCACTCGCCAACACCGCAGCCGTTGGCTAAGCTGCTCCCCCGTCGATGACTCCCGCGAGAATGAGAGATGAAGTTCCCCTTTGCGCCTGCGCTGACGCGCACCCTGCTGCTCTCCCTGATCCTGCTGCTTGGCGCCTGCCAGCCGGCCCCGACCCAGACCCGTATCCAGGGCAATACCATGGGCACCTATTATGCGGTGACCCTGAGCGACCCCTTTCCCGGCGGACAGGGGGCACTGCATCAGGAGGTGGAGGCGCTGCTGGCACGCCTGAACAAGGAGATCTCCACCTATGATCCGGGCTCCCTCATCTCCCGCTTCAATCAGGGAACGGGGCAGCCCCCCCAGGTCATCCCGGCCACCATGGCGAAGATTGTGCAACAGGGCATTGACGCCGGGCACCTCACCCGGGGGGTTCTCGATGTCACCGTGGGTCCCCTGGTCAACCTCTGGGGCTTCGGGCCGGACAAGCGCCCGGTCAAGCGGCCCAGCGCAGAGCAGATCGCCAAGGCGCGGGAGCGGGTCGGCATCGACAAGCTCACCCTGACCCCCGAGGGGGATCACTTCCTGCTCGGCAAGGCCATCCCAGACCTCTATCTGGATCTCTCCACCCTGGGTGAGGGGGCGGCCTCCGACGAGATAGCCGGGCTGCTGGAGCAAAGAGGGGTTCACAACTACCTCATCGAAGTGGCCGGGGCGGTGCGCAGCAAGGGGCACAACGACAAGGGCAATCCCTGGCGGGTGGCCATCGTCGAGCCCTCGGACAGACCGGGCGCCATCGAGGATGTGGTGACCCCGAACGGCATGGCGGTGAGCACCGCCGGCAGCTATCGCAACTATTACGAGCTCGACGGCAAGCGCTACTCCCACATCATCGATCCCGCCACCGGCGAGCCCGTGACCCACAAGCTGGTCTCCGCCACCGTCATCACCCCCACGGCCCTGGAGGCCGATGCCCTCGACACCGCCCTCATGGTGATGGGTCCCGAGCGGGCGATGGCCTTTGCCAGGGAGCACAAGCTGGCGGTCTATCTCATCGAGAAGACCGCCACGGGCTTTGCCGCCAGCCACACCCCCGAGTTTGCCCCCTATCTGGTGCGCAAGCAGCCCTGAATGACGAGGCCCCGCAGTGCGGGGCCTCGTTCACTGACCGCCTATTCGATGGGGATGCGGTGGGGGACGGGGCTGGCCGCCTGCTTGGGCAGGAGCAGGGTGAGGATGCCGTTGTCAAAGCGGGCGCTCACCTGCTCTGGCGACACCTCCACCGGCAGCTCGACGCTGCGCGACACGCTGCCATAATAACGCTCGCTGCGCAGGGCCCGTTCATCCTTGTTCTGGCTGTCAAACTGGCGGATCTCCGCCTTCAGGGTCACCAGCTTGCCGTGCACGTCCACGTGAATGTCCTCCTTCGCCACTCCGGGCAATTCCGCCTGCAGCAGGTAGTCATCCCCGCTCTCCCGCAGATCCAGCTTGATCTGGCCGGGCAACGGGTCCCCGTGCAGGGGGCGGATGTAGAAGCCGGAGGCCATGTCGTGGAACAGGTCATCAAACAGGCTGGTGCGACTCGGTAGCAAACTCATCTGATCCCTCCTTGTGAGCGGGCAAGGGAGCAGACGGGCACCCTGCCCTCTGTTGCCTCCCGCATGCTGACGCACTTCAAGTCTAAAAACCGGGACAGCGCCTGCCAGTGCCAACTCACCTTCCCTTGACCGGGATCAAAGGCAAGACACCCTTTTTTTACCCAAGGTCTGCGGGAAAAACCGGGGCCCCTCCCCATGTGCAATTGCCTGCCTGCGGACTTTGGTGGCACACTTCTCCCACCAGCCCGTAGCGCCTTGATGCCAGACAGATGCAGACACCGGACTCCGTACCCGAGAAGAAACCCCAGCCCAAGCCCAAGCGCATCCTGCTGGTCAACGAACAGCGTTCCTTCCAGATGATGATGAAGGCGATGCTGATCAACATCGGCATCAACCGCATCACCTACACCAACTCCGCCGACGAGGCGCGCCGCCGCTGCCAGAAAGAGAGCTTCGACATCTATCTGCTCGACTATGAGCTGGGGGCGGGCGAGAACGGCCGCCAGTTGCTGGAAAGCCTGCGGGATCAGCAACTCATTCCGCCCCAGAGCGTGGTGATCATGGTCAGCAGCGACGGCTCCCGCGCCATGGTGCTGAGCGCGCTGGAAGCCGAGCCCGACGAATACCTGATGAAGCCCTTCTCCCAGGAGCAGTTCTCGTTTCGCCTCAAACGCGCCCTCGCCCGGCGCCAGGCGCTGGAGAGCGTCTTCAGCGCCCTCACCCGGGACGATCTGCCCGCCCTGGTGGAGGCCTGTGCCAAACAGGCGGACGCGGTGCCTCGCTTTGCCAACTTCTGCCGCTGCCTGCAGGCCGACACCCAGCTCAAGCTGGGCCAGGCCAAGGAGGCCCGCAGCCTGATGCGCCAGCTGCTGGCGGGGCAGGAGAACAGCTGGGCTCGCCTCACTCTGGGCAAGGCGTGCCATACCCTGGGTCTGCACGAAGAGGCGGTGAGCCACCTGCAAGCCACCCTGAAACACACCCCCCTGATGGTGGAGGCCTACCTCTGGCTCGCGGAGTCCCTGCTGGCGCTGGGCAATGACGAGCAGGCCCAGCAGGAGCTGCGCCGGGCGGTGGACATCTCTCCTCAGTCGGTGCAGCTCTCCCGCCGTCTGGCGGAGGTGTGCCTGCAGCGGCACGACTACGCCCAGGCCAAGGACGTACTGCTCGCCCTCATCGACTTGTCGCGCAACTCGATCCACCGCACGCCGCATTATCTAGGGGCCTATATCCAGACCCTCACTCTCTACGCCCTCAACAGCAACGACGGCTACCACATCGCCAACCTGCAAAAGCAGGTGAACTCCGCCCTGTCGCGCATCCGCGACTCCCTGATGATGTCGGAGTTCAACTACCCGGTGTTCGAGCAGATCTGCCAGGCCCGGGTGCGCATCGCCCTGGGGGAGCTGCTAAAGGGCAAGAAGATGCTCTATCGCGCCAACCAGAACTGGCTGGACGAGCCCGCCACCATGCCTCCGGCCCTCCTTGGCGAGACCATACTCGCCCTCTATCAGCTCGGGGAGTTCGAGTACGCCGAGAGCCTGCAATCCCTGCTGGCGGAGGATGAGGATCGGCTGCTCACCACCTGCATCCAGGTGACCCGGGATGACAAGACGGTGCAGGAGCGGCGCCAGCGCTATCAGCAGCTCAACGATCTGGGCATCAAGGCCTATCAGGCCGGAGAGCTGGAGCAGGCCCTCGGCCACTTTCGCGAGGCCCTGCGCCGGGCGCCCGCCAATACCGGCGCCGCCCTCAACAAGATCCAGGTGCTGCTGCAACTCATGCAGAAGAACCGCAAGAGCCCGGAGTTTGGCGCCGAGTGCAAGGAGACCCTGGAGGTGCTGGAGGGTATCCCCCTCAACCCCGCCCAGCAGGAACGTTTTCGCAAGCTGCGCCAGGAATATCATCAGCACAGCTGATATCCACCCTCCTCCCCTCACCTATGCTGATACTGACTCAGGGAAGGGAGGGGCAACACCATGGCAATGTGCCGATACCTGGTGGCCGATGGCCGCCACTGCACCGAAGAGGCAGGGGATCATGATCTCTGCCGCTGGCACGACCCCGCTGCGGCCCACAACACCCCTGATACCGCCGAGGCGCTGGAGCGCTATGTGCGCCAGGGAGGCCTGTGCCACGGCCTGCAACTGGCCCGCGCCGAGCTGGCGGATCTCAACCTGGTGAACAGGCAGGGTCCGGAGGGATTCTTGCTGGAGCAGTGCAACCTCTATCGCGCCAACCTGCGAGGGGCCCATCTCTACGGCATTCGCATCAAGGGCGGCAGCCTGATGAAGGCTGATCTGAGCGAAGCGAACCTCCACTGCGCCACCCTCGACGACGTCAACCTGCTCGGCATCCGCTGGAAGAACACCCGCCTCGACAACCTGGAAACGGGCAAGCGACTGATGCAGGACAGAAAGGGGCGCCGTGAGCGTGACCCGGCGCAGGCCCGCGTCTGGTTCAAGGAGGCGGAGGAGACCTACCGGGATCTGCGCAAGGCCTCGGAGGCCCAGGGCATCTTCACCATGTCCGGTCGTTACATCCAGCAGGAGCTCACCATGCGCCGCCTGCAGATGCCGTTCTGGTCCTACCGCCGCTTCGCCTCCTGGATAGTGGATCTCTTCTGCGGCTACGGCGAGGCCCCCATGCGGGTGGTACTCTTCTCCCTGCTGCTCATCGTCATCTGCAGCATTTTTTACTTCTTCTGCGGCCTCAACTTCGCGGGCACCCACCTCATCTATCGCCCGGACGCTCCTCTGGAGCAGAACGCCATCTTCCTGATGGAGTGCCTCTACTACAGCGTGGTGACCTTCACCACGCTGGGGTATGGGGACTTCACCCCGGTGGGGTTGTCGCGGATCTTCGCCGCCTTCGAAGCCTTTACCGGCAGCTTCACGCTGGCATTGTTCGTGGTGGTGTTTGTCAAGAAGATGACCCGCTAGAAACCTGTCCACTATCTTGCTGGGAAGCCGCTTCCAAGGCTCATGTGCTGCTCGCTTATGTGTCGCCAGGCGCTTCCATGTATATACACTCAGGTTCCTCTGCTGCGCGTCACCTTGCTGACAGACTCTCGCGACAGATCGTGAACAGATTCCCGAGCCGCTGCGCCAGTCACAGCCCCCGAACTTGCATCCATCGCGGATTCCTAGTCCAATAAGCGACGAACAAAAACGACATGAGCACCCCGAACATGAAGATCATCTCTTTCAATATCAATGGCCTGCGTGCCCGTCTTCATCAGTTGCAAGCCCTTATCGACAAGCACCAGCCGGACGTGATCGGCCTGCAGGAGATCAAGGTGCACGACGAAGCCTTCCCGGTCGCGGATGTGGAGGCCATGGGCTACCACGTGGTCTTCCACGGCCAGAAGGGGCACTACGGGGTCGCCATCATGAGCAAGCAGGCTCCCATCGAGGTGCAAAAGGGCTTCCCCACCGATCCGGAAGATGCCCAGCGCCGCATGATCATGGCCAGCTTCAAGCGGGAAGACGGCTCCGTCATCAAGGTGATGAACGGCTACTTTCCCCAGGGGGAGAGCCAGGATCACGAGACCAAGTTCCCGGCCAAGCAGAAGTTCTATGAAGACCTGCAGCACTACCTCGAGACCCACCACACCCCGGACGACCAGATAGCGCTGATCGGGGATATGAACATCTCCCCCACGGATCTCGACATCGGCATCGGCGAGGCGAACCGCAAGCGCTGGCTGCGGGATGGCAAGTGCTCCTTCCTGCCCATCGAGCGGGAATGGATGGAGCGGCTCAAGGGGTTCGGCCTCACCGACACCTTCCGCGCCGCCAACCCCACCGAGTGCGAGCGCTTCTCCTGGTTCGACTACCGCTCCAGGGGCTTTGACGAGAACCGGGGCCTGCGCATCGACCTCATCATGGCCTCCGACGCCCTCAAGGACAAAGTGACCGAGACCGGCATCGACTACGAGCTGCGCGGCATCGACAAGCCCTCGGATCACGCCCCCATCTGGACCTGCTTCGCCTGATCCCCACGCCAGGCTCGCCCTCGCCAAAAGACCCTGCCCCCGCCCATGCGGGGGCTTTTTCTGTTCACTGCCCCGCCCTTTCTTAATCCATGTCAATTCCCAGGCAGACGGCGCTTGCCAGGCCTTGACCTTCTCCTTTCGGCAAGGTTTAGATTCGGCCCATCCGTCACAGGGAAGCCACCCATGCTCTCATCGAGATTGCCCACCACGTTCATCGCCCGGCTGTTGCTGGGGCTGATGCTCGTCTGCAATCTCACCCTGTGCATCGGCTGGCATGGGGCGGCCACCGCCCTGCCAAGTGACGCATCCGCATCCATCCTGGCTCCGGCGCAGTCCCCCCTGTCTCATGGACTGCACCAGAGCGAGCCTGTGCAGCACTCCGCCATGCACCAGGCCGACACAGCCTCCCTCTCTTGCCACGGCGGCCCCCAGAGTGAGGCGGCCCCGCCCGGGGAGGAGTGCCAGATGCAGAGCGGCGTCTTCGGCGCCACCAGTGCGCCGCCCCTGCTGGGCCTGCTGCTGTCACTGCTGCTGCTTCCTTTGCTGTTGTTCCCTTCGTGGCGCCTCGCCCCCCTGCTGGACAACTGGTTGCGGGATCCCTTCCTGCGATCCCGCGGTACCCACCCTCCCTCCTGGCCGCGCCGACACCTGATGTTGTCGGTGCTGCGCCACTAGAACGATCTTCTCTCGCGGCAACAGCAAGCCTCGGCTTGCCCGTTTTCTGCCGCCTTGCCTGACCCTGCGCCCAGGCCAAACCGGCCCGCTCGCAGGGAGCCGTGCGCGCTGACACAGCTGCGCCCCGTTTGCCGCCTCGTGGTGATGCCCAGCCCGCGCACACCACCACACTGGCGGCCTGACAGAAGAGAAGAGATATCATGTCATTCCCCCCCATTACCCGGTCTTCCTGCACGCGGCCGTGCCCACCGCCCCTTCGCCTCCCGCGCGCAGGAGGCCAGTCATGAACAAGACACTGTTGATGTCCGCCCTGCTGCTGACCCTCGGCGCCGGCGGCGGCTACTGGGCCGCCAAACAGACCAGTGCTGGCCCCACCGCCAAGGAGAAGACGCCGCTCTACTGGGTCAACCCCATGGATCCGCGCGACAAGCGCGATGGCCCCGCCAAGGACAACATGGGGATGGACTTCATCCCCGTCTATGAGGAGAAACAGGGTGGCTCGCCGGGCACCGTCACCATCAGCCCCGAGATCCAGCAGAACCTGGGGGTACGGCTGGCCAAGGTGGAGAAGCTCCCCATCCACCAGCAGATCGAGACGGTCGGCTACGTGGCTTACGACGAGGACAGGCTGGAGGCGGTCAACGCCCGCATGGCAGGCTGGATCCGCACCCTCGCCATCAAGAGCGAGGGGCAGCAAGTGAGCAAGGGGAGCCTGATTTACGAGCTCTATGCCCCAGATCTGGTCAACGCCCAGCACGAGTATCTGCTGGCCCTCAACACAGCCAACCCCCTGCTGCTGCGCGCCGCCGAGGGCAAGCTCAAGTCCCTGCAGGTACCGGCAGATCAGATAGCTGCCCTCAAGCGCAGCCATCAGGTGCAGGAGACGGTGCGTATCTATGCCCCCAGCAGCGGCTATGTCTCCGAGCTGAAGGTGCGCGAGGGCCAGTATGTGGAGCCCGCCGCAGCGCTCTTTAACATCAGCACCCTCAAGCAGGTGTGGGTGAGCGCCGAGGTGTTCGAGCGTCAGGCGGCCCAGCTGAAGGTAGGCGATCCGGTCACCATGACCCTCGACTATGCCCCCGGCCGCCACTGGCAGGGCCGGGTCGATTACCTCTACCCGACCCTGGATGCCGCCACCCGCACCCTCAAGGTGCGGCTGCGCTTTGCCAACCCGGACGAGTTTCTGAAACCCAACATGTTCGCCAAGGTGAGCATTCGCACCGGGCAGGGAGAACCCCGGTTGGTGGTACCGAGCGAAGCGGTGATCCGCACCGGCAGCCAGGACAGGCTGGTGCTGGCGCTGGGGGATGGCAGCTTCAAGTCGGTCGCCGTCACTCTGGGCCCCCAGTTTGGCGACAAGGTCGCCATCAAGGCGGGGGTAGAGGCTGGGGACAGTATCGTCAGCTCGGCCCAGTTTCTGATCGACTCGGAATCGGCCATCGATTCGGACTTCCAGCGCATGACGGCGGTGCGCCCCGCCCAGGTGTGGACCCAGGGCGAGGTTGAAAGCATCGATCTGGCCAACCGCACCCTGATGGTCTCCCACCAGCCCATCCCCGAGTGGCAGTGGCCCGCCATGGAGATGGAATTCACCGTGGCCGACGGTGTGGACATCAGCAAGCTGGCCGAGGGACAGACCCTCCATCTGCAAGTAATGCAGGAGGGAGATGAGTACCGAATCACCACCATCCATCAGGAGCAAGCGCCAGCAAGCGGCGACGCAGCCAAGCCCGCAACGGATGAGATGGAGAAGATGGAAGGCATGGACCATAGCCAGCACGATATGGGAGCCAAGTCATGATTCCTTCCATCATTCGCTGGTCTGTGGGCAACCGCTTTCTGGTGCTGCTGTTGACCCTCATGCTCACCGCCTGGGGGCTCTGGTCGGTCAAACAGACCCCGGTGGACGCCCTGCCGGATCTCTCCGACGTGCAGGTGATCATCAAGACGGCCTATCCGGGCCAGGCGCCGCAGGTGGTGGAGGATCAGGTCACCTACCCGCTCACCACCGCCATGCTGGCGGTGCCAGGAGCGACCACGGTGCGCGGCTACTCCTTCTTCGGCGACTCCTTCGTCTATGTGCTGTTTGACGACAACACCGACCTCTACTGGGCCCGCGCCCGGGTACTGGAGTACCTGAGCCAGGTTTCACCCAACCTGCCCGCCTCCGCCCGCCCCCAGCTCGGCCCCGATGCCACCGGGGTGGGCTGGGTCTACCAGTACGCACTGGTGGACAGAACCGGCAAGCATGACCTCAGCCAGCTCACCTCACTGCAGAACTGGTTCCTCAAGTACGAGTTGCAGACGGTGGAGGGGGTCTCCGAGGTTGCCACCGTCGGCGGCATGGTGCGCCAGTATCAGGTGCGGGTCGACCCGGACAAGCTGCGCGCCTACGGCATCCCGCTTTCCCTTATCGAGACAGCCATCAAGCAGGGCAGCCAGGAGACCGGCGCCTCCGTCATCGAGATGGCGGAAGCGGAGTACATGGTGCGCTCCAACGGCTATCTGAAAAGCGTGGAGGATCTGAAGCAGATCCCGCTCGGCACCACTGTGCGCGGTGCCCCGCTGCTGCTGGGCGACGTGGCGGATGTGGTCACCGGGCCCCAGAGCCGGCGCGGTCTGGCCGAGCTCAACGGTGAAGGGGAAGTGGTGGGCGGCATCATCGTCATGCGTTACGGCGAGAATGCCCAGCACACCATCGACGGGGTCAAGGCGCGGCTCGCCCAGCTGAAAAGCAGCCTGCCAGAGGGGGTGGAGGTGGTCACCGTCTACGATCGCTCCGATCTTATCCAGCGTGCCATCGACAACCTCTCCGGCAAGCTGGTGGAGGAGTTCGCGGTGGTGGTGCTGGTCTGCCTCGCCTTCCTGTTCCACCTGCGCTCATCCCTGGTGGTGGTCATCTCCTTGCCCATCGCCATCCTGACCGCCTTTATCGTGATGCACCTGCAGGGGATCAACGCCAACATCATGTCGCTAGGGGGTATCGCCATCGCCATCGGCGCCATGGTGGATGGCGCCATCGTGATGATCGAGAACGTCCACAAGCACATGGAGCGGGAGGCGCTCACCGACAAGAACCGCTGGCGCATCATCACCGAGGCGAGCATAGAGGTGGGGCCCGCCATCTTCTTCTCCCTGCTGATCATCACCATCAGCTTCCTGCCGGTGTTCGCGCTGGAGGCGCAGGAGGGGCGGATGTTCCACCCCCTCGCCTACACCAAGACCTACGCCATGGCTGCCGCTGCGGCGCTCGCCATCACGCTGGTGCCGGTGATCATGGGCTACTTCATCCGCGGCAAGGTGCTGGCCGAGCAGGCCAATCCGCTGAACCGCTGGCTGAGCCAGGGCTATGTACCGCTGCTCAAGGCCGTGCTGGCCCGTCCGAAAACCACCCTGGCCATCGCCGCAGTGGTGACGGTGGCGGGCTTCTGGCCGCTCAAGTACCTGGGCTCCGAGTTCATACCGCCGCTCGATGAGGGGGACATCATGTACATGCCCACCACAGCAGCAAATATCTCGGTGGGCAAGGCGCGGGAGATTTTGCAGCAGACCGACAAGCTGATTCGTACCGTGCCCGAGGTGCAGAACGTGTTTGGCAAGGCGGGACGCGCCGAGTCGGCCACCGACCCCGCCGACCTGGTGATGATGGAGACCAGCATCCAGCTCAAGCCACGCGATCAATGGCGCACCGGCATGACCCCGGAGAAGCTAAAAGAGGAGCTCGACTCCCTCATCCGCTTCCCCGGACTCACCAACGCCTGGGTGCCCCCCATCAAGACCCGCATCGACATGCTGGCCACCGGTATCAAGACCCCGGTCGGCATCAAGATAGCGGGGCCGGATCTCAAGGTGATCCAGCAGCTCGGCCAAAAGCTTGAGCAAATCGTCGGCAAGGTGGAGGGCGCCTCATCGGTCTACGCCGAGCGGGTGGCCGGTGGGCGTTACGTCAAGGTGGATATCGACCGGCTCAAGGCGGCCCGTTACGGCCTCAATATCGCCGACGTGCAGGCGGTGCTCGCCACCGCGGTGGGTGGCATGGAGGTGGGCCAGACCATCGAGGGGCGTGAGCGCTACCCCATCAACCTGCGCTATCCCCAGAGCTATCGCGATTCGGTGGCGAGCCTCGAGCTGCTGCCGCTGGTGACCCCGAGCGGGGCGCGCATCGCGCTGGCGGACGTGGCCCGGGTCTACATCAGCGATGAGGCGCCCATGCTGCGCAGTGAAAACGCGCGCCTCAACGGCTGGGTCTACGTCGATATTCGCGGCCGCGACATCGGCTCCTTCGTTGATGAAGCCAAAGCACAAGTGGACAAGCAGCTGGTGCTGCCGGCGGGCTACGCCCTCACCTGGTCCGGCCAATACGAGTACATGGAGCGGGCCAAGGCGCGCCTCGCCTACGTGGTGCCGCTCACCATCGCCATCATAGTGCTGCTGCTCTATCTGGCGTTTCGCCGCTTCCAGGAGGTGCTGCTCATTCTCACCACCCTGCCGCTGGCGGTAGTGGGCGGGATCTGGGCCCTCTGGCTGCTGGACTTCAACCTCTCGGTGGCGGTGGGGGTGGGCTTTATCGCCCTGGCCGGGGTGGCGGTGGAGACCGGCGTCCTGATGCTGGTCTACCTCAACCACGCTTGGGATGACCTCGTGGCCTGCGGCAAGCCGGACCAGGCGGGCCTGCACCGGGCTGTGATCCACGGCGCCGCCCTGCGCCTGCGCCCCAAGATGATGACGGTGGTGACCATCATCGCGGGCCTGTTGCCCATCATGTGGAGCCACGGCACCGGCTCCGAGGTGATGCAGCGCATCGCCGCCCCCATGATTGGCGGCATGGTGAGCGCGCTGGTGCTGACCCTCTTGGTGCTGCCTGCCGCCTATTACCTCTGGCGCAGCCGCAACCTGCCTGCTTATCAACAATCCGAATGACCCGATTTCCCAACCCTTTTCGACTGAACGATTGAAGGAAAACACCATGAACTACAAGACGCTGACCCTGACCCTGCTGCTAGGCCTCGCTACCCACACCAGCCTGCAGGCAGAGGAGATGATGAACCACCAGGGGCACGACATGGCGCACATGGAGGGGATGAACCATGAGGGCCACGACATGGCCGCCATGCAAACCGAACAGACCCTGACTAAGGGGGTCATCAGCCGCATCGACGCACCCAAGGGCAAGGTGGGGATCAAGCACGAGGCGATCACCAACCTCAAGATGCCCCCCATGACCATGGTCTTTTGGGTGGCTGATCCAGCCCTGCTCAAGGATCTGAAGGTGGGGGATGCGGTGCGCTTTCACGCCGAGAACCCGGCCGGCAAGCTCACCGTGACCGCCATCCAGAAACAGTAAGCGGAGTCATTTCAATAAAGACGGCGGGATCATCCCGCCGTCTTTATTTATGACATCACAAGATGTGGCTCTTTCAGCCACGAATATGCGCGATAAAGGCGTCGATCTGTTCGCGGCCGCAGGCGGGGTTCATAAAGACCGCCTTCTCGCCGGCGATGTAGGAATACTTGCCGCGCTCGTCGTATTCCGAGTGCGCCACCGCCTCCACCCAGTTGGTGTAGAGCCCCACCTTGCCGCGTCCCTTGAACAGGCTGCGGTGATACTCGGTGTTGCGGGCCAGCCGCGCCTTGTAGGCCGCATCCGGGCTGCGGGCCAGCTCGAAGGCGAACTCCGCCTCGGGGTCCTGTACCCACTCAGGGTTGTAGATCTTGAAGCCGACACTGGGCCCCTGGTTCTCCTGGGCCACCAGCTTGACGTTGCCGAGCTGGCTTAACCGGAAGCGGAAGTAGTTGGCGTTTTGCAGGCAGTGGGCAAGCACGGTGCGATACCCCTCCACCCCCAGGTAGTTGAGGGCCGCATAGGCACCGAACAGGCCGCTCGCCCCGCGGGAGCACTCTATGGTGGATTGCAGGTGGGTCTGACCCTGGATGTCCCGCTCAAAGTAGGAGAAGTTCTCCGGGTCATTCTCCATCGCCTTGAGATCGTCCTGCTCCTTGATCATCACCAGGCTGGAGGTGTAGGGCACATAACCCCACTTCTGGAAGTCCACGGTGAACGAATCGGCATATCTGAGCTCGGCGAAGCGGCTCACGTTGCGCTCGATCCCCGCCAGGGTGGCGCTGTTGATGGCGAGCGGGTTGGCGGCAAAGTCGTAATCCAGGAAGAAGATCATCGACCAGCCGATGGCGGCGTCGACGTGGATGTGGGGCCTGACCGCCACCTCGAAGCGCTCGCACAGCCTGTCCCGCAGCTCGACCACGGGTTTGACCCTATCCACCCCGAAGGTGTCGGTGGTGCCCATAGTGAGCATGATGGTGGGCACCACGTGTTTGAGGGCGAAGCAGGCGGTCAGGGTGCGCTCGAGGTGGTCGAGATCGATGTCGTTGTTCTCCCCGACCTGGATGCGGATGGTCTTGTTCTCGATGTCCACCCCGAGCAGGGAAAGGTTGGTGATGTTGGAGTAGTGGCCGCCCTGGGAGTTGATGATGCGGTAATCCTGATAGTGGCCAAGCCCCTTGTGCTTGGCCTGTGGCAGGCTCTTGCGGATGCCGAGCAGGTAGCCGTAGAGGTTACAAAACGTCCCCCCCTGGGTGAAGATGCCGGTGGCGCGGGCCGGGTCGTAACCCGCCAGCAGCGCTATCTGGCGCACCACCTTCTTCTCGAGCTCCTCGGCCACCCCGGCGTATTCGGAGTAGACCAGGTTGGGGTTGGCCAGAATACCCATCTGGGCGCCATAGATGGCGGGATCCGCCGACATGGTGATGACGTTCTCGACGCTGGAGGGGTTCTCCCAATCCTTTGACAAGGCGCCGGCAAACAGCAGCTCCGCCATGGGCTCCCCCGGCGTGCGCATGGTGGCTGGCACCGGCATGGTTTCGCAGAGATCCGCCAGGCGGGCGCGGCCATCGGGCCAGGCATTGAGCCGCGCATCCGGCGCCAGCCCACGGGCGCGAAACTCGTTGAGGGTGGCAAAGCCGGGCTCGCGAAAGACCGGCCAGAGGTCGGGGTTGCGTGAGAAGAAGTGGGCTTTGACGGTGGCAAAACGGCGGGCGAACTCGGGGGAGACGGCGTTGACGCCCTCATCTTTCAGATAGACCAAGTGATTCATTTTTATACCATTGATACTGCTGAGGTGCGGTTTTTATACTCCAGTGACACCTCTATCAACAGAGACATTAACTAATGGTCTGCCCTACTTTTTGTCATGTTGGCGCCCTGACGGGCGCCGCGCCCTCTCTCCCCTCTTTTCCCCTGTTCATCTTGTGATCCTGGCCATGGGCAAGGTCAGCGCAGGGCGGTCAGCAGCCATGCCGAAAACCCTTCCAGCTCGGGGTTGGCCGAAAACGTCGCCCGCCACTGACGCAGCAACTCGTCGATGGCCTCGGGACGATAGGCCACCCCGGGCAGGCGTACGGCCAGGTCATCCAGGGGCGCAGGATCCAGGGTGTCGCTGAAGATCTGTGCCCGTCCTATCACCCCCTTCTCCACGTCGAAATGAAGCTCGACCCCGCCCCAGGGGAAGCGCTCCTCCAGCAGGTGGCTGAAGGCGGGAGCATGGCCGAAGTTCCACTCCCAGCTGCGTTGGCGGGCAAAGGTCTCGGCAAAGCCGGGCAGGTCGGGCATCCGCTCGGGGGAGATGTGCTCGGGCGGCACCACCTCACCGTGATGGGCAAAGAAGGCGTTGCACAGGGCCTGCACCACCTGCTCATGATCCAGACCAGGCAGCAGCTCGCCAAGGTTCGCCACCCGGCTTCTCACCGAGCTGATGCCCTTGGCCGCCAGCTTCTTGGGGTCGGGATTGAGGTAGTGGGCGAGGCGGCCGAGATCGGCATCCAGCAGCAGGGTACCGTGGTGAAAGCCGCGATCATGGGTCTCCCGGTAGGCCGAACCCGACACCTTGCGATCCCCGTCCGGGGTCGCCACCAGCAGGTCGTTGCGCCCGGAGGCGAAAGCACTCACGCCGAGTCTGGCGAGGGCATCAATGACGATGGTGGTGGAGACGCTCTTGTCATAGCCGGGCTTGCCCGCCATGAAGGTGAAACAGCTGTTGCCAAGGTCGTGGAACACGGCGCCGCCCCCGCTGCTGCGCCGGGCCAGGGTCACCCCGTCCTCTTCCATGCGGCGGGTGTTGCACTCCTTCCAGGGGTTCTGGGCCCGGCCTATCACCACCGTATTGTCGTTGCGCCACAGGAACAGCACCCGCTGGGCCGGGTCCATCTGGCGAAAGATGCACTCCTCCACCGCGAGGTTGAACAGGGGATCGTGGGAGTCGGAGAGCAGCAGGCGCAAGGAAGACATGACAGGACCTTCTCGGGAAACAGGAAACGGATGACTACCATACCACCCTGAACGAAGGAAGGCGTCCCCCGACCGCCACAGGTCGACACCCGATACGGACAAGAGCATCAACTTCTGATACGACAGGAGAAGATAAGAGGGAATTGCCAAAAACACGCAGTTTGTCATTAACAGGCGAGAAGAGAGGCGGCAGCCATCCCTCCTGGAATGACACCTAATACCCTTTTCACCGGGCCGGTGACGGGTTGACAAGGTTTCAAAACGAGCCGTGACGACCATTGACGTGATGAATGACACAAAAATGACTTTTAATGCCTCCCTCGCCCCATCTTATTGGGGCTTGCTCCCCTTGCGAATAACAGGAAATTGTTTGACTCTAGCCAGAAGAGCACCTCCCGAGAGAACAGCGGTATGACGGAGTCCGATGCATCTCGCCAGCCTGTACGCTGGCTTCTGCCCTTCTGGGTGATGATTGCCACCCTGACCACGGCTCACCTCAGGGCGGATGAGCGCGTCATCCTGCAACTTCCCTGGCAGCACCAGTTCCAGTTTGCCGGTTACTACGCCGCCATCGCCAAGGGGTTCTACCGGGAGGCCGGCCTGCAGGTCACTCTGCGGGAGGCGGGGCCGGGCACCGACGTCATCAATGAAGTCACCACGGGTCGCGCCCAGTTCGGCATCCGCGGCAGCGATCTGCTGCTGGCCCGGGCAGCAGGTCGCCCTGTGGTGGTGCTCGCCGCCATGTTGCAGCACTCCCCCCTGATGCTCATCACCCTGGAGCGGCCGGATATCCAGACCCCGGGCGATCTGGCCAACAAGCGGCTGATGCTCGAACCCGGCTCCAACGAGCTGCTCACCTACCTGCATCGCTACACCCGCAGCCGGCAGTGGGAGACCCTGCCCTACGAACGGGGGGTCCAGGCACTGCTGAGGGGCCAGGCGGACGTCATCAGCGCTTACAGCACAACCGAGCCCTTCACCCTGCAGCAACAGGGCATTCCCTTCCGGGTGTTCAGCCCCCGCGACATCGGGTACGACTTCTACGGAGACAACCTCTTCACCTCGGAGAGTGAGGTCATCAACCAGCAGGAACGGGTCCAGCGCTTCTTGCAGGCCAGCCTCAAGGGGTGGCGCTATGCCATGGATCATCCCGAGGAGATGATCAACCTGATCCTGGAGCACTACCCCAGCGGGGCCGGGCGCGAGGCACTCGCCTTCGAGGCCCGTGAAACCCGAGCCCTGATGCAGCCCGACATCATCGAGCCCGGCTACATGCAGCAGGATCGCTGGCAGCAGATCGCACGCACCTACCAGGAGGCCGGGATGATCAAGGCGGTGCCCAACCTCACCCCCTTCCTCTACAACAGTTCCCAGGCGAGCCTTCGCCAGCAGCGCCAACTGCTCGACAGGAGCGTGGCCATCGCCATGCTGATCTCTTTCTCCCTGCTGGCACTGCTCGGCGTCTTCCTGCACCTCTATCTGCGTCTGCGGGAAGAGGCCAGTGACCGACAGCGGCTCACCCGGGAACTGGCCCAGCGCGAGCAGCACTACCGCTTCGTGGCGGAGAACAGCGGCGACGTGATCTGGACCATGGACACCAATAGCCTGCGTTTTCGTTACATCAGCCCCGCCATCGCATCCCTGAGCGGCTATGAACCTGCCGAACTCTTTGCCCTCTCCCTGCGCCAGCTGCTCCCCGATGAGTCCTGGAAACAGCTTCGCGACGGCATCACCGTCTCCCTCGAGGCCTGGCAACGGGGGGATCATGGGCAGACCCGGTGCGTCATCCACTCCCAGCTGCGCCACAAGCAGGGTCATCTGGTGGCCATCGAGACGGTCACTACCTTGCATGGCAGCGCCAGCACAAGACCGGACGCCATTTTGGGGGTGACCCGGGATGTTACCGAACGTTCGGCCCGGGAGGAGATGATGCGCCGCCTCGCCTTCTATGACCCCCTCACCGGCCTGGCCAACCGCCGCCTGCTGCAACAGCGGCTCAAGGAGACCCTGGAGCAGGCTCCCCAGCAGCCCCTGGCCCTGGTCTTCATCGATCTCGACCACTTCAAACCCATCAATGACACCTTCGGCCACGAAACCGGCGACCTGCTGCTCAAGCTGGTGGCCGAGCGCATGGGGGAGTGCGTCAGGGAAGAAGATCTGGTGGCACGCCTTGGAGGGGACGAATTCGTCATCATGCTGCCCGATACGGATGCCTCAGGCCTCGCGGTCGCCGACAAGCTGCACCACTGCCTGCATCACCCCTTCCAGCTTGAGCAGCAGGCGCTGCGCATCTCCGGCAGCATAGGGGTCGCCCTCTATCCGGATCACGGCACCGACCCCAAGACCCTGATGCACCACGCCGATCAGGCCATGTATCAAGCCAAGCACCATGGCCGGGGCAGGGTCTGCCTGTTTTCCACCGGGCAGGATCCCCTCCCCGGCACCCTGCAATGGCAGCCCGCCCACGCATGCGGCCACCCCCGCATCGATGCGGACCACCGCCAGCTCTACCTGCTGGGCAACCGCTTGCTCGAGCACATGCAGGATCCCGGCATCCATCCGGATGCCTTGCTGGCAGACATGGCGCAGATATTCGAGGTGGCGCGCCAGCACTTCCTCCTCGAAGAGCAGGTCCTCGCGCAATATGGCTATGAGGAGCTGGCGGCCCATCGCCAGGAGCACCAGCATCTGCTGAAAAAAGCCGGTCAGCTGATGGCGGCCGCACAGGCGGGTACCCTTGGCAACGACGCCCTGCTCAACTTCATCATCCAGGAGCTGGTCGTGGGCCACATGAGCCAGGCGGATCGCCGTTATTTCCCCCTGATGAAAACCTGCGATACCCGCGAGGCGGTGTGATGCCAGAAAACAGGGGGCAATGGCCCCCTGTATTTACCTCTGACTTCGGCGAACGAGCAGGCTGTAGTAGAGCAGCGGGATCACCACCAGGGTGAGCAGGGTGGAAACCAGGATCCCGAAGATCAGGCTGATGGCGAGGCCATTGAAGATGGGGTCATCCAGGATGAAAAGCGCCCCTATCATGGCCGCCAGCGCCGTCAGCATGATGGGTTTGGCTCGCACCTGCGCCGCCTCGATCACCGCCTGCTCGAACGCCATGCCACTCGCCCGCTGCTGCTCGATGAAATCCACCAGCAGGATGCTGTTGCGCACGATGATCCCGGCCAGCGCAATCATCCCTATCATCGAGGTGGCGGTGAACTGGGCCCCCAGCAGGGCGTGACCCGGCATCACCCCGATGAGGGTGAGCGGAATGGGGGCCATGATGATGAGCGGCACCAGATAGGAGCGGAACTGGGCCACCACCAGCAGGTAGATGAGGATCATCCCCACCCCGTAGGCCAGCCCCATGTCGCGGAAGGTCTCGTAGGTTATCTTCCACTCCCCGTCCCACAACAGCGCCACCTCCCCCAGCTTGTCGGGCTGATGCACGTAATACTGTGGCAGCGAGATGTCGGCACCGGCGGCAAACATGCCGTAGAGCGGGCTGTCGGCATGGCCGCCCATGTCAGCCACCACCATCACCATGGGCTGCATGTTCTTGTGCATGAGGTAGCTGGGGGCCACCTCATCACGACGGCTCACCAGCTCGGAGACCCGCACCAGCTGGCCGCTCTGGCTGCGCACCTTGAGGGCCAGGATGCCGGTCAGATCCCGCTTGTCACCGGGGGCGAGCTCGATGCGGATCGGCACCGGATACTTGGCGCCTTGCCCCTGCAGCCAGCTGGCATCCTGATAACCCACGCCCCCGTTGAGGGTCGCCACCAGATCCCCGAGATCGACCCCGAGCAGGGCCGCCTGGGCGCGATCCACCACCAGCCGCCACTTGGGCTGAGGGTCGGTCAGATAGATGTCCACGTCCACCAGATCCGCCGTGGCCACAAAGCGGGCCTGTACGGCGCGCGCCGCCGCTTCACGGGCAGCAGGCGTCGGGCCATACACTTCCGCAACGATGGGTGACCAGACAGGCGGTCCCGGGGGCACCTCCACTACCTTGAGGTTGCCCCCTGCCGCACTGGCGATGGCCTGCAAGGGCGCACGCACCGACCGGGCAATCTCGTGACTGCTGCGATGGCGCTCATGCTTGTCCACCAGATTGACCTGGATGTCCCCCACGTTGGCGCCGCTGCGGATGAAGTAGTGGCGCACCAGCCCGTTGAAGTTGATGGGGGCGGCGGTGCCGGCGTAGATCTGGTAATCCTTCACCTCGGGCACCCTGGCGAGCTCCCGACCCACCGCCAGCAGGGTGCGCTCGGTCTGCTCCAGGGTCGCCCCCTCCGGCATGTCGAGCACCAGCTGGAATTCCGACTTGTTGTCGAAGGGGAGCATCTTGAGCACCACCCACTGCACCACGGGCATGGCGGCCGCCCCCGCCACCAGCAGCAGAATGGCCAGCCAGAGTTTGCGTCTGGCACGCTTGGCGCCGTCACCCATCAGGAAGGGGGTCATCAGCCGGTGAAAGAGCCCGGCCTTGGCCTCCCCGTGGGCGACATGCCCCTCGCGCTTGAGCAGGTGATTGGCCAGCCAGGGGGAGAAGATGAAGGCCACCAGCAGCGAGATAAGCATCCCCATGCTGGCATTGATGGGGATGGGGCTCATGTAGGGGCCCATCAGGCCGCTGACGAAGGCCATGGGCAGCAGGGCCGCGATGACGGTCAGGGTCGCCAGTATGGTCGGCCCCCCCACCTCGTCCACCGCGCCCGGAATGAGATCCTTGAGCGACCCCTTGCCCAGACCGCGATGGCGGTGGATGTTCTCCACCACGACGATGGCGTCATCCACCAGGATGCCGATGGAGAAGATCAGCGCAAAGAGGGACACCCGGTTGAGGGTAAAGCCCCATGCCCAGGAGGCGAACAGGGTCAGTGCGAGGGTGATGACGATGGCGACCCCCACCACCAGCGCCTCGCGCCACCCCATGCTCACCAGCACCAGCAATACCACCGCCGTGGTGGCAAAGATGAGCTTGCCGATGAGGGTGTTGGATTTGGTCTCGGCGGTGACGCCGTAGTCACGGGTCACCGTCACCTCGACGCCAGCCGGGATGAGCCGGTTCCTGAGGCTCTCGACCCGTGCCTCCACCCGCTTGGCCACCTCCACCGCGTTCTGCCCCGGCTGCTTGCCGATGGCCAGGGTCACCGCCGGGTAGCTGGCTTGCCCCTGCCCCATCCAGCTTCGCTGGACCGGGGTCTCTTCACCAAGCCCCACCCGGGCCACCTCACCGAGATAGACAGGCTTGCCGTCGTGCAACCCCACCACCAGCTCGCGGGCCTCCTGTTCGCTTTGCAGGAACTGCCCCACCTGCACCTTGATCTCCCGGTTATCCTGCACCACGGCCTGTTCGCTGCCTACCCGGTTGGCGGCAGAGAGACGCTGGCTAAGTTCGCCCCAGCTGATGCCATGGGCGCTGAGGGCCGCCGGGTCCGGCATCACCCGCAGCACGGTGCGCTGGCCCCCCAGGCTGTAGATGTCCCGGGTACCGGGAATGCGCTTGAGTTCGGTCTCCAGCTCGTGGGCGACCCGGGTCAGATCGGGGGCCCCCAGCTGCTTGCTCCCCTCTTTGCTCCAATCTTTGCTCCATAAGGTCAGACTGACGATGGGCACATCATCTATCCCCCTGGGTTTCACCAGAGGCTGACCCACCCCCAGCCCCTGGGGCAGCCAGTCTCGATGGGAGTCGAGTTGGTTGTTGAGATCCACGATGGCCTGCTCCCGGCTCACGCCTACCTTGAACACCACCACCAGCAGGGCACCATCGGGTTGGGAGAAGGAGTAGAGGGTATCTATCCCCTTTATCTGGGAGACCACCTGCTCGGCAGGGGTGGTGACGAGGGATTCCACCTCTGTCGGGCTGGCCCCCGGGAAGGGAATGTAGACGTCGGCGAAGGTGACATCGATCTGGGGCTCCTCCTCCTTGGGGGTCACCAGCACGGCAAAGAGGCCGAGCAAGAGCCCCATCAGCGCCAGCAGCGGGGTGATGGCCGAGCCCTGAAACAGGGCCGCCAGCCGACCCGCCGGCCCCAGGCGGCCATGGTTGTCGTTCAGATCGCTACTCATGGGGCACCTCCTGTTGACGGGTCCAGGCATCGGGGGCCAGGGTGTCACCGCCCTTGAGACCCGCCAGGACCTCGCACAGCCCAGCCTCGCAGTGGCCGACCCGCACCGGGGTCAGGGCCCAGCCCTCCCCCTCTTTGAGGTAAACGCCGTTGAACTCCCCCTGCCGCAGCAGGGCGGGCTCCGGCACTTGCAACACCTGACGCTCACCCTGTTTGAGCTGCACCTTGAGCCACATGCCGGGCAGCACCCCTGTCGTGTTCGGCGGCAGATCGAGGCGCAGCCGGAAACTGTGGCTCTGGCTGTCGGCGTAGTTGAAGCGGGTCAGCTTGACGGGAGTCACGGCCTTGCCACCGGGCAGCAGCACCTGCACATCCGACGGCTGGCCGGCGAGAGCCAGTGCGGACTGGGGCAGCTCCAGCTCCACCCTCAGCTCGCCAAGGGAGAAACCGGATAGCAGCGGCGTACCGGGGGCCACCGTCTCCCCCAGCTCCACCAGCCGCTTGGTCACCACCCCGGCGTAGGGGGCGAGGATACGGGTATAGCCGTAGGCTTCCCGGGCCTGGATGAGGGCGGCCTCGGCGGCATTGACCTCGGCGCGGGCGGCCCGATCCGTTGCCTGGGCGTTGTCGAGCTGGGCCCGGGTGATCACCCCCTTGGCGATGAGGGCCTGATAACGGGTGAGCTGGCGCTCGGCCTCCACCTGCTGGGCCTGGGCCCTGGCCACCCGCGCCTCGGCGCCGGTCACGGCGGCAGACTGCTCCTTGCCGCTTATCTCGAGCAGGGGCTGCCCGGCCTGTACCTCGTCATTCACATCCACCAGCATGCGGGAGACCCGGCCACTGGTCTGGGCCGCGACCGTCCCCTGATGAATGGCGCTCACGGTACCGCTCAAGGTGAGCCAGTCGGTGACGCGCTGCGGGGTCAGCGTCAGCAACCCCTTGGCCTCCTCGGCCGCCACCAGGGTGGATGTCATGACCAGCAGGGTGGTCACCAGCAACCGGATTGTGTTCATCATGATTCTCCTTCCCTGGCTCATGGGCACCTTGAAAACTCAGGCAATACGGTGCTGGCGAGCCTTCTCCAGCACCCTGTTCCAGACCTTGTCCACCAGCAGGATCCCGGCCGCCATGGCCCCGATGAACAACAATATCATGGGCTGTCCGCTGGAAATGAGACTCAAGGCAGGCCCTGGACAGATGCCGACCAGGCCCCAACCGATCCCGAACAGTGCGGCCCCGCCAATCAGGCGGCGATCCAGCACGGGAGCGGGAACCCGGGCCATGGGTTCCCCCAGCAGGCTCAGACGACGGGGCTTTACCAGCAGGAAGTAGCCCGGCATGAAGACAGCCAGGGCTCCCCCCATCACGAAGGCCAGGCTGGGATCCCAGGCACCGGCCAGATCGAGAAACCCGGTGACCCGCGCCGGATCCATCATCCCGGAGAGGGCCATTCCCAGCCCGAACAGCAGACCCGCAAACACACTTGTCAGCAATTTCATGGCAATCAACCCGTCAAAACATGTGGTGAGTAAAGAACACGGTCGCCACGCCCATCCCCATAAAGGTGAGCGTCGCCACCACGGAGCGCGTCGACAGCCGCCCCATGCCGCAGATGCCGTGACCGCTGGTGCAGCCATTGCCAAGGCGGGTGCCGATGCCCACCAGCAGGCCGGCCAGCAGCACCACGGGCCAGCCGGGCAAGGCATCAAAGGCGGGCATGGTGGCCCAACCCAAGGTCAGCGCCAGCCAGGCCCCCAGTCCCAATCCCAGCAGAAACAGCACCCGCCAGGGCGTCTTGTACTGCATTGCACCGGCCAGAATGCCGCTGATCCCGGCCACCCGGCCGTTGAACAACATCAGGATCAGGGCCGAGAGCCCCGCCAGCATGCCGCCCCCCAACGAGAGCAGCCATTGGCTTTCCATCATCGAATTTCCTCATCTGAGTGACAAAAATGGGTTTGCAGCGCCGCCAGCACATCGGCCGCCGCCTCGCTCACCAGGGAGTAGTAGATCTGCTGGGAGACTTTGCGCGAGCGGATAAGGCCCTGGCGCTTCAATACCGACAGTTGCTGGGAGAAGGCCGACTGCCCGAGCTGGCTGTGGGCCAGCAGCTCCCCGACCCCCTTCTCCCCTTCCACCAGCTGGCAGAGCACCATCAGGCGTTCGGGATGAGCCAGCGCCTTGAGCAGGCCGGCGGCGGCTGTCGCATGTCGGTTCATCTCGTCGAAATGGCTCATAAGATTAAATTAGCAATTGCTGATATTTGTTCTATTGTATAAAACAACCCTAAATTAGCAATCACTAAACAAAAGGAGACGAGAAATGACCGTCGATAACGGAGTCAGAGTGGTCGCAGGTGGCATGTTGCTGCTGTCGCTGCTGCTCACGGCCTGGGTCCACCCGGGCTTTGTCTGGTTGAGCGTCTTTGTCGGGGTCAACCTGATCCAGAGCGCGTTCACCGGGGTCTGTCCCGCCGCCGCCGTGCTCAGGCGAATGGGGCTCAAATAGGCAGGCGGACATATTGGCTCACAGGAGCCGTGTAATAGAGCGGAGGCTCATTATGGCAACCATCATCATCATCGGGGCAGGGTTGGGGGGCATGTCGGCCGCCTACGAGCTCAAGGCCGAACTCGGCAAGCAGCACGACGTCATCCTGGTGAACGACAAACCCGACTTTGAATTCAACCCTTCCAACCCGTGGATTGCGGTCCGGTGGCGAGAGCGCAAGGATATCTCCCTCCCCATAGAGCCTCATGTGAAGAAGAAGGGGATCCGCTTCATCCACGCCGCCCTGACCGGGTTGCAACCCCTCGAACAGCAGATCCGCCTCTCCGATGGCCAGCACCTGCACTACGACTTTCTGGTGCTCTGCACCGGCCCCGCACTCGCCTTTGAAGAGGTGCAGGGAGCAGGCCCGACGGCGGGCGGCACCGCCAGCGTCTGCACCCTCTCCCACGCAGAGGAGTGCCTGCACAGTGTCAACGGGCTGCTCGACGAACCGGGGCCGGTGATCGTCGGTGCCATGCCCGGCGCCTCCTGCTTCGGCCCGGCCTACGAATACGCCTTCATCCTCGATCGCCACCTGCGCGACAAGAAGGTGAGAAAGGACGTGCCCATGACCTTCGTCACCAGCGAACCCTACATCGGTCACCTCGGCCTCAACGGCGTGGGGGATTCCAAGGGCATGCTGGAGAGCGAGCTGCGCATGCGCGACATGCAATGGATCTGCAATGCCCGCACCGTGGCGGCCAGGGATGGGGTGATGACGGTGGAGGAGCTGGATGAAGATGGCAACGTCAAGCGCACCCACAGCCTCCCCTACAAGCATGCCATGATGCTGCCCGCCTTCGCCGGCATCAGCCCCCTGCGGGGCCTCGAGGGGCTGGTCAATCCCCGCGGGTTCGTCATCGTCGACGAACACCAGCGCAACCCTGTCTTCCCGCAGATTTACGCCGCCGGGGTCTGCATCGCCATCCCGCCCCAGCACAAGACGCCGGTTCCGACCGGGGTGCCCAAGACCGGCTACATGATCGAAGCCATGGTGCGCACCCTGAGCCACAACATCAAGGCAGAGCTGGACGGCCAGCCCCCGGTCACCCGGGCGGTGTGGAATGCCATCTGTCTGGCGGACATGGGGGACACAGGGGCCGCCTTCGTGGCCATGCCGCAGATCCCGCCGCGCAACGTCGCCTGGTTCAAGAAAGGGAAGTGGGTCCACCTGGCCAAGATAGCGTTCGAGAAGTATTTCCTGCACAAGATGCAGGTGGGCGACACCGAACCCATCTATGAAAAACTGATGCTCAAATACCTGGGCATCGACAAGACCCGATAACCCCCCAAGGGCCCGCCGGTGAAGGGAAGAGGGCTCCCTTTACCGGCGCTTTCATCTCTTTTTTATTATGTTTCAATATGTTGCTTTCAAGGGCTCGGGGTTTACCCAGGCCGCCGTATCGGCTACCATGTCGCCTCTTTATCACTAGCGGAGACCATCGGTGGGCAACTCATCAAGTGACAGACGCACGCCGACCCTCGTCGTCGGCACCCTGGTCGCGAGCTAGCCGCAGGTTATTCTCTGCCGCGACTCGCCACCCTGCGAGAAGTGGATCCCTCTTTTCCCCGCTTTTCACACTTGACGTCAGGTGACGCGGACTCATCCCCCGACACCTTGCCTGCATAGTTTCTGCTTCCCAAAAGGAGGCTGCTATGCGCTTGATTTCAAACAACCCTGTCGCTGACAAATCCCCTTCCCTGCTGAGCAGACTGGGACGGGGCCTGCGACCACTCTGGCAACGTGGCAGACGGCGTCAGCACCTCTATCAGCTGCACATCCGCTGCGAAGACAGAGCCGACATGGAGCAGGTGCTGGCGGCGGTGAGCCACACCCTGCAACCGGCCGGACTCAGGCCTATGCAGTCCATGCAGCCCGGGCGCGGTGAAGGCCGCGTGCTGGTGCTGAGCCTCTACTGCACGCCGCCCCAGCGCCGCTATCTGGTGCAGTTCATCCACCAGGTCGGGGCTGTCCACCCGGTACGCTGGGAACTGCGCCCCCGCGCCGGGGACGACGCCACCACCAGGCATTGACCCTCGAATGAGGCGAGGTCCTTCCCGGGCAACCGTGAAGGGCCTGTACCCTGTTCTGCGCCATCCCGCCCCGTCAGGAGGCGGGTCGCGCCCTTGCATTCACCACGATGTCGACCTTGCCCCCCATCTCTCACACAACCCGGGGGAGCAGGCTGGTCGGCATCCCCAGGAGGAGACCCTTCATGAGAATGTGGCAACAACTCGATTTTCTCGCCCTGCTCGACACCCTGGCCAGCCTGCTGCTCGCCTTCGTGCTGGGCAGCCTGGTCGGCCTCGAGCGCCAGTACCGCCAGCGCACCGCCGGTCTTCGCACCAACGTGCTGGTCGCCGTGGGGGCGGCCCTGTTCGTCAACCTGGCCCAGCGCATCTATGACCTGCATGGCGGCAGTTACGGGGTCGTCCACGTGGTGGCCTACATCGTCTCCGGCATCGGTTTTCTCGGCGCTGGCGTCATCATGCGCGAGTCCGGCAACATCCGGGGCATCAACACAGCGGCCACCCTATGGGGCGTGGCCGCGGTCGGGGCCGCCTGCGGCGCCGGGTTCGCCCTGGAGGCCATCCTCGGCGCCCTCTTCGTGCTGGCCGCCAACACCCTGCTGCGTCCCCTGGTCAACCAGATAAACCGTGATCCGGTGGACAACATGGACACCGAAGTGACCTATCACGTGACCGCTCTCATCGGCCGCGCTCACCAGAAGGAGGTACTGCCCTGGCTCGAGCAGATGCTGGAGCAGGCCCACTACCCCCTGAGCGAACTCGACATCACCCCCTTCGGCGATCAGGATCTCGAGATCTCGGCGGCGCGGCTCGCCACCGCCATCGATGGCACCAAGCTCGATGCCCTGATGAACACACTCGGGGAGCACCCTCACATCAAGCAGATCTTCTGGCGGGCCAGCATCACCGATTGATGCCCTCATACCAGGCGCAGCACAAAAAGCCCCGCCGGATCCGGCGGGGCTTTTCACAGGAAAGGGAAGCCGTGTGCCTAGCGGCGGCTGCGCCAGCGCACCCTGGGGTTAATGACCTGGGCGGTCTGGGCAGGGGGATTGCCCGCGATGAGTTGCTGCATCATCTCGAAGGCGGCCCGGGCCAGGGCCGGGCAATCCTGGGCCACGGAATCGATGCGCATGGGGATGCAGTCGAGCAGATCGTGATCGTCGAACGTACAGAGGCGCATGCCGGTCTCCATCAGTTCCGCCTCGTTGAGGTAGCGCAGCACCCCCTCCAGCAGGGTGAAAGAGGCGGTAAAAAGCCCCTTCGGCGGTGCTCCGAGTTCGTCCACCAGCTCAGACATCAGCTGATAACCCGAGCTCGGCTGGTAGTCACGGTGGCGGACCCGGTCTGAAGTGGCCTCCAGCCCGGCCCTGTGCAATCCGAGCTCGTAACCCGCCAGCCGGTGGCGGCTGGGGGAGAGATCCAGCAGACCGCCGAAGTAGTAGATCTCCTCCCCACAATCCTCGGCCATATCCTGCACCAGCTCGGCGGTGGCCTTGCAGGCGTCCGAGATCACCATGGGCAGGCGCGACTCACCGATGTGGCGGTCGAGCTGCACCACCGGCAAGCGGTCGTGGATGCGGGCATAGATGTCGTCACTGTGGCCGCTGGAGGCGACGATGAGGCCATCCACCTGACGGCTGATGAGGTTGTCCACCACCCGCTGCTCCAGGGTGGGGTCATCCTCGGAGCAGGCGATGAGCAGCTGGATCCCCGCCTCCCGACAGCGGGCCTCCAGGGCACGGGCGATGCTGGCGAAGCCGAAATTGGTGAGGTCGGGGATCACCAGCCCCCAGGTGTAGCTGCGCACCTCCCGCAGGGAGCGAGCATGGATGCTCGGCTGATAGTGGCACTCGTCCGCCACCGCCTGGATCCGCTTGCGGGTATCGTCGGCGATGCGGTATTCCGCACTCTTGCCGTTGAGCACCAGGCTGGCGGTGGCCTTGGAGACCCCCGCAAGCGTGGCTATCTGGGCAATCGTGATCCGTTTATTCTTCTCCACCTGACCTCCCGGCACACTGAGACCGGGCTATTGTACTAGGCAGGTCGCCAGCGGCCAGTGATCGAGGCAAATTTTGCTGCAATCACCACCGCAACGTGCGGAAAGTACTGGGTTTTCGCCGGGGAAGTAACGGGTCGACAAGCTCTGGCGCCCGCCATCGACGAAGCACTCCAGGCTGGAGCGGTCACACAAGACGGTGATCTTGCCCCCAAGCCAGGGGGCGCTTCGCTCCTCCCACTCCCCGCTCTGCCAGTTCTGGCGCCGCAGGACAAGACGCCCAGGCTGCCACACCAGCTCGACCACGGCCCCGAACCCGAGGCGCCCTTCACCGCACAGCGCCAGATCGAGCCAGGCCGAGTCGATGGCCAGGGCAGGCAGCTCATCCGGCGCCCCCTCGAAGCGGGTCTGCTCCCCCTTCAATGCCGCGAGCTCCGCCACCGGCCGCTGGCAGAGCCACTCATCCTGCCAGAACAGCTCCCGCGGGCAGCTCATCTGGTGGATCCAGCCGTGCTCGAGAGTGGGCTGGCTCATCTCGTTCTCCTCCGGCAAGCCCAGCCAGCCGAACAGCAGGCGACGCCCCTGGCTGTCCTGGGTAGTCTGGGGGGCATAGAACTCGAAGCCCCGGTCCAGTTCATGGAAAGCCCCGTGGGCGAAATACTCGCCGTCGAAGTCACCCGCCAGCCAGCCGCACTGGTAGAGGTTGCGATAATCCTCTCCCCGGGGGGCAATCCCCTGCGGGCAGCTGATCAGCACATGGCGATCTCCCAGGGGGAACAGGTCCGGACACTCCCACATGTAGCCAAACTCCCCGAGACCACCGCGCCCGCTGCCGGCGATGGGCCCCACCAGCGTCCAGGCATCCAGGGTGTCACAGCGATAGAGCAGCACCTCACCCCGATCGTCCAGGGTGCGGGCCCCCAGCACCATCAGCCACTGCCGACCGTCGTGCCACACCTTGGGGTCGCGCACATGGCCGCTGTAGCCTGCGGGCAGGTCCAGCACGGGTCCCAGCTTCTCGAAGCCCCCCTCACCGTCGGCACGGGCCAGACACTGGTAGGCGGTGCGGCTGCCGTCCGGGTATTTGACGTTGCCGGTATAGATGAGGGTCAGACGCCCCTGCTCATCGCTCACCGCCGAGCCCGAATAGCAGCCGTGGCTCTCATAGGCCTCGGTGGGCAGCAGCGCCACCGGCTCGTGCTGCCAGTGCAGCAGATCGGTGGAGGTGACATGCCCCCAGCCCTTGTTGCGGTGCTCGCAACCGAGCGGGTTCCACTGGTAGAAAAGATGGTAGCGCCCGCCGTGCTCGATGAAGCCGTTGGGATCGTTGAGCAGCCCCACCGGGGCTGCCAGATGCCAGCGGGGCCGATGGGGATCGGCCGCCGCCTTGAGCTGTCCGGCCAGCAGGGACCGGACAACCTGGTTCAGGAGATGGCTTTCCTTCATCACTCCACCTTGTACTTGAGCAGGTAGGAGGCGGCGAAAGCGGCGCCAAAGGCGATCACCAGACCGATGACGTAGTGGATGAGGCTCATGGGCTGGACGATGGCCATGCCCGGGATGCCGGTCAGGCCCACCGCCGTCATGCCGACCTTGGCCGCCACCACGTAGGCGCCGCCGCAGGCCCCGCCGAACAGACCGGCCAGGAAGGGCTTGATGTAGCGCAGGTTGACCCCGAAGATCGCCGCCTCGGTGATGCCGAGCAGGCAGGACATGGCCGCCGGCACCGTGATGGCCTTGATCTTCACATCGCGGGTCTTGAAGTAGACCGCCAGACAAGCCCCACCCTGGGCCACGTTGGCCATGGCCCAGATGGGCAGCAGGAAGTTGACGCCGATGGCAGGGTTAGCCAGCAGCCCCGCCTCGATGGCGTGGAAGCTGTGGTGGATGCCGGTGATGACGATAAGGGAATAAGTCCCGCCAAACACCAGACCCGCCAGCCAGCCTGCCTGCTCATAGAGGGCGCTCAGACCGAACGAGATGCCATCCCCCAGCACCCGCCCGGCGGGGCCGATGAAAAGCAGCGCCACGAAGCCGGTGATGATGACGGTCAAAAACGGGGTGAGGATGAGATCCAGGGCGTCAGGGATGCGCCTTCTCAGCTGCTTCTCCAGGTGGGACATGAACCAGACCGCCAAGAGCACCGGGAAGACAGTGCCCTGGTAGCCGATCATGGCGACATCCAGGCCGAAGAAGTCCATGGTCTTGAAGCCACCGGCCACGCCCCAGGCATTGGTCAGGGCCGGGTGGGTGAGAATGCCGCCGAGCGTCGCCCCCAGATAGGGGTTGCCGCCGAATTCGCGCGCCGCCGTAAAACCGATGAGGATCGGCAGGATGATGAAGGCTGCCGAGCTGAACATGTCGAGCATGACGAACAGGGCGCTGTCGGCGTTGACCCAGCCGTAGGTGCGCACCATGCCGAGCAGCCCCATCAGCAGGCCGGAGGCGACGATGGCCGGAATGATGGGCACGAAGATGTTGGAGAGGGTCCGCGCCAGACGCTGGGCCACGTTGAGCTTGGCCGTCGCCATGTCGGTCAGCTCCGCCTTGCTGGCGGTGCCGGTCCCGGTCAGGGTGACGAACTCCGCATAGACTTTGTTGACCAGGCCGGTGCCGAAAATGACCTGGATCTGGCCGGCGTTGCTGAAGCACCCCTTGACCCCCTCCAGCTTGTCGATGGCGGCCTTGTTCACCTTGCTGTCGTCCGCCAGCACCAGCCGCAGCCGGGTGGCGCAGTGGGCGGCGCTGACGATGTTCTCCTTGCCCCCGAGCAGGGGCACCAGATCCTGGGCTATCGCACTGATATTCATATTCTTCCTCTTATGACCCGCCACGCTGGCGGGCCCTTGTCACATGAGAGTAGGGGCTGTCGAGCCGGGCTTCTAGCCGCAGATCAACAGCCGTCTGCGCCTGATCGCAAAAATTCATCCAGCCGGGTGCGGGTGGGCAGTGCCGTCATCGCCCCCTTGGCGGTGGTGGCGAGCGCCCCGCAGCCGTGGGCCTGAGCCAGAATGGCGGGCAGCTCGGCCAGCGTCGGCAGCGAGGTCCGTTCGGCCAAGGCCGCCAGCAGCCCGGCGACGAAGGCGTCCCCCGCCCCCGTGGTATCGAGTGGCGTCACTTTGGGCCCCACCCACTCCAGCAACTCGCCACCCAGACGGGCCACCACGCCCCCCGCCCCCCGGGTCACCAGCACCAGTGCCGGGCCTGAAAGAGTGGCAAGCCCCGCCGCCAGATCGTCCAGACCGCTCAGCAGTTGCAGCTCCTCCACCGAGAGCTTGACCACGTCTGCGAGGGCCATGGCCTCGCGCACCACGGGCAGCATCTCGGCCGGGTTGCCCCACACCTCTGGCCTCAGGTTGGGGTCGAAGCAGACCCGCCCCCCGACGGCCCGGATGGTCGCCATGGCTTGCAGGCAACTGCTGCGCACCGGCTCGTTGGCAAGCGCAATGGAGCAGGTCAGCAGCCACTGCCCGGCCTGGAAAATCGGCAGATCGGCGGGGCTCAGGAACTGATCGGCGCTCGGGCGCACCATGAAGGTGAAACTGCGCTCCCCTGCCTCATCGAGATCCACCAGCACCGTGCTGGTGCGATGGGCCGGATCCTGGATCAGGTGGCGAATGTCGACCCCCTCCCTGGCCAGGGTCTCCCCCATGAAGCGGCCGAAGGGATCCGCGCCGACCCGGCCAATGAAGGCCGACTCCCCGCCGAGCCGGGCAACGCCCACCGCCACGTTGGCCGGTGCGCCACCCGGACACTTGAGGTAGTGCTGCTCCCCTTCCGGGATCAAGTCCACTACCGCATCCCCCATTACCCACACACGATTCGTCACCTTGTTGCTACTCCACTGCTGCACAGGATTTGCCGGGGTCAGCCCCGGGTTCTGGGTCCGCATTATCAGCTAAACCGTTTTAGCTAACCAACAGATCCCGGGGCCGCCTGCCATTTTTGTGATCGGGATAACGAACTAGAACCAGGTTTCCATCTGCACGCCAAAGTTCCACTCGCCCCCGGCGGTGAAGTTGCTCTGACCCATGGCATCGGAGCTGGCGTAGTTGTCGAGCTCGGAGGACCAGTCCATCCAGGTGGCGAACACCCGAAGCTCGGGCCGCTCGAAGAAGCCGGCGGTCTGCGCCTTGAAAGTCGGCGCGAAGGTGAGCTTGGTGAAATCGCCGCTCACCGCCTGACGACCCTTGTAGCCCTTGGGATCGAGGTCCATGTACTGCCAGGTCGCCTCGTAGACCAGCTCGACGTTCTGGCTCAGCACCTGGGCCAGGCGGCCATTGAGGGTCACCCAGCGGTACTCGTCCCCTTTCACGTAACGATCCTGGCTGTGCTCGGCCAGCAGGGCCGGGGCCACACGCCAGCGGGGCGCAAGATCGGTGGCGCCAAACACGGCGACCCGCACCGCATCGGCATCCGGCAGCAGCTCGCTGTCGGAGCCCAGCCCCTTGAGCTCGGCACCCAGACCGTGGCCATACAGCACCGCCGCCTTGGAGAAACCGGGGTTGATGCCAAAGAAGCTGTCGGCGTGGTAGGCCACCAGGGTGTGGGCCCCCTTGTTCGCCGCTTCGCTGCCCGCGCCGCCGTCGTTGATGCGCGCCTCGTTGTCCTTGGCGGAGAGGCCGTTCAGCATCCACTGCCAGTTGCCAACGCGGTTGTTCATGGTGAGGATGTAGCTCTCGATGTCGGAGAGACCGCTCGCGCTGATGTCGCCGTAGTCGCGCCCGTAGAGGGAGAAGTTCGCCTTCCAGCTGTCGGCCAGCTGCACGTCGTAGACGCCGCCGCCGGTACCGGCCAGGAAGACCACGTCCGAGTCGAGCCAGTGGATGTCGAAGTTGTCCCGGTCAAAGCGCTTGCCCGCCCAGAGCACCGAGTGCTGGAAAGGACCGCTGAAGCTCGCCAGATCGCCGATTTCGGCAAACACCTGGCGGGTGTTGAGGCTGGAATCGCTGGCGGTCCAGTCGTTGCTGGTCTCCACCCCGTCCGCCAGCATCAGCTTGTAGCGGGCCCAGCTGCCATCGTCGAAGGTCTGGGTCTTCAGCAGGTTGGCCTCCATGTAGGTGTCATCCTCGTTGCCAAGGCGACCCACGGCGCCGCCCACCGAGCCGGCCGGGGTGATGTAGGGGCCGCCGCGGCCACCATTGCCGTTGCCGTTCACCAGCAGGCCCGAGCGGGCATAGCCGTGGAACTCGAAGCCCTGGGCCCCGGCGGTCTGCTTGTCCACCTTCTCGCTCTGGGCCTTGGCCACCACGGCCGTCTCGCGGGCTTCGTTTGCCTTGCTCTGGGCCTCATCGGCCCGCGCTTCGGCAGCGGTGGCGCGCGCCTCGGCTGCCTGCACCCGCGCCTCCAGCGCCGCCAGACGAGCCTCGATACCACCATCCGCCGCCCACAGCGGGCTGCTCATTCCCAATCCCAGCGCCACGGCCAGCGCCAACTTGCTCTTGAACATCGTCATCGTCCTCACCTGTCTTCTGTCGCCCGTCCGGGCTCTGTTGTTGTTGACGAGCAGAGGATAGCTAAACCGCTTTAGCTGACTCAACATGCCAGCTAAACCGTTTCAGCAAGAGTGTGAGCGGGATAACATTTGTACAGGAGGAATTGGCGGAAGTTGTGAGGAGGATCCCTCATCGGGATCCACTCAATAAGGGGGGATCCAGGCCAGATGGCGGGCAAAAAAAAGCCGGCACATCCGTGCCGGCTTGGGTAACGCGGGTCGCGTTTATTTGGTCAGGTCGTCGAAGAAGCGTTTCACCCCTTCGAAGAAGCCTTCGGATTTCGGCTTGTGGGTCTTGGCAGCGGCGCCGCTGAAGGAGTCGTCCAGCTGGCGCAGCAGATCTTTCTGGGTCTCGGTCAGCTTGACCGGAGTCTCGATCACCACCTTGCACATCAGATCCCCCACCTGGCCGGAGCGCACGGACTTGACGCCCTTGCCCCGCAGGCGGAACAGCTTGCCGGTCTGGGTCTCCGGGGTCACCTTGAGCTTGACCCGGCCATCCAGGGTCGGCACTTCAATCTCCCCGCCCAGCGCAGCCGTGGTGAAGCTGATGGGCACTTCGCAGTAGAGGTCGTTGCCGTCACGGACGAAGATCTCGTGCTCGCGCACATGAACCTGTACGTACAGATCCCCCGCCGATGCGCCGGTTTCCCCCGCTTCCCCTTCGCCGGAGAGACGGATGCGATCCCCGGTATCGACCCCGGCCGGGATCTTGACCGACAGGGTCTTGGTCTTCTGATAGCGCCCTTCCCCATGGCACTTGCGGCACGGATCCTTGATGATCTTGCCGCGACCGTGACAGTGGGGGCAGGGCTGCTGCACCGCGAAGAAGCCCTGGCGCATCTGCACCTGGCCGGAGCCGTGGCAGGTGGGGCAGGTCTGGGCCTGGCTTCCGGTATGGGCACCGGAGCCGTTGCACACTTCGCAGTGGACCTGGGTCGGGATCTTGATCTCCTTGGAGACCCCGCGCACCGCCTCTTCCAGCGTCAGCTCCATGTTGTAGCGCAGATCGGCGCCACGGGCCGGGCCGCGACGACCGCCCCCGCGACCACCGAAGATGTCGCCAAACACGTCGCCGAAGATGTCGCCGAAATCGGCACCACCACCAAAGCCGCCGTGGCCGCCACCCTGGCTCGGATCCACCCCGGCATGACCGTACTGGTCATAACGGGCACGCA
Source organism: Aeromonas sp. R10-1 (assembly GCF_040908465.1). NCBI lineage: Bacteria > Pseudomonadati > Pseudomonadota > Gammaproteobacteria > Aeromonadales > Aeromonadaceae > Aeromonas > Aeromonas sp. R10-1. The sequence goes on from NZ_JBFODT010000034.1 coordinate 175,093, forward strand.
GGTTCTCGTCGGTCAGGACCTCGTAGGCTTCCTTGACCTCTTTGAACTTCTCTTCAGCCCCGGCATCACCTTGGTTGCGATCCGGGTGATACTTCATGGCCAGACGCTTGTACGCCTTCTTGATCTCGCGCTCGTCGGCACCTTTCGACACCCCGAGCACTTCGTAGAAATCGCGCTTCGACATACTCATCCTGTTGCTATATCAGCAGTTACGCAGACGGGCGTTGGTTACCCAACGCCCGTAAATTCATTGACGAATCTGCTCACACTCTTACTACGAAGCCGTGATCAAGGCTCATGTGCTGCTCGGAATCCTCACGTATATCTATACGCTCCGGTTCCTGCGCTGCTCTTTACCTTGCTGACGGCCTCTCGCGAGAGACCGTGAACAGATTCTGAGCCGATGGGCGAAGCGGACTTCGCCCATCCGGGTCGGGCTTATTTCTTGTCGTCTTTCACTTCTTCGAACTCGGCGTCGACCACGTCGTCGTCAGCCTTGGCAGAAGAGGAGGACTGACCGGCGTCAGCACCGGCGGCGCCTTGCGCCTGAGCCTGCTGCTGGGCAATTTCCATCAGCTTCTGGGACGCTTCCAGCAGCGCTTGCTGCTTGGCTTCGATGGCAGCCTTGTCGTCACCCTTGATGGCGGATTCCAGCTCGCTCAGGGCAGTCTCGATCTTGGTCTTCTCGTCGGCAGGCAGAGCTTCACCGGCTTCGGTGACCTGCTTGCGCACGGAGTGGACCAGACCGTCAGCCTGGTTGCGGGCCTGCACCAGCTCTTCGAACTTCTTGTCCTCGGCCGCGTTGGCTTCGGCTTCGCGTACCATGCGTTCGATCTCGTCATCAGACAGACCGGAAGAGGCCTGGATGGTGATCTTCTGCTCCTTGTTGGTCTCCTTGTCTTTCGCGGAGACGTGCAGGATGCCGTTGGCGTCGATGTCGAAGGTCACTTCGATCTGCGGCAGACCGCGCGGTGCCGGGCGGATGCCTTCCAGGTTGAACTGGCCCAGGGACTTGTTGTCGCTGGCGCGCTTGCGCTCACCTTGCAGCACGTGAATGGTCACGGCAGACTGGTTGTCTTCGGCGGTGGAGAACACCTGGGACTTCTTGGTCGGAATGGTGGTGTTCTTCTCGATGAGCGCGGTCATCACGCTGCCCATGGTCTCGATCCCCAGGGAGAGCGGAGTCACGTCCAGCAGCAGTACGTCGGTCTTGTCACCGGACAGTACGGCACCCTGGATGGCAGCACCCATGGCCACGGCTTCGTCCGGGTTGACGTCTTTGCGCGGCTCTTTGCCGAAGAAGTCGGCCACGGTCTTCTGAACCAGCGGCATACGGGTCTGACCGCCCACCAGGATGACGTCGTCGATCTCGCCAACCGCCAGACCGGAGTCTTTCAGGGCGACACGAACCGGCTCCAGGGAGTCTTTCACCATGTCTTCCACCAGGGATTCCAGCTTGGCGCGGGTCACCTTGATGTTCATGTGCTTCGGACCGGTGGCATCTGCTGTGATGTACGGCAGGTTCACGTCGGTCTGCTGGGCAGAAGAGAGCTCGATCTTGGCTTTTTCGGCGGCATCTTTCAGACGCTGCAAGGCCAGCTGGTCGTTGCGCAGGTCAATGCCCTGCTCGCGCTTGAACTCGTCAACCAGGTAGTTGATGACGCGGTTGTCGAAGTCTTCACCACCCAGGTGGGTGTTACCGTTGGTTGCCAGCACTTCGAAGGTGGTCTCCCCTTCGACTTCGTCGATCTCGATGATGGAGATATCGAAGGTACCGCCACCCAGGTCGTATACGGCAACCTTGCGCTCACCCTTGACCTTGTTGACGCCGTAGGCGAAAGCCGCGGCAGTCGGTTCGTTGATGATGCGTTTTACATCCAGACCGGCGATGCGACCGGCATCCTTGGTGGCCTGACGCTGGGCGTCGTTGAAGTAGGCCGGTACGGTGATGACGGCTTCGGTCACCGGCTCGCCCAGGTAGTCCTCGGCGGTCTTCTTCATCTTTTTCAGCACTTCGGCAGAGATCTGCGGCGGTGCCATCTTCTTGCCTTTCACTTCAACCCAGGCGTCACCGTTGTCGGCCTTGGCGATGGCGTACGGCATGATTTTCAGGTCACGTTGTACTTCGTCATCTTCGAAACGACGGCCGATCAGACGCTTGATGGCGAACAGCGTGTTCTTCGGGTTGGTGATGGCTTGGCGCTTGGCCGGCTGACCAACCAGGATTTCGCCGTCATCGGCATAGGCAATGATGGACGGAGTAGTACGGTCGCCTTCCGCGTTCTCGATCACGCGAGCATGGTCGCCATCCAGAATAGCGACGCAGGAGTTGGTAGTACCCAGGTCAATACCGATGATTTTACCCATTTGACGAATCTCCAAATACTTTGAATAAACTGGCGAGGGGCTCGCCTTGATACGTTAACGGCTAGGTGGGGCCTGCCACTGTGGCTTTCAAGCTCCCGGCATCAAATTTTTTGTGCCGCCGTGGCCTTGCAACCTATATGGGGTCTCAAGTCGGCGCTTCAAGTCCGGCCCTGAAAAAACCTGCATACAGGCCACCTGACAGCCAAATGACGCCAGACAGGTTTTTTTGGCGCCACATCCAACAAAAAGCCCGCCAAGCGGCGGGCTTGGTGAGAACAGCGCGATCAGTCAGCGGACTTGGACACCATCACCATGGCCGGGCGGATGACGCGGCCATTGAGCTCGTAGCCCTTCTGCATCACGGCGATCACGGTGTTCGGCGCCACGTCGGCACTGGGCACCATGCTCATGGCCTGGTGGGCATTCGGGTCGAACGGCTGGTTGGTCGGGTCCAGCGCCACCAGGCCGAACTTGGCCACGCCGCTCTGCATGGATTTCAGGGTTAGCTCGACCCCTTCAATCATCGGCTTGAGGGTGTCGTTCTCCTTGTCCGCCAGCTCGATGGCGCGCTCCAGGTTGTCCAGCACCGGCAAGAGCTCTGCGGCGAACTTCTCCAGTGCAAACTTGTGGGCTTTCTCCACGTCCTGAGCGGCACGGCGACGCAGGTTCTCCATCTCGGCGACGGCGCGAATGGCGCGCTCCCGCTCTTCCAGGGAAGCCTGCTGGGCCGCCTCCAGCTGGGCCTCCAGCTCGGCGATGCGGGCCTGCTCGGCTGTCACTTCACTGTCTACATCGGTCGGCTCGACTGGCTGGGCTTCCACTTGCTCCATCGCTTCAACCTTTTGTTCTTCGTGGCTCATGACATCTCCAATATTCAGGGGTTGCGTGTGAGGGTGGCTGGCGTTCAGACAAGCGACACGCGCCAGCAGACCCTCTGTTGGCGCTATTATGGGGACACAGCCCCGGCTTTCAAGGGGAAAAGGGCAGATCGGGCACAATGGCGCCCATCCGCGTGCCAGGCAGCCCCTTTTCGGGGCCGATTGCACCAACCGCCACGGAGGCAGACAAATCCCCGGTAAAGCGCGGTATACTCCCCCCAAGACTCTCCCAGACCCGATAACCTATGGATTCTCCGTTCAAAACCGTTGCCCTCATCGGCAAGCCCAATCACGAGGGGGCCAACCAGACCCTGACCGGCCTGTATCAGTACCTGACCAGCCGCGGCTTTCGCGTGCTGCTGGAGAGCCGGGTGGCCCATACCCTGGGGCTGCTCGGGGAGAACGTGATGGATCTGGTGCAGCTCGGCGAGCAGGCGGATCTCGCCATCGTCGTCGGCGGTGACGGCAACATGCTGGGGGCCGCCCGGGTGCTGTCACGGTTCGATGTGGCGGTGATCGGGGTGAACCGGGGCAACCTCGGCTTCCTGACCGATCTCTCGCCCCAGGATTATCTGCTGCCCCTGGAGCAGGTGCTCTCGGGTCACTTCAAAAGCGAGCATCGCTTCCTGCTGGAGGCCGCCGTCTATCGCCACGGGGAGCGCAAGTCGAGCAACCTCGCGGTCAACGAGGCGGTTCTTCACCCGGGCAAGATCGCCCACATGATCGAGTTCGAGGTCTACATCGACGGCAGCTTCATGTACAGCCAGCGCTCGGACGGCATCATAGTGGCGACACCCACCGGCTCCACCGCCTACTCCCTGTCGGCAGGGGGCGCCATTCTCACCCCCAAACTCAACGCCATCACGCTGGTACCCATGTTCCCGCACACCCTGAGCAGCCGCCCCATCGTGCTGGATGCGGACAGCGAAGTGCGGCTGCTGGTCTCGCCGGACAACCAGGACGACGCCATGCAGGTGAGCTGCGACGGCCAGGTCACCCTGGCGGTCCACCCGGGGGACGAGATCCTCATCAAGAAGAGCAGCCACAAGCTTCATCTGGTGCATCCGCTGGATTACAGCTACTTCCACGTGCTGCGCAACAAGCTCGGTTGGGGCAGCAAGCTCTTCTAGCCAGGCACCACCGGTGGCGAGGGTCTACCCCTCGCTGCTTTCGACCAGCCGAGGCAGTGCCGGCTCGAATGCCAGATGCACCCCGTTTCTCCCCGCTTCCTTCACCCGGTACATGGCAGCATCGGCTTTGGTCAGTATCAGTGCCAGGTCAGCCTCGGCACTGGCGCACACGACCCCCATGCTCACCGTAACCCCCTCGCACGGCAGGCAGGCCCCCTGCCGGGAGCCCGTCTCTATCTGGCGGCGGATCCGGTCACAGATGTCGCGGGCCATCTGGCCGCTCACGCCCCCCATGATGATGGCAAACTCCTCGCCACCGATGCGCCCCACCAGATCATCCTTGCGTACCTCGGCCACCAGCACCCCGGCCACATAGCGAATGACCTCATCCCCGCAGCCGTGACCAAACTGGTCGTTGACCCGCTTGAAGTGATCGATGTCCAGGACCACCACGCAGCGCGTCTGGCCAGGCGTAGTACCCTCTCCGTGCCTGAAGAGGCCGCGCCGATTGAGCACCCCGGTGAGGGGATCCCGCTCCGAGAGCGCCAGCAATGCCTCCTCCGTCTCCACATAGGCCACCAGAGGCAGCAGCAACACCGAGCCGATGGTCAGCACAATGTGCATGAAGAAGATGAGATCGAGCCAGCCTCCGTCTCCCATCCGCCCTTCAGCTCCCAGCAAGAGCAGCCACCCCTGACTCAGCAGGATGGTGAAATGCAGCAGGTAAATGAGCGCCACCACATGGAGCACCCGCTTCTGTTGCCGGCCGAGAGAGACGATGAGGCAGGCGCACCACAGGTACAACATCGACTCCATCAGAGCCAGCACAATGCGCACGGGGGCGAGGCTGGACAATCCCAGATAGAGCAGCAACACCGCCACACCTCCCCCCACGGCACGGGGATGCCATGCGCGCTCGTAAAGCGCACAAAAACCGGCGAGCAACAGCAGGATGCTCATGAGCGAGACCAGGCCGCCGACCCGGATGCCCAGCGCCGGATGGCCGCCCAACACCCCCAGACTGAGCAGCAGGATGGAGAGGGAGAAGAGAAAAGCGGAGAGGGACCAGTACAGAAAGTTGCCTCGACCCGGCTTCAGGGAGTGGATGAACAGCATGATCAGCCCCGACATCAGGTTGATTGCCAGGGAGATCAGCAGCAGGGTCGGGGTATGGATCATCGTGACGCATCCTTGCGAAGAGGTCTGTACACTGCCCAGGCTCAACCAGGACTGTTTCGAGTGTGTCTCAGCCAGCCACTCACCACAAGAGAGCCCCTCAAGGTGGCTTCTCGCATCGCCTCAGCCCATGCCAGGTACGCAGGTTGATTTGCAGGCCATCTGATCGGCGTCACACCCATGCCGCGGCCTTGACATCCTTGCCCTCCCCCTGTTTCGCAAAAATCCTCCCTGCCCACTTTACTGTATATAAGACCAGTATATACTGGATGCATACACAGTAATGTTGACCCATACAGGATGAGACCATGCTGACCCAGCTGACCGTCAACAACTTCGCCATCGTCAAGTTTCTCGAGCTCGATCTGCAACCGGGGATGACCTGCATCACCGGGGAGACCGGGGCGGGCAAATCCATCGCCATCGATGCTCTGGGGCTGTGCCTGGGGGAGCGCGCCGAAGCCAGCATGGTGCGCCCGGGCAGCGACAAGACCGAGGTGAGTGCCCGCTTCCTGCTGGAGGGTAATCCTGCCGCCCGGGCCTGGCTCGCCACCAACGAGCTTGAAAATGACGGTGAGTGCATCGTCCGGCGGGTACTGTCCGCCGAGGGGCGCTCTCGCAGCTATATCAACGGGGTTCCCGTCCCCCTCGCCCAGCTCAGGAACCTGGGTCAACTGCTGGTCAATGTCCACGGTCAGCACGCTCACCAGATGCTGCTCAAACCCGATTACCAGCTCGCCCTGCTGGACGGCTACGCCGGTCATCATCTGCTCCTCGACGATGTACGCCGCCACTACCAGCAGTGGCGCCAGTTGCAAAACGAGCTCAACCGGCTCAAGGCCGAGCAGCAGCAGCGGGAAGCCCGCCGTCAACTCATCGAATACCAGGTGCAGGAGCTGGACGAATTTGCCCTTCAGCCGGGGGAGTTTGAAGAGATTGAAGAGGAGCATCAGCGGCTCGCCAATGGCACCGAGCTGATGCAGGAGTGCGGGTATTGCCTCGATCTGCTCTATGACAATGAAGAGACCACCATCGCCGGTCTGCTGCAGACGGCGGTGGACAGAGCCGAGACCCTGGTCGGCATGGACAGCCGGCTTGGCAACGTGCTCGGCATGCTCAACGAAGCCCTGATCGGCGTACAGGAGAGCCACAGCGAGCTGCGCAGCTATCTCGACCGGCTGGAACTGGATCCAGAGCGCTTCAACGAGCTGGAGAGCCGCCTCTCCAAGGCCATCAACCTGGCACGCAAGCACCATGTCAAACCGGCGGAGCTGGCCCACTACCATCAGGAGCTGGCCGCCGATCTGGCCCGCCTCAACTCCGACGAGGAACGCCTCGAGGGGATGGAGGACGAGCTGGCCTCGGCCCGCCAGGCCTTCGTGCAGGCCGCCGAGGCCCTGAGCCAGAGCCGCCAGCGCTATGCCGAGGAGCTGGGCGCCAAGGTAAGCGCCAGCATGCACGAACTGGCGATGCCCGATGGCCGCTTCGCCATCGAAGTGCGACCCGATGCCCAGAGCAGCCTCTCGCCCCTTGGCATCGATCGGGTGGAGTTCATGGTCACCACCAACCCGGGTCAGCCCATCCAACCCCTTGGCAAGGTGGCTTCCGGCGGCGAGCTGTCGCGTATCAGCCTCGCCATCGTGGTGATCAGTGCACGCAAGATCTCAACCCCGACCCTTATCTTCGACGAAGTGGATGTGGGGATCAGCGGCCCGACCGCCGCCGTGGTGGGCCGCCTGTTGCGCCAGCTCGGCGAATCCACCCAGGTGATGGTGGTCACCCACCTGCCCCAGGTGGCAGGCAAGGGTCACCAGCACATGGTGGTGAGCAAACACACCGACGGCAAGACAACGGAAACCCAGATGCAGGCGCTCACCCCGGGCGCCCGGCTCAACGAACTGGCCCGCCTGTTGGGGGGCGATCAGATCACCGACAACACCCTGGCCAATGCCCGTGAGTTGCTCGCAAGCTGACCACGGGGCGGACGGGATGCCCTCCCGTCCATGTCGGCCCTTTCAGATTGGCCGAGTCATCATCGCGGTGGCTAGCTGAAACCTCTTGCCGACGGCGTCGGCCTGGTTGGCCGATGCCGTGCGCCGCAAGCAAGAACGAGGGACTGCCCTGGCTAATCCGCGGCACGTGTCTTGATGCTCAGTCTGAGTCTGTCAGCCTGGTCATCACCCAGTCGGGCTTCCATCGTCATGGTCAGGACGCCACTCATCTTCGTTGCACTCATTCGCATATCGAACGGGCCCACTCCTTCATTTTCCATTCAACTCAGTCTGTTATGATGATGTAAACGGACTCGGTACCTTCAGTTGCCATCGACAGAAGGTGACGCTTGATGCAAACACACCGGGTTCGTTTGAGCTGACATTTCGCGGGAAGGGAGGATGGGAGCGCGCTTCCGCCGTCTGACCCGCACCTGCCAAGGAGAACTGCTTATGAGCCCGACCAATATTGTGCTGTTGCTGGAAGGCAAGGATTACGAGCAGGAGACACTGGCCAAGGCGAGCCGTCTGGCACAAGGGCTGGGCGCCAACCTGACCTTGTTGCACCTGACCCACAGCAGCAAGACCCGTCGCAATAGTCTGTCCCTGTCACAAGAGGAGCGCAGCGCCCAGGGCACCCTGGATGCCAAGGCGATCATCAGTGAACTCATCACCCAGCTGTCTCATCCGGTGGATTACCAGTGTCTGGTGGTGGATGACGTGGTGCCGGATCTCCAGCGCTGGCTGGCCGCCCACCCCGCCGACCTCTTGCTGGTCGGCAGCCGTCATCACTGGATGGAGGGCTCGCTGGCCCGCCTGCTCCTCTACAAACTGCCCCTCGATATCCAGATCTGCCACGAGCCTCACGCCGCCTTGCTCAAAGCCGTCGGTTGACACCACAAGACCCGCTCCCTGAGCGGGTCTTCTTGTTTCTGACGCCCCGCCGTCACCCTCCCCCAGCTTGACCTCCTCCACTGCGTCACCGCCAGAACCACACGATTTCTTACACATTGCTCGCTTCTTTTTGAGGGCCATTTGCTGCACGATATGGCCCTTGCACGCCTTCGCTCGTTTCGTTCAGGTGATAAATGAAAGCTCTTCGAAAACCCGGCAAGCTCGCCCTGCTCGCCCTTGTGCTGATCCCTCTCGTCACCTGGCTGGCCTGGCCAGGCAACACACCGGACCCGGTACTGACCGCAACGGTTACCCGACAGGATGTGGAGCAGACGGTGCTCGCCAGTGGCGTACTGCAGGCCATCGAGCAGGTGGATGTGGGGGCTCAGGTCTCGGGTCAGGTCACCTATCTCGCGGTGGAAGCGGGTCAACAGGTCAAACAAGGAGAGCTGCTGGCGGAGATCGATCCCCTGATCGCCCAGAACAACCTCAAGACCGCCGAGGCGGAGCTGGCCAGCCGCCGCGCCCAGCTCAAGATCAAGCAGGCACAGCTCAAACAGAACGAGCTTGCCTGGCGCCGCCAGCAGCAGATGTTTCGGCAGGAAGCGAGCTCTCGTGCGGATCTGGAGAGCGCCGAAGCCCAGCTTGCCGTCACCCGGGCCGAGCTGCAAAGCGCCCAGGCCGACATCGACAACGCCATCATCAAGGTGGAGCGCGCCAAGACAGAGCTCGGCTACAACCGCATTCAGGCCCCCATGGATGGTACCGTCGTCTCCATCGTCACCCGGCAGGGGCAGACCCTGGCCGCCAGCCAGACGGTACCGACCCTGCTCAAGCTCGCCAATCTCGACACCATGACGGTCAAGGCCCAGATCTCCGAAGCGGACGTCACCCGTGTCAAGGCGGGCATGCCGGTCTATTTCACCCTGATAGGGGATCCGGATACTCGCTACCACGGTACCCTTCGCACGGTCGAGCTGGCACCCACCAACATCAATGAGCAGACGGCCAGCACCACGGCCACCAACAATGCGGCCATCTACTACTATGCCCTGTTCGATGTGCCCAACCCCGGCCATCAGTTGAGGGTCGCCATGACGACCCAGGTCACCATCGTGCTCGGCGAGCGCAAGCAGGTACTGGCCATTCCCCAGACCGCCCTCGGCAAGAAGACTGGCGACAACGAGTACGAGGTCAGCCTGCTCAAGGCGGGGGATCAGAGAGAGACCCGCCGCATCAAGACCGGCATGAAGGATGACATCAAGATTGAGGTGGTGAGCGGCCTGACCGAGCAGGAGAAGGTGATCCTGGAGCAGGGCAAGCCGGCCCTGCACGATGAAGGGGAGATGGAGCCGTGAGCGAGCCCCTGATCCGTCTCAAGGGCATCGAGCGGCGCTACCAGAGCGGAGAGCACGAAGTGACCGTGCTGCACCCGCTGGATCTCGCCATCGATGCCGGGGAGATGGTGGCCATCGTCGGCGCCTCCGGCTCCGGCAAATCGACCCTGATGAACCTGCTGGGCTGCCTCGATCGCCCGAGCGGCGGCCAGTATCTGTTTCGCGGCCAGGATACCGCGACCCTGGATGCCCTCTCCCTGGCACGGCTGCGCTGCCACCACTTCGGCTTCATCTTCCAGCGCTATCACCTGCTGCCCCATCTGGACGCGGCCGCCAACGTGGAGATCCCCGCCATCTATGCCGGCACCGCCCGCCTTGATCGCCAGGCCCGTGCCCGCACCTTGCTGACCCGCCTGGGACTGCAGGATCGCAGCCACCACAGACCCGGCCAGCTCTCCGGCGGTCAGCAGCAGCGGGTCAGTATTGCCCGGGCGCTCGCCAACGGCGGCGAGGTGATCCTGGCGGACGAACCCACCGGCGCTCTCGACAGCCAGAGCGGCAAAGAGGTGATGGCCATCCTCAAGGAGCTGCACGCCCAGGGCCACACCATCATTCTGGTGACCCACGACATGGCGGTGGCAAGCCATGCGGATCGCATCATCACCCTGCGTGACGGGCGGGTAGTGGAGGACAGCGGCCATCGGGCGACCGATGACAACGCAGCCTCCCCATCCGGGGCGCCAGCCCACCCGCTGCCAGGTGACGGCAGCCAGCTGGCCGCTCCCTCTGTCGGGCAAGATGCACAGGCCACAGGCGCCGCCGTCCGCACCGCAAGCCGGGGCTGGGATCGCTACCGGGAGGCGGGGCGCATGGCCCTGCACGCCATGCTGGCCCATCGCATGCGCACCTTCCTCACCATGCTCGGCATCATCATCGGCATCGCCGCCGTGGTCAGCGTGGTGGCGCTGGGTCAGGGGGCGCGCGCCAAGGTGATCGACGACATCAACGCCATGGGCACCAACACCATCGACATCTTCCCCGGCAAGGACTGGGGAGACGAGAAGGCCGCCAGCATCCAGACCCTGAACGAGCGGGATCTCGACGCGCTGCTCGGCCAGCCCTATCTGGAGGGGGCCAGCCCCCAGATAGCGACGTCGGGCCAGCTTCGCTATCGCAACAAGACCAGCAGCGGCAGCGTGATCGGGGTCGGCAACGACTTTTTCCGGGTCAAGGGGATGACGCTCACCCAGGGGCGTCTGCTCGATGAGCGGGACATTCGAAACCGGACGGCAGTCGCCGTGGTGGATGGCAAGACCATAGAGAGCCTGCTTGGCAAGGTGGACCCGGTCGGCCAGGTGGTGCTGGTCGGCACCCTGCCGGTGCGCATCGTGGGGGTGGTCACCCAGGAGACCGGCTTTGGCCGCAGCAGCCAGTCGGTCAATGTCTGGCTCCCCTACAGCGCCGTCATGAGCCGTCTCCTCTCCCAGCAGCACTTCACCCAGATCACCATCCGGGTCAAGGACGGCGTCCAGCCCGCCCTGGCCGAGCAGGCGGCAGTCGCCCTGCTGACCCAGCGCCACGGCGTGAAGGACTTCTTCACCTTCAGCAGCGACAGCATCGTCAAATCGGTGGAGAAGACCACCGCCACCCTGACACTGCTGGTCTCCGCCATCGCGGTGATCTCCCTCATCGTCGGCGGCGTCGGAGTGATGAACATCATGCTGGTCTCGGTGGTGGAGCGCACCCGGGAGATAGGGATCCGCATCGCCGTCGGCGCCCGCCAGTCCGACATACTGCAACAGTTCCTCATCGAGGCGGTGATGGTCAGCCTGCTGGGGGGACTGCTCGGTATCGGCCTCGCCCTGCTCATCGGCGCTCTCTTCTCCCTGCTCGTGGAAAGCTTCCAGATGCGCTTCTCGCTCTTCTCCATCCTGATGGCCTTCGGGTGCTCCTCCCTCATCGGGATCCTGTTTGGTTACCTGCCCGCCCGCAATGCGGCCAGGCTCGATCCGGTGGAGGCACTGGCGAGGGAATGACGATGCACAACCTATCAAGGCTCGGGCTAAGCCTGATGCTCACCGCCAGCCTCGGTGCCTGCAGCCAGCAGAGCACCTATCACAGACCCGATCTCGACGTGGCGCCAGCATGGCAGCAGGAGAGCCGGGGTCTCACCGCGCAGCAGGCTGGCCCCTGGTGGCAGGGATTCCAGGATCCCGCGCTCGATCGCCTGGTCGAGGCGGTGCTGGCCGCCAACCCGGACATGCGGGTGGCCGGGCTCAAGCTCAAGAACGCCCTGCTCGGCGCCGATCTGGCTGACACCAACCTCACCCCCTCTGTCAGCGCCAATCTCGGGGCCAGCGGCACCAAGAACATGAAAGATGGCAGCGCCAGCAGCAACCTGGGCCCCTCCCTCAACCTCAGCTACGAGGTGGATCTCTGGGGCAGACTGGCCGCGGCAAGGGATCAGGCGAGCTGGGAGGCACAAGCCAGCGAACAGGATCTGGCCGCCACCCGGTTGCTGCTCATCGGCAAGACCCTGGAGCAATACTGGCAACTGGCCTACCTCGGCTCGGCCATTACCCTGGGCACCCAGCAACTGGCCAATCTGGAACGCATTGAGCGCCTGACTCGTGCCAAATACGAGGCGGGCGCCGTGACCCGACTCGATCTGGTACAGGCCAGCCAGCAGAAGGCAGGCAAGCAGGCGGAGCTCGCCACCCTCACCCAGCAGCGGACACAGGCTGGCAATGCTCTTCGCCTGCTGCTGGGCCGCAGCAGCGGGCCGCTCGCTGACGCTCCCGACGCCCTGATCATGGGCCCGATCCCGTCCCTGGCGGCCGGCATCCCCGCCGATGTGCTGGCCCGGCGGCCCGATGTGCGCGCCGCCGAACTCAGGCTGCGCAAGACCCTTGCGAGGGGAGACGAGATCCGCACCGGCTTTTATCCCACCCTGAGCCTGACCGGCGGTGCCAGCACCACCTCGGATACCCTGACCCAGGTGCTGCAAAATCCGGTCGGCACCCTGGGCGCCACGCTGGCGCTCCCTTTCCTCGAGTACAACAAGACCCGGCTCTCCATTGCCAGCGCCGACATCGACTACCAGATTGCCGAAACCGAGTTTCGCAAGCAGCTCTATACCGCGCTGCTGGAAGTGGAGGATGGCCTGGCAGCCCGTCAGCAAGGGGATCAGCGGCTGCGCTATCTGGAGCAGCAGAGGGCCTATGCCCGGGAGGCCGAGAGGCTGGCAGGCGCCCGTTTCCTGGCCGGTGCCACTGGGGTGCAACCCTGGCTGGATGAGCAGAACCGCCTGTGGGATGCCGAGCTCGCCCTGCTGGCACAGCAGCAGACCCAGCTCAACAACATGGCAGGCATCTATCGGGCGCTGGGGGGAAGCGATCGAACCTGACCCAGGCAGAGAGTGTGGTATCGCGATGGACATCCAGAGGAGGTCAATCGCGACCCATTCTGCCCACAAACCAATTGATAATAATTTTCATTTCATCAAGAATGGGCGCCATCATCAGCCAGGAGTATGCCCATGTCTCAACCCGCCCCGGCCAATCGCCCCCGCCTGCTCACCGTCAAGCATGTTCAGGATGTGAGCCCGCACCTGCGCCGAATCTGCCTGACCAGCCCCGAGCTTGTGGACTACCCCTTCAGCTGTGGCGGTGCTCATGTCAAGATCATGCTGCCCCGACCGGATCAGCGCGAGATAGTGTTGCCCACCCCCACCGACAAGGGGCCTCGCTGGCTCGATCCCGCCCAGAAACCCGTCATTCGCACCTTCACCATACGTGCGTTTCGCCGGGAGGCGCTGGAGCTCGACATCGACTTCGCCCTGCACGGCGAGGCCGGCCCCGCCAGTCGTTTCGCCCTGCACGCCAAACCGGGTGACAGGCTCGCCATCTCGGGCCCGGGCGGCCCCGACCCCATGCTGCAAACGGCCGAGCACTATTACATGGCGGGGGATCTCACCGCCCTGCCCGCCATCAGCGCCATGGTGGAAGTGATGCCAGCCCATGCCAGCGGCCATATCGCCCTGCTGGTCCCCCATCAGGACGACGTGCAGGATCTGTCGCTGCCGGCCGGCGTCGACCTGCGCTGGTTCGTGGGTAATCCGGAACAGGCCGCGGCCCTGGTGGCGCATTTCACCGCCCAGCCTATGGTCGCTGAGGGGAGCTATTTCTGGTTTGGCGGGGAAGAGAGCCTGGTCGTGCCGCTGCGCCGCCACGTCAGACGCGCCCTGGATGCCGAGCGCCAGCGGGTCTACGCAGTCCCTTACTGGCGCAGCGGCAAGGATGAAGACGCTTACCATCAGGAGAGGCACGCCGTGATGGACAGCTGATCCCCTCTTTATCTTGTGACTGGCGGGTTTCTTCCCTCGGGGAAGCGGCCTGCTTTTGCTGCGGTTCCCCCGCCATCGTTCTCTCTCCCCCCATCTTCGCCTGGCGATTTCATTGCACTTGCATTTGAGACAAACACCAAGATAATGACAATCATTCTCAACAACTGCGATGAGCCGTGAATCTGTCTGCTCCCAACGGGATGCCGCATACGGGTTCCCCATCGCACACATGCACAGCAAGGTAACTTCAGATGGCAGTTTTGAATTCGGTCATGCGCGCCTTCGCCATAGAGGCGCTCCCCACCCCTGCCGAGCTGCTGGCGCAGCACCCCTGTCCGGCCGACATGGCCCGGCATATCGACAGCCAGCGCCATCAGGCACGCCGGATCCTGGCAGGTGAAGACGATCGCCTGCTGGTCGTGATTGGCCCCTGCTCCATCCATGATCCCGTCGCGGCCCTGGACTATGCCGGACGGCTGGCACGATTCGCCACCGCCTATGAAGACAGCCTTCAGATAGTCATGCGCGCCTATTTTGAAAAGCCGCGCACCACGGTGGGCTGGAAGGGGCTGGTCTTCGATCCGCACCTGGACGGCAGCAACGACATCAATCGGGGATTGCATCTGGCACGCCAGGTGCTGCTCGACATCAATGGACTGGGGCTCGCCACCGCCACCGAATTCCTCGACACCACCAGCTTTCTCTATCTCGCCGATCTCGTCAGCTGGGGCGCCATCGGGGCACGCACCACGGAGTCTCAGGTCCACCGGCAATTGGCCTCCGCACTGCCCTGCCCCGTGGGATTCAAGAACGGTACGGACGGCAATATCCGGGTCGCCATCGATGCCATCCAGGCCAGTACCGCCTCCCATCTCTTCACCGCCCCCGGCAGCCAGGGCGGCATGGTAGTGATCAAGAGCGAAGGCAATCCCGACGGCCATATCATTCTGCGTGGCGGCACCCTGCCCAACTACCACCAGAGCGATGTGGCGGAGGCAGCAGACCGCCTCACCCGTCAGGGACTCCCCCCTCGCCTGATGGTGGATTGCAGCCATGGCAACAGCCAGAAGCTGCACACGAACCAGCTGAAGGTCGCCAAAGAGCTCTGTCGCCAGCTGAGCGAAGGGAGCCAAGCCATCGCCG
Organism: Aeromonas sp. R10-1; assembly: GCF_040908465.1. Taxonomy (NCBI): domain Bacteria; kingdom Pseudomonadati; phylum Pseudomonadota; class Gammaproteobacteria; order Aeromonadales; family Aeromonadaceae; genus Aeromonas; species Aeromonas sp. R10-1. The sequence goes on from NZ_JBFODT010000034.1 coordinate 190,354, forward strand.
CCGTCATGGTCGAGAGCTTCTTGCTGGGAGGAAACCAGAAACCGGCTCCTCTGGGTGAGCTGCAATACGGCCTGTCAGTGACCGATGCCTGCCTCTGCTGGGAAGAGAGTGAACACCTGCTTGCCATGCTGGCAGAGGCGGTCAAGGCCCGTCGCCGCACCCGGAGAAAATACGCACACGCCGTTCAGTCTGAACTCGGTCAACCTGTCATCTAGCATTCGGTTTATTTGTTTGCCACCAATCCGTGTCTGCCTCATCCGCACGTTGTCCGGCATCGTGCGGATATATTGCAGAAGAGCGGTGTCAAACAGACCATAAATAGAGGGGATAAATTAATAGGCGGTGGGCGTCATGCATCAGCAAGAAAAAGAGACGGGCCGCTCAGGCGTACAGATGAGGATCCACCGCCGCTATTTCATTCTGTCACAGCAGGTATCCATGTTCGTTTCTCACAAGGGACGAAGATACACGGGCTGTATGAGTCCTCAGTGCGTATAAGTGGCGAGGTGGCATGGAAGATGATGCGCCACCTTTATTGGGCACATGATGGTCATGGCTATTCCAGACGAGGCTCTCCAATTAACCGGAGTAACCTGCGCAATTGGGTTTTACTGCGACATCATCTGAACCCTGAAAATAATAATGCCGCCCTGCAGGCGGCATTATCGAGATCCGGAGCTGGCGATCAGATCAGGAAATCGTTCAGATCCTTGCCCAGCGCAACTTGCTCGGCGATGGCCTTGGGCATACGACCCTGACCGGTCCAGGTCTTCTCCTGACCGTCTTCCTGGTATTTGTATTTTGCAGGACGGGGAGCACGCTTGCTCTTGGTGGTGCCCGCCGCAGCCGGAGCCGCCACGCTGCCGATCAGCTCACGGGGATCAATACCAGCCTGTTGCAGCATTTCGGTGAATTCATTCAGTTTGCGCTGACGCTCTTCCTGTTCGGCGCGTTCCTGTTCAACGGACTCGGCACGCTCGTTATATACCAGGTCAAACTTTTCTTTCGCTTCTTGCAGTTGCTCAAACGGCAGTTCACGAATGGCAGCGCGCAAGCTGCGAATGTTCAGCAGAACCTTCAGAAACTCGTTCATTACTTCCTCACAGAATTATTTTTGTATGTCACAGGGATAACACGATTTGAGAATAGCATGCCCATTGGATAACAACATAATGTTTTTATACCATCCGGCAGCGCTCTGACACCATATGGACATTATTCACCGTGGTTAATTCCCTGCCTGATACTTATTGGGAATACTCTCACAGACTTTATTTTCTATTTTCCCCGGTTAATCTCAGGCTCACCTCATCCGTTGCACACGGTGTTATCTCTTACCCGCGTCGCTCTGCGCCAGGTCATTTAGCAGCAGTGCCGGCCCTTATTGTACAAATAGTGCGCTCATGGCCATGACCTTCGCGGACAATAAACCAGGTCCCGTTTCAGGATGCCCCTTGCGCCTGATCCTGTATCCAGCGGATGAATGCCTGGATCTTGGGACACTGGCGGTGAGGGAGGGTCGCCAGGTAATAACGCGGCTCGCAGCGCACCGCCATGTCCGGGAAGGGCATCACCAGCGCTCCGCTCGCCAGCGCCTGGCTTGCCAGTTGCCTGCGCCCCATGGCGACACCGGCGTGGTGGGTGGCGGCAAGGATCGCCAGATCCGCTCGATCAAATCCCATGTGTGACGAGCAGACCTCCAGGGAGAGATGCCAGTGACTCCCCCAGGTGCGCCACTCGTCGCTGTCGGTGTCCAGGCCCCAGGCTTGCCTGTCATGGAGCAGGCGGCACTGCTGCAGATTCCCCACCTCCCCCATCAGACCGTGGTCGCTGGCGTATTGAGGGCTGCACACCGGCACCATGTATTCATCCATCAGGGGGTGGATGGCCAGGCCCGTCGGGGTTCTGGCATCGAAGTTGAGGGTCAAGTCGATGCCGTAGCCGTGCAGGTTTATATGCTCGTTGCCCGTCAGCAGGTTGAGCTCGATGTGAGGATGCAGGCGGGAAAAATCGGCGAGCCTTGGCACCAGCCAGCCCTGGGCGATGGAGGGACGCGAGTGCAGCGTCAGGGAGCCCGACAGCGCCTGCTCCCTGATTTCCAGCACCTCCTGATTGATGAACTCCAGGGAAGAGGTGAGCGCCCAGAAAATGCGCTGCCCCTCCGTGGTCAAGGCCACTTTGCGGTGAAAGCGCTGGAACAGCAAAAACCCGAGCGCCTCTTCCAGGGCCGAGATGCGGTGGCTCACCGCGCTTGGGCTCAAGGAGAGCTCGTCGGCGGCGAGCGCAAAGGAGCCGTGGCGGGCCGCCGCCTCGAAGGTGTGGAGCCTGGCGAGCTGATGGCTGCTGAGCAGCTTGCTCCTCACCCCCGGGTGCTCATCGCGTTGCATGGTTGGGCCTTCCTCTCTTTTATCTGGCGGATGATACCAGAAGGGCGAGGTTTGCATTCACCAGGAAGACTCAACTCACCCATATTCGAAGAAACAGCAGGGTAGATGACCATTTGCATCAACTGAGCTCATCCAAGCCACGCGTTTTATCATTTGTCACGGCAACGCTGGCGCCGTTCAATGGGATGATTCCGTCACCACTCCACGCGAGGCTTTCATGACACACACCGACATTGCCGGGCTCATCGCCCGCTTCCCCCTGCTCGAACCGCTGATCGCCCTCACCCCTGTGACCTGGTTCAATCCGGGGGCCACCTCCCTAGCGGAAGGATTGCCCCATGTGGGGCTCACCCGGCACGATGTGGCCGCCGCCTCCGCCCGGCTCGCCCGCTTCGCCCCCTACCTGTGCGAGGCCTTCCCCGAAACCCGCGCCAGCCACGGCATCATCGAGTCCGGGATCGCCGCCATCCCGACCCTGCAGGGGACCCTCAATGGGCGCTATGGCGTCGAACTCACCGGCAGGTTGCTGCTCAAACAAGACAGCCACCTGCCCATCTCCGGCTCCATCAAGGCGCGCGGCGGCATCCACGAGGTGCTGGCCCATGCCGAACATCTGGCCATCCAGGCTGGGCTGCTGCGCGAGACGGATGACTATCGCACGCTGTTTTCGGACGAGTTCCGCCACTTCTTCGGCCAGTACAGCATCGCGGTGGGGTCGACCGGCAACCTCGGCCTCTCCATCGGCATCATGAGCGCCCGCCTCGGCTTTCGCGTCACCGTCCACATGTCCGCCGATGCGCGGGAGTGGAAGAAGAAAAAGTTGCGCGAACATGGCGCCATCGTCGTGGAATATGCCGACGATTACGGGGTGGCGGTGGAGCAGGGACGCAAGGAGGCCGAACGCGATCCCGCCTGCTTCTTCATCGATGACGAGCACTCTCGCACCCTGTTCCTCGGCTATGCGGTGGCGGGCGAGCGGGTGAAAAAGCAGTTCGACGAGATAGGCATCAGGGTGGACGCCGACCATCCGCTCTTCGTCTACCTGCCTTGCGGCGTCGGCGGTGGCCCGGGCGGAGTGGCCTTTGGTCTCAAGCTGGCGTTCGGGGACAACGTGCACTGCTTCTTCGCCGAACCTACCCACTCCCCCTGCATGCTGCTCGGGGTCCACACCGGGTTGCACGATGCCATTGCGGTGCAAGACCTTGGCATCGACAACCTCACCGCCGCCGACGGCCTCGCGGTGGGACGCGCCTCCGGTTTTGTCGGCCGCGCCATGGAACGCCTGCTTGCGGGCTTCTACACCCTGAGCGATCAGGAGATGTACGACCTGCTGGGGCTCCTGGCCCGGGATGAAGAGATCCGGCTCGAGCCCTCGGCACTGGCGGGCATGGCAGGCCCCTGGCGAGTGGCCGCCAACCTTGAGTGGCAGAGTGGGCAGGGACTGGATGTAGCCAGGATGGCCGGTGCCACCCACCTGGTGTGGGCCACCGGCGGCGGCATGGTGCCCACCGAGGAGATGGAAAAATACCTGGCCTGCGCCCGGATCTGATCTTTTTTTCGCCCCCGTGACCCGCCGACCTGGCGGGTTTTTCTGCTGCGAGATCAGCAAGATGGCACCTCAGCCCTCGCCACCATGACACAGACGGCCAGACTGCTGGACAGCCTGATTTATCATCCATCCCCACTGACTGGTTATTTTGTGATACGATAGAGACCGTTTTTTGACATCTGCGCCCCGTTGTCCCCTTTTTCCGATGAGATAACCACCGGTTCCGGCGACCAACACCTGCCGGGCGCAGCACAACATGTACCCAGTTCGAATCGCTCCTGCGCGACCTTGACGCCAGGAGCACTCCCCTCTGGGCACCTTAGATAAGGAGATCGGGCGATGAAACAATATCAAAGCTGGTTGGGACAATATCTGATGAGCCGCCGTGACGGAGACCACGCCATGGCATCCGAGCTCGCCAGCTCCATCTGCGAATTCTGGCAGGCCCGTGGAGATGAGGCCGAGACCAGCAAATGGCAGCAGATCTACGAGCAGCACGTGGAAAAAACCACCTGACGACCTGCTCTCCTCCATAAAAAAACCGGCGCTCATGGCGCCGGTTTTGCATTTCAACGACCCGGATCACATCTGGTCGATCATGTCCTGGGCGAACTGGGAGCAGGAACGCAGGGTGGCCCCTTCCATCAGACGCTCGAAGTCATAGGTGACGGTCTTGTTGGCGATGGCCGCTTCCATCCCCTTGACGATGAGGTCAGCCGCCTCGGTCCAGCCCAGGTGGCGCAGCATCATCTCGGCAGAGAGGATGAGGGAGCCCGGGTTGACCTTGTCCTGACCAGCGTATTTCGGCGCGGTGCCGTGGGTGGCTTCGAACAGGGCAACGCCGTCACCGATGTTGGCGCCCGGCGCGATGCCGATGCCGCCGACCTGGGCCGCCAGCGCGTCAGAGATGTAGTCGCCGTTGAGGTTCATACAGGCAATGACGTCATACTCGGCCGGACGCAGCAGGATCTGTTGCAGGAAGGCATCGGCGATGACGTCCTTGACCACGATGGTCTTGCCGGTTTTCGGGTTCTTGAAGGAGCACCAGGGGCCGCCGTCGATGAGCTGGGCATCGTACTCTTTCTGGGCCAGGGCATAGCCCCAATCCTTGAAGGCACCTTCGGTGAACTTCATGATGTTGCCCTTGTGCACCAGGGTCACGGAGTCGCGATCGTTGTCGATGGCGTACTCGATGGCGGCACGGACCAGACGCTCGGTACCGGCCTTGGACATGGGCTTGATGCCGATACCGCAGGACTCGGGGAAGCGAATTTTCTTCACGCCCATCTCGTTTTGCAGGAAAGCGATCACCTTCTTGGCTTCATCGCTGTCCGCCTTCCACTCGATGCCGGCGTAGATGTCTTCGGCGTTCTCGCGGAAGATCACCATGTCGGTCAGCTCGGGGTGCTTGACCGGGCTCGGGGTCCCTTCGTAGTAACGGACCGGGCGCAGGCAGACGTAGAGATCCAGCTCCTGGCGCAGGGCCACGTTGAGGGAGCGAATACCGCCGCCGACCGGGGTGGTCAGCGGGCCCTTGATGGCCACGCAGTATTCACGAATGAAATCCAGGGTTTCGGCCGGCAGCCAGGCACCTTCGCCATAGACATGAGTCGATTTCTCGCCGGTATAGATCTCCATCCAGGCGATCTTGCGCTCGCCTTTGTAGGCTTTCTCGACCGCAGCATTCACCACATTCAACATGGCCGGGGTCACGTCCACACCGATACCATCCCCTTCGATAAACGGAATGATGGGATTGTGGGGAACCTGCAGCTTGCCGCTGGCATCGACTGTGATTTTCTGGCCCTGGGTCGGGATAACTACTTTGCTTTCCATCGGCATCTCCTAACTTCCGTTTGTTATCAATCTGATCGTTGCGCGCGGCCATCTTAAGCCCATCCATTTGCATAATCAAATAGCGGGCGTGCATGTCAGACCATAGTCGGGGAGTGGATCACAGTGCGCCTGAGGATCCCCTCCTCCCTTGCCGCCCTCTGGTCCTGACGAGGCGCAGGCCCCGTCCATCCGGGCCTCTTCCTCTAGTGATGACAGCGTCTCCCTGCCCTCGCCGCCCCGAAGGAGCCTTTCCCCCAAATCCCGTTCGCCTTTACATCGTCGTAACCCCTTTGGCGAGGCAAGGCGCGCCGGGGGACAGGCTGCCGGATCCGGACTAGGCTCTTTGCCAGTGATCGGGGCGCCCGGGGCGTGGCCGGTCATGAAGAGAGCACGACAACAAGGAGAACACCATGTTTATCGTCACCAACCGGATGGTCAACGAGCAGGGCAAGACCCCCAGCGAGATCTTTGGCGAAAAACCCGCAGAGGGCCCCAACGAACTGCGCCTCGCCGAGGCCCGGCGTCAGGACAAACAGTGGCAGCTGGACCTGCTGCCGGATCAGATCACCGCCGAGATGGCCGCCAGCGTCGGCCTTGACCCCGACCTCCCCCACCCGGCCAGCGCCTATGTGGCGCGCAAGCTGCTGGAGCGCTGCGCCGGGACCGGCAGCACGGCCAAGCAGAAGCTCAAGACCGGCAAACACCTGCTGCTGTTCGTACACGGCTTCAACAACGATCTTGACGATGTGCTGGAGCGAGCCGCGGGGCTCGAGGCCCGTTACGGCGTCGAGGTGCTCTGCTTCAGCTGGCCCGCCAATGGCGGCGGCGCCCGGGGCGTGCTGAGCTACAAGAGCGACAAGCGCGATGCCCTGGCCTCGGCCGGGGCCCTTGACCGGGTGCTGGAGAAGATGAAGGGGCTGCTCGACGAGTTCAACGGCCAGTATGTGACGCAACTAGAAGAGAAGGCCCAGAAGAAGTTCGCCGACAACGGCGAGGCCTGGGATCGCTACTTCGCCAAGGAGGTGAACAAGCGCTGCCCCTTCACCATCAATCTGCTGCTGCACAGCATGGGCAACTACCTGTTCAAGCACCTGCTGGGCAGCACCACCTACCATGCCAACCAGCTGCTGTTCGACAACATCATCATGGCCGCCGCCGACACCAACAACGAGCTTCACGCCCAGTGGGTCGATCGCATCCAGTGTCGCAACCGCCTCTACATCACCATCAATGAGCGCGATGGTGCCCTGATGGCATCGCGCATGAAGATGGGGGAGCAACAAAAGGCGAGGCTCGGCCACTACACCCGGCGGCTGGACGCCAGAACGGCCACCTACGTGGACGTGACCAATCAGCCCCATGTGGGGGACTCTCACGCCTACTTCGAAGGGGATGCCCTCGCCAACGAGAAGGTGCTGCGCTTCTTCCACACCGTCTTCAACGGCGGCACCGGCGAGCGCGCGGAGCTGTTCGATGCGGCCCAGAACCTCTATCGCCTCTAGCCACTGCGCAAAAAAACCACCGCCCCGAGCAGGGCGGTGGTTGTTCATTATGCGCTCACTTGGTGGCCACAAGGCCGCCAGGGGCTAGTGTTCTGCCGCTTCCGGCTGGGGCGCTTCGCTGCGCTCCCGTTGCAGTTCATCGACCCTGGCCTGCCATCTGTCCTGGGCCTGTTTTTGCCCCTGGGACTCGAATTCCTGGCGCATGGTGTCGATTTTTTGGTCAAGTTTTTCCATCAGGATGTCTCCTTACATCTCGGGTTACACACTGGCTGACGGCACTGTTTGGCCAACCTGCTCACCCGATTGGACACCAGGTTTTCCCCAATTGTCCAACAAAATAAACGATTGATTATGCAAAAACCAATCTAGAAAATGGGTTAAAGCTCCTTATGAAACCCCATCATCCACCCTGAAAACGCCTGATAAAAATACTACTTTTACCATTTATATCAATATCTTGATATCTATCACTCGCTCAATGGCTCCCTTGAGATCGGCATGACGGGGATATGCACATTTTTTTTCACAAAAACGCCCCGATCTCCAGGTTTTGCGACCGGAAAGGCCCCCATGTCCATCCAAAAATGCGATGGGTTATGACACAACCCATCTCTTTAATGGATAGATAATCCCCAACCCCGACCCTGCGGCTTGCCAACCCGACCACCAGCAGGTTCGCTTGTTACCCATCCGGGCATATCCCGCCCCACTCCCGCCCCGATAAAATGAAGCCGCACCACGCCTGCTGAGCGGGTTGTTGCCGCTCTCATCCCCTCTCGTCGGAGTCATGACATGGATCTCTTCTGGTGGTTTGCCCTGCCCGTCGCCGCAGGCACCTTCTATGGGTGCTATTTCTGGAACCAGCGCCATGCCCAGCCCGACTGGCTGCGCCTGCCCACCCGCGCCGACTACCTGCACCAGCATCCCGAGTGCGCCACCGACGATGAACATGGGGCGCGCTGCTGCGCCTGCGGCTCCGACAAGGTGCTGGGCCACCCCCAGACCGGCTGGCCTGATCATCGCTTTCGCCACACCTGCCTCGCCTGCGGCAAGGCGCTCTTTCGCACCGAAGAGCCCCCGATATAAGCATCCACATTCGCCCTTTTTGTATGGCGATGGCAGATGCTGACACCCGCGAAGCAGCAAAGAGCACGCGCTCGGGACAGGGAGACATCTCAGATGGAAAAGGATTTAACCGCACTGAAGCGCAAGTGGCTCAAGAAGCATCTGCAAGCGCTACGGGCAGTAAAAGACGAGGAACAAGAGAAAGGGACCATGCTGGCATTTGTCGGCATTCTGTGTGCACTTTTGCCAATACTGACTGCGGCTGTCTACTTTGTGGGTATGCGTTATTACCACGGCTACCTAGGACAGTTCGGATTGAAGAGCGATGAGTTCTCTCTATCCCCAGACACCACCTTATTTCACGGATTTTATCTGCTCATTCAACTGTTCTTACCCTATGTGCTACCGCTCGTTACAGCAGTAGCCGGACTGTTTCTCTCGCTCACATTTTTATTTTTCAAAGTGAAATGGCGGCTGAGGCTCTCATGGTGGTTATTTCGCTTTGTCGAGCGGCTTACCATTGTACAAAAAGGAGGCAAGATTGCTCATCACTATCCTGCTCCGTTTACCTTCCACTGTTTGAGCTGGTTAAAACGTACTTACTTCAAATTTACTGTTTTTATACTGCCTCCCTTGCTGGTCATCATGGCGTCAGAACACATCAAACCTATGGGGGAGGAGCTCGCTAAAGACCAAATCACCCACCTCGAACAAGGCAACTGGCCAGAGAGCGAAGCCCATAGCCAGTCCCCTCTGCTGGGGGATGAACCCCATATCCGCATCGGCTGCAACACCTCCCACTGCGCCTATCGCCTCAAGGGGGGTGACACCCTGATCCTGCGCCTAGACCAGATAACCGAAACCCGCTACCAGCCTGACAAGGCCGTCCCGAAATAGACGGCATGGCGCAGGCGTCCTGACAGAGAGAGCGCCGACCAGGTCATAATGGGTTGTCGTTTGTGACCCTGTTTCGTACTATTGCCCGCCACTGCGAACCCCCTTTTCCTGCCCGGGCGTCACGCACGGCGCGGGCCCACAAACGGATAGCGATCCCATGACATCTCTGACCCACTGCTCGGTGCTGGCGATGACGCTGGTTGCACTGCCCGCCCTCGCCTCCGGTGACGGTGACGGGTGCGGCTTCTGGCTCACCGACTGCCCTCTCCCCACCTATCCGCTCTATCTCAACGAGAACGACACCCGGGGCAACCTGCTGATGCTGCTGGGGGATGCCCAGCATCACCCCCTCCCCTTCACCCTGCCGGCAGATCCGCTGAACGAGCGCAGCCAGCCGCTGTTCTACCTCACCCGCCTCCCCCAGCCGGAGGAGGTGGAGGACCCGGCGCTGCGCGAGCAGCTCGGCAGCCGGCTGGCCGCCTACGACCCGTCCCTCCCACCGCTGCTCGAGCACTACGCGGGCCACGACTCCCTCTACGGCCACGCCATCTCCAACTCCCTCTCCTCGGTCAGCGCGTTTCTGGACGCCCTCGAGCAGAGCGAAGTGCCCGCCCCGGAGCGCACGTCGCTGCTGCGAAGCCGTCTGCTGATCCTGGGACAACAGGAGAGCCCGGCCCCCGCTACCGAAATGAGCGATGCAGCCCTTGAGTGGCAGGGGTATCTGCAGTCCGCCCGGCACTTCTACGAGAGCCGCTTCGAGGAGGCCCGCGCAGGCTTTGCCGCCTTGCAGCAGGCCAAGGCCCCCTGGGTGGCCGAGAGCGCGACCTACATGGTGATGCGCACGGAGATCAACCTCGCGATGAAGGAGGCGAAGGACGAATACGGCGATCAGGACGTGACCAGGAGCGACAAGGAGGCCCTTCGCCGCGCCATGGCCCAGGGTCAGGCCTATCTGGCGGCCTACCCGCAAGGGCGCTACGCCAGCTCGACCAGAGGACTGTTCAGACGCATCCAGTGGATGGCCGGTGATCTCGGCGCCCTGCGGGATGCCTATGACGAGGCCATGGCAACCCGCCAACCCTTGCCGGCGCTGGAGGCCCTGGTCAACGAGATCGATCTCACCCTGCTCAGTGGCGATGCCTATCGCCATCAGGCGGCCTATCAGGACTCGGCCCAGCCGGCGCTGCTGTTCGTCAATGCCCTGCGGGGTCTCAGACCGACCTATGAGCGGCCGCGGGACTGGCAAGATGCCCATCTGGACGACGCCATCGCGCACCTGCAAAAAACCGGTCACCAGGCGCAGGCGGCCTATCTCAAGGCCTACGCCCTCTTTTTGGACAAGCAGTTCGAGCAGGTGCTGGCCCTGCCCTCCCCGGGGCAGGAGGACGCCACCCTGGCATTCAGCCACCAGATGCTGCGCATCTGGGCCTGGCAGGGCATGAAGGCCTTCGACAAGGCCGAGCAGGCCCTGATGGCGCTGGTGGCCTCCCCCCTGGGTCAGGCCCAGCAGGCGTTCGTGGAGAACGTGCTGGCGGATCACTGGGTGCGCACCGGCAACACGGCCGCCATCTTCCAGCCGGGCAGCCCCATCACCCAGCTGCGCATCCGCGCGGCCGTGCTCAAGCAGGAGGCCGACCCCGCCCTGTTGCGCCAGCAAGCCAGTCAGGGCCCGAGCGCGGCGGAGCGGCAGATTGCGCTCCATACCCTGCTGGTGCGGGATCTCATCGCCAGCGACCCGGCCACCTTCTTGCAGGATGTGGCCCTCATCCCCGCCGATTACAAGGAGGCGACCCCTCCCGCCGACGCGCCCTGGGAGCCCGTGCCCAACGGGGATGTGCGCCTCTCGGCGTTCCAGTGGCGCGGAGAGGGGACGCCCCAGGGCTACCACTGCGGGGATCTGGCCCAGACCCTTGGCACCCTGGTGCAGCGCCCCGACGATGGTCATGCCCTCAACTGCTTCGGGGAGTACCTGCGCAGCCGGGATCCCCATATCGACCTGTGGCAGGATCGCGAGATGATCTGGGGGCTGGCGCAAGACGAGCGTCCCACGTTCCCGAGTCGCCTCGCCCTCTATCAGGCCGTGATGGCCAACCCCAAAGCGGAGCCCGAAGACAAGAGCTATGCCCTCTATCGCGCCATCCAGTGCTATGCCCCCTCCGGCTACAACAGCTGCGACAGCCAGGAGATCCCCAAACGCACCCGGCAGGCCTGGTTCAACACCCTCAAGCAGCGCTATGGCAACTCGGTGTGGGCCAGATCCCTCAAATACTACTGGTGAGCCATGAGCAGACCCCCTGAGCGCGCCCTGCTGGCGCTGCTGCTGACGGCCCTGGCCACCCCCCTTGAGGCCAGTGTCGATGCCAGCGCCTATCACGGGTTCTGGCTCTGGTCCGCCACCCGCCACCAGCCGGTACTGGAACAGGCCAGCACCCTCTATCTGCATCAGGGGGAGATCCTGGACAGGCCCGGCGGCCCCCGCTTCGTCAAGCTGGGGCGGGTTCCCTCCCCCCTCAAGGCCGGGCAAGTCTGGCTGGTGGTGCGTGTCAACGCCCTCCCCCTCTCCCCCGCCCACGAGCAGGTGCTGGTGCGCCTCTACGAGGGGTGGCGCGCGGCCGGGGCCAGGGTGGCGGGCATCCAGATCGACTTCGATGCGGCGACCCGCCAGCTCGATCGCTATGGCAACGCCCTGCAACAACTGCGGCGCGCCCTGCCTCCCGGGTGCAAGCTCAGCGTGACGGGGCTGCTCGACTGGGCGAAAACGGGGGACGTGGCAGAGCTCAATCGCCTGCCCGTGGACGAGCTGGTGATCCAGACCTATCAGGGCACGCGCACGGTGCCGGGCTATCAGGCCTATCTGCCCGCCATGGCGCACCTGACCATCCCGTTCAAGGTAGGGCTGGTGCAGGATGGGGAGTGGGATCCCGCCTGGCAGACAACACTGGCCGCCTCCCCCCACTACCGGGGCGAGGTGGTCTTCCTGCTCAACCGCCCGGCGCCGATCCCGGGGACCAGCCCCCCTGTTCCCCGGCATGACGCCCACTGAGACGCGGGTGAACCCTATCGGGACACAGGTGCAAGGGCGTGCCCACGGCAAGCGGCAGTGGCCGACCCTGATCCGGCTGGTGGCATCCACACCGGGCGAGATGCCGTGCGAGAGGAACGCCGCCCGGGCCACCACATCGGTCAAGCCCGCCATCGTGCTGCGCGGCGCGCGCCGTCACAAACAGGAAGAGAAACAAGGATGACATTTGCCGAGATGGACCCCGCCCACCTGCCGCTGGCCCTGCTGCTGGAGGCCGATCCCGCCGCGTCGCGCATCGCCGCCTACCTGCCCGGGGCCTGGGGCTTTGCCGCCCTGGCGGACAACGAGGTCGTGGGGGCCTGCGTGGCGGGCCTGGTGGGGGAGCAAACCGCCGAGATCTTCAACATCGCCGTTGCCCCCAGCCGCCAGCAGCAGGGCATCGGCTCCGGCCTGCTGCGCTTCGTGCTGGAGAACCTGGCCGGGAAGGGGATAGGCCGCGTCGAGCTCGGTACCGGCAGCTTCGGCCACCAGCTCGCCTATTACCAGCGCCACGGCTTTCGCGTCCATGCCGTCGTGAAGGATCACTTCCTCATCCACTATCCCGAGCCCCTGATGGAGCACGGCATCCAGCACAAGGACATGCTGCGCCTCTCCCTCGCACTGGCGCCGGACACCGCCTCCCCCTGACCCGAGAGGGAAGCCCCGCTCTCCCCCTGATGGCCGCCCCCTGTGGTACACTCCGCCATCCCCTGTTTTTGGTAGGCATGCGATGAAATCAGCCCGTCCCCGTCTCTCCCTCTCCGCCCGCCCTGACGCAGGCCGCACGGCCAGCGGGCCCACCACGGTGCACCTATCCCAACGCCGGGAGGCCCGGCACGCAGGGAGAGTCAACGAGCGCAAACCGGCCCCCGCCCCGGCGGATCGAAAGCTGCTGCTCTTGAACAAGCCCTACATGGTGCTCTGCCAGTTCACCGACGAGGCGGGCCGCGAGACCCTCAAGGATTACATCAAAGAGCCCGGCATCTATGCCGCGGGCAGGCTGGATCGAGACAGCGAAGGGCTCTTGCTGCTCACCAACGACGGCAAGTTGCAGGCACGCCTCACCCAGCCGGGAGAGAAGACCCCCAAGACCTACTGGGTGCAGGTGGAAGGCATCCCGAGCGAGGAGAAACTGGCGGCCCTTCGCGCCGGTGTGGAACTGAACGACGGCATGACCCTGCCCGCCGGGGCGCGCATCATGGATGACCCTGCGGTGTGGCCACGCAATCCGCCCATACGCGAGCGCAAAGAGATCCCCACCTGCTGGCTCGAGATAACAATCGTGGAGGGGCGCAACCGCCAGGTGCGGCGCATGACCGCCCACATCGGCCACCCCACCTTGCGCCTCATCCGCTACGCCATCGGGGAGTGGACCCTCGATGGTCTGGCGCCGGGAGAGAGCCGCGCCCTGCCCGCTCCCGAGCTGGCCCCCGCGCCACGACCAGCCGCCACGCAAGGCAAACCACGGGCATCCGCCGCAGCCGGGGGCACTGGCCGCAGTGCCCCCCGCACCGCCCGGCCAACAGATCAGGAGCCACCTCAGGGGCGGGAGCGCCGCAGGGCAGACCCGCGCCCCGGCAATCGCAGCGGCGGGCGCACCACCGCCCGCCGTCCGGCTCGCACCAAGCCCTCTGAATGAAGGCGACAGCGGATCTGCATCGAGCGCCCCTGCCGGGGCACAGCCAACAAGACAAGGAGTCCTTATGAGCGATCACCCACCGCTGCCCACCCGCCTCACCGTGGCCGCCCTGGTGCACTGGCAGGGGCGTTTCTTGCTGGTGGAAGAGGAGATTGCGGGCAAGCGCCGCTTCAACCAGCCCGCCGGCCACGTGGAGCCGGGAGAAGATCTCATCCAGGCGGCCTGCCGCGAGCTGAAGGAGGAGACCGGACTCACCGCCGCGCCCACCGGCTGGCTTGGGGTCTACCTCTTCAAACCGGCGGACAGCGAGGCCACCTTTGTGCGAACCGCCGTCATCTTCGACCTTGAAAAGTCGCCCGGTCAGCACCATCCAGAGGATCCCGACGGTGACGTACTGGCCTGTCACTGGCTCAGCCTGGAGGAGATTGCCGAGTGCAAGCCCGCCCTGCGAAGCCCCCTGGTGTGGCAGTGTATCCAGGACTATCTGGCAGGCACCCGCCTGCCGCTGTCGGCCCTCAAGGCTTTCATCTAAGCGCCATTGGACGCTCTTTTTGACGCTATGGGGCCGAGACAAGAAAAACGATTTCCCGCCACCGGGCTTCCAAGGGGAACGGCGGCAGGGAGATGTGACCGGGGGCGCAAAACTCTGGTAGAATACGCCCCGTTTAAACGAACTGGTAACTTCGACTAATGACAGACAACAGCCAAATCAAGGTGATCGTCGGCATGTCCGGCGGCGTGGATTCTTCCGTCTCGGCCTACCTGCTCCAGCAGCAGGGCTATCAGGTCGAAGGCTTGTTCATGAAGAACTGGGAAGAAGACGACACGGACGAGTACTGCTCTGCCGCCCAGGATTTGGCTGATGCCAAGGCCGTCTGCGACAAGCTGGGGATGAAACTCCACACCATCAACTTCGCCGCCGAATACTGGGACAACGTCTTCGAGCACTTCCTGGAAGAGTACAAGGCGGGTCGCACCCCGAACCCGGACATCCTGTGCAACAAGGAGATCAAGTTCAAGGCGTTCCTGGAATTCGCCGCCGAAGAGCTGGGGGCCACCTACATCGCCACCGGCCACTATGTGCGCCGTGACGACAGCACCGGCCGCCCGCGCCTGCTGCGCGGTCTGGATACCAACAAGGATCAGAGCTACTTCCTCTATACCCTGAGCGAAGCCCAGGTGGGTCAGAGCCTGTTCCCGGTCGGGAATCTGGAAAAACCTGAGGTGCGCCGCATCGCCGAGCAGCTGGATCTCATCACCGCCAAGAAGAAAGACTCCACCGGTATCTGCTTTATCGGTGAGCGCAAGTTCAAGGACTTCCTGGCCAAGTTCCTGCCCGCCCAGCCCGGCCCCATCGAAACCGTGGACGGCAAGATCATCGGCGAGCATCAGGGGCTGATGTACCACACCCTGGGCCAGCGCAAGGGGCTTGGCATCGGTGGTCGCAAAGATGCCACCGAAGAGGCCTGGTACGTGGTGGACAAAGAGGTGGAGCGCAACACGCTCGTGGTGGCACAAGGGGAACACCCCCGCCTCTACTCCGACGGCCTGGTCGCGAGCCAGCTGCACTGGGTGGATCGCACCCCCATTCGCGCGCCGCGCCGCTGCACCGTCAAGACCCGCTATCGTCAGGAAGATATCCCCTGCCTGATCCAGCCCATCGACGATGAGACCATCCGGGTCATCTTCGACGAGAAGCAGGCTGCGGTAACCCCGGGCCAGTCCGCCGTCTTCTACGACGGGGAAGTGTGTCTGGGCGGCGGCATCATCGAACAACGTTTCAGCCATCCGGTCTAAGGGCTGGGCGCTCACGAGCGTCCGCGCTGTACTCCCTTCTCCCCTCGCGGGAGAAGGGTTGGGGATGAGGGGGTAACCACCCTCACCCTGACCCTCTCCCTGAGGGAGTGGGGACAAAGAAAAACAGTACCAGGCAGCGATACATGATTGGCAACGTCCAGGCCGGATCATGGCATCGGCCGGTGAAAGAACAGAACAGGGCCGTGAAGATATGAGCGACAAATTCCAAGACAGAACCATGGCCTTCGCAGGCATCTGCCAGGCCGCCTATCTGGTGCAGAAAGTGGCCCGTGACGGCTCCTGCGACGAAGCCTCCCTGCGCGAGAGCCTGCAAAGCATTCTGGTCACCAACCCCACGCAGCCGCTGGAAGTGTTCGGCAGCCACCTGGCCATTCGCGACGGCTATCGCGCCCTGGTGGAACAGCTGGGGGCCGACGGCAGCCAGAAGAATGCCGAGCTGACCCGCTACGTGGTGAGCCTGATCGCGCTGGAGCGCAAGCTCGCCAAGCGCAAGGACATCCTCAACATGCTGGGGGAGCGGATCAGCCAGATCGGCCGCCAGCAACAGCATTTCGATCTGCTCGACGAGCAGATCCTGGCCAACATGGCGAGCATCTACAGCGACCTTATCAGCCCCATCGGGCCGCGCATCCAGGTGGCGGGCACCCCGCTCTTCCTGCAGCAGCCCCTGGTGCAGCACAAGGTGCGCGCCCTGCTGCTCGCAGGCATCCGCGCCGTGGTGCTGTGGCGCCAGCTCGGCGGCAGCCGTACCCAGATCATCTTCGCCCGCAAGAAGATGGTGGAACTGGCCAAACGATTTTAACCCCCACACCAATCATCAGGAGTTCACCCCATGGAGCTGTCCGCGCTGACTGCCGTTTCCCCGATTGACGGTCGTTATGGCGACAAGGCCGATGCCCTGCGCCCTATCTTCTCCGAATTCGGTCTGCTGCGTTTTCGCGTCGAAGTCGAGGTGCGCTGGTTGCAAAAACTGGCCAGCCACGCCGGGATCCCGGAAGTCCCTGCCCTGAGCGAGGCAGCCAATGCCGTGCTTGACGGCATCGTCAGCAACTTCAACGAGCAGGATGCCGCCCGCATCAAACAGATCGAGCGCACCACCAACCATGATGTGAAAGCGGTGGAGTACTTCCTGAAAGAGAAGGTGGAAGTGAACCCGGAGCTGGCCGCCGTCAGCGAATTCATTCACTTCGCCTGCACCTCGGAAGACATCAACAACAACTCCCACGGCCTGATGCTGAAGACCGCCCGGGAAGAGGTGATCAAGCCTTATTGCGAAAAGCTCATCGGCGAGATCAAGCGCCTGGCCGTCGAGTACCGCGACATGCCGCTGCTGTCACGCACCCACGGTCAGCCGGCGACCCCGAGCACCATGGGCAAGGAGATGGCCAACGTCGCCTACCGTCTGGAGCGCCAGCTCAAGCAGATCATGGCGGTGGAGCTGCTGGGCAAGATCAACGGTGCCGTGGGCAACTACAACGCCCACATCAGCGCCTACCCGGATGTGGACTGGCACCAGTTCTCCGAGGAGTTCGTCACCTCTCTCGGCCTGACCTGGAACCCCTACACCACCCAGATCGAGCCCCACGACTATATCGCCGAGCTGTTCGACGCCCTGGCCCGCTTCAACACCATCCTGATCGACTTTGACCGTGACGTCTGGGGTTACATCTCCCTGGGCCACTTCAAGCAGCGCACCATCGCCGGCGAAATCGGCTCCTCCACCATGCCCCACAAGGTCAACCCCATCGACTTCGAGAACTCCGAAGGCAACCTGGGTCTGGCCAACGCCGTGTTCCAGCACCTGGCGAGCAAACTGCCCATCTCCCGCTGGCAGCGTGATCTCACCGACTCGACCGTGCTGCGCAACCTGGGTGTGGCGGTGGGTTACTCCCTGATTGCCTATCAGGCGACCCTGAAGGGCATCTCCAAGCTGGAAGCCAACGCGGACGCCATGGCCGCCGATCTGGACGCCAACTGGGAAGTGCTGGCGGAACCCATCCAGACCGTGATGCGCCGCTACGGCATCGAGAAGCCCTACGAGAAGCTCAAAGAGCTGACCCGTGGTCGCCGCGTCGACGCCGAAGGGATGCGCACCTTCATCGACACCCTGGCACTGCCGGAAGCGGTCAAGGTCGAGCTCAAGAAGCTGACCCCGGCCAACTACATCGGCGACGCCCAGCGTCTGGTCGATCTGCTGAAATAAGTGATGTAACCGAACCGGCGGGGGCTCTGTCATGACGGCAGGGCCCCCGTTGATTTTGGCCCATTTGATATGATCACCCTCTATCGGGCCATTTCAGAGCCCTTGCCCAAGCCCGCCTTGGGCAAGCCCTCTCACAAGATACGAGAAGCACCATGTACCAACTCAATCTGGATATCGCTCACTTCCTCGAGCACTACTGGCAGAAGCGCCCGCTCCTCATCAAGGGCGGTTTCACCGACTTTCAGGATCCCATCAGCCCGGACGAGCTGGCGGGTCTGGCCATGGAAGAGGTGATCGAATCGCGCCTGGTCACCCGCTTCAACAACAAGTGGGAGGCGGCCCACGGCCCCTTCGAATCCTACGATCACTTGGGGGAAGAGAACTGGACCGTGCTGGTGCAGGCGTGCAACCACTGGGTACCCGAAGTACACGAGCTGGCGGTACCCTTCCAGTTCATCCCGGGCTGGCGCTTTGACGATGTGATGGTGAGCTTCTCCACCCCTCACGGCGGTGTCGGCCCCCACATCGACAACTACGACGTCTTCATCACCCAGGGGCAGGGCAAGCGCCACTGGCGGGTCGGCGATGCCAAGCCCCTCGAGGAGTTTGCCGCCCACGCCGCCCTGCTGCACTGCGAGCCGTTCGAGGCGATCATCGACGTCATCATGGAGCCGGGCGACATCCTCTACATCCCGCCCGGATTCCCCCACGAGGGCTACGCCATCGAGCCCTCCCTGAACTTCTCCGTGGGCTTCCGCGCGCCGGACGCCAAGGCCCTTGTCTCCTCCTTTGCCGATCACCTGATCGACAACGAGATCCGCACCGAACGTTACGGCGACCCGGACCTCCAGCCCCGCGCCCGCCACGGGGAGATCCAGCCCCATGAGCTGCACCGCCTGCGGGAGCTGATGCAACAGGCCCTCGACGACGAGACCCTGTTCAAGGAGTGGTTCGGCACCATGATCTCCGAGGCCAAGCACGATCTGGACGTCAATCCGGTGGAGCCGGACTACAGCGCCGACGAGGTGGCCGACCTGCTGAGTCAGGGGGAGCCCGCCATCAAGGTGCCGGGGTTGCGCAGCGTCTGGTTCAGCGGCGAGAGCCGCACCTGCTACATCGACGGCGAAGCCTGGACCCTGCCAAGCGAGGATCCGGCCGCCATCGCACTCCTGTGCGACAAGGACATCATCACCCAGGACGCGCTGGTGGAACTGGCCGATCAGGCGGGCTTCCTGCAACTGCTGACCCGGCTGGTCAACCGCGGCTACTGGTTCTTCGGCTGATCCAGAGGGCTGCCGCCCCTCCCGACGTGCCGGGAGGGGCGGCGTTTTTTTCCGCTGTAGGCCAACCGGCTCCTGCCTTGCGCTGCTTCGCCCTGACGCCACGGGAGGGAGTGACTACACTGGATGACGGCCAACGGCATCGGGCCGGATCGCCCCCGCAATGGGGCCCTGTTGTTTGTCATTTAACAACATGGGATCGGGCAGGATGCGAGGCCAGAAATGGGAACCAAATGGCCTCAGTTGCGGAAAATCAATTATTTTAGCCCCTAAAATGAGCTGTGAGCGAAAACGTTATCTTTCAAATTGAGGCCGTTTTCGCTCAAAACGTTGTTTCTGGATCATAAAAAGTATCCAAAAACTGGTGTATATTGCACGGCGGAAATTCCTTAACCATGAAGACTGACATGAAAAAGACCAAAATCGTCTGCACCATCGGTCCCAAGACCGAATCCAAAGAAATGCTGGGCAAGATGCTGGATGCCGGCATGAACGTCATGCGCCTGAACTTCTCCCACGGCGACTACGCCGAACACGGTGGTCGCATCAGCAACCTGCGCGCTGTCATGGCCGAAACCGGCAAGCACGCAGCCATCCTGCTGGACACCAAGGGTCCGGAAATCCGCACCATCAAGCTCGAAGGCGGCAACGACGTCTCCCTGGTCGCCGGCCAGACCTTCACTTTCACCACCGACCAGACCGTGGTGGGCAACAAAGACAAAGTCGCCGTCACCTATGCCGGTTTTGCCAGCGACCTGCGCGTCGGCAACCGTATCCTGGTTGACGATGGCCTGATCGGCCTGGACGTCATCGAGATCACCGAACGCGAAGTGATCTGTAAAGTCCTGAACAACGGCGATCTGGGCGAGAACAAGGGCATCAACCTGCCGGGCGTCTCCATCAAGCTGCCGGCCCTGGCCGAGAAAGACAAGCGCGACCTGATCTTCGGTTGCGAGCAGGGCGTCGACTTTGTGGCCGCCTCCTTCATCCGCAAGAAGGAAGACGTGCTGGAAATCCGTGAGCACCTGAAGGCCCACGGTGGCGAGGCCATCCAGATCATCTCCAAGATCGAAAACCAGGAAGGCCTGGACAACTTCGACGAGATCCTGGCCGTGTCCGACGGCATCATGGTCGCCCGCGGCGACATGGGTGTGGAAATCCCGGTGGAAGAAGTGATCTTCGCCCAGAAGATGATCATCGAGAAGTGCAACAAGGCACGCAAAGTGGTCATCACCGCCACCCAGATGCTGGACTCCATGATCAAGAACCCGCGTCCGACCCGCGCCGAAGCCGGCGACGTGGCCAACGCCATCCTGGACGGTACCGATGCCGTCATGCTGTCCGGTGAGTCCGCCAAGGGCAAGTACCCGCTGGAAGCCGTGACCATCATGGCCACCATCTGCGAGCGTACCGACTCCGTGATGCCGTCCAACCTGTCTGCCGCCAACGACAGCAACAAGCTGCGCATCACCGAAGCGGTCTGCAAAGGCGCGGTCGAGACCTCCGAGAAGCTGGACGCCCCGCTGATCGTGGTCGCCACTGAAGGCGGCAAGTCTGCCAAGGCCATCCGCAAGTACTTCCCGAAAGCCTGGATCCTGGCCATCACCACCAACAAGAAGACCGCTGCCCAGCTGGTGCTGACCAAGGGTGTGGT